>NZ_JAYDCJ010000003.1:2169304-2479205 GCF_034555935.1 Marinobacter qingdaonensis
CTGCTCTGCTGCAGCTGGTGCACCGCCTGCTCGTGGTTGCCGGGTTTGTGCAGCAATGTGCCGTCGGGCAGGCAGGCGACCTGATCGGAACCGATGATCCAGTGTCCCGGGTATTGCGTCGCCAGGGCCTGGGCCTTGCTGCCGGCCAGGCGCAGGGCCAGCGCTTCGGCGCTTTCGTCCGGCTGCGGGGTCTCGTCGATGTCCGGGCTGGCGGTGGTGAATGGCAGTCCCAGGCGCTCCAGGAGCTCCCGCCGATAGGGCGAGGAGGAGGCCAGTAGTAGCGGCGTTTGAGTCATTGCGGCGTCCTGTGCGTGTGCGTTCGGGATGGCCACGGTGGATGTTCCCGGTCAGGCGTTATCGTAAAATACCTCTATCTGCGGCGGAACCCCTGGTGAAAACGCCACGAAGTCTTTGACACCAGAGGGCCGCGCCCCTAAAATTGCGCGCCTATGTCAAAAGCGTCACACGCCGAGTTGCCCAAGTCTGTCGATCCATACCGGTTGGCGGAACAGAACAGTACGCTGGAGGGTGAGATTCCCCTTGGCGCGCTGAGTCGTTTCCGGGAGGCGGTTCTGGGTGTCGACGAGCAGGCGGTGTGTCGGGTCAGGCTGTCGTTTTACCAGGATGCCCAGCGTCGCCGCATCGTTTCGGGTGAACTGGAAGCCACGGTGGATCTGGAATGCCAGCGCTGCATGGGTGCCATGCAGACGGTCTTGAATTCCGAATTTACCCTGGGTCTGGTGACCAGCGACGAGCAGGCACAGAATCTTCCGAAAGAGCTGGAGCCGTTCCTGACGGACGATTTCAGCGCGGACCTCTGGTCCTTGGTCGAAGACGAGTTGTTGCTGGTGCTGCCGGCCTTCCCGTTGCACGAGCGGGCCGAATGTCCGGCACGGGAAGACCTCGAGGCCTACGAGCCCGACGGCGAACCTGAGCAGCCGGACGAGCCGCAAAAAGAGAACCCGTTCAGCGTGCTGGCGGATCTCAAGAAGACGAAACATTAAGCAGGTGCGGGCTCCGCTGGGAGTCGGCGCAGTACATCGAACACACGTTTATTCACGTTAACAGGTCAGGAGCATAATCATGGCTGTACAGCAAAACCGTAAGACCCGTTCCAAGCGTGGCATGCGCCGTTCACACGACGCGCTGAGTGCCGCCGCTCTGTCCACCGATCCGACCACCGGTGAAGTTCATCGTCGTCACCACGTGTCTCCGGATGGCTTCTACCGCGGCAAGCAGGTCGTAGAAGCACGCGACGAGTAATTCGTAGCTAGAAGGCGCCGCCCTGTGTCAGATGGAGAAACGGTGAAGCCGGTCACCATCGCGATTGACGCCATGAGCGGCGACCGCGGCGCGTCCGTAGTGGTTGCTGCGGCGCTGGACGCGGTACGCGAAAACGAAGCCTTGAGTCTTGTTCTGGTGGGAATTCGGAGTGAGCTCGAGGCTTTGTTGCGTGATGGGCATGCCCGGATTCGCATCGTCGAAGCGGCGGATGTGGTGCGCATGAACGAGCGCCCGTCCCATGCCCTGAGGCACAAGAAGAATTCCTCCATGGCCATTGCCCTCAGCCTGGTCCGTGACGGTGAGGCGCAGGGTTGCGTCAGTGCCGGCAACACCGGAGCGTTGATGGCCTTTGGCCGGTCCATCATCCGGATGTACCCGGGCATCGAGCGGCCGGCCATTTCCAAACTGATTCCTTCCCTGCGTGGCCGCTGCCACGTGCTGGATCTCGGTGCCAACGTCGATTCCACCGCAGAAAACCTGTACCAGTATGCCCTGATGGGGTCGCTCATGGCCTCGGCCGTGTCCCGCCAGTCGGACCCGCGGGTGGCGTTGCTGAACGTGGGCGAGGAGGAGATCAAGGGCAATGAGCAGGTGCGGCTGGCGTCCCACATGCTGGCCCAGTGCGACACCCTGAATTACATCGGTTATGTCGAAGGCAGTGACCTGTTCCGGGACGTCGCCGATGTGGTGGTGTGTGACGGTTTCGTCGGCAACATCGCCCTGAAAACCGGTGAGGGCGTCGCCGGCCTGCTGATCGAGCTGATGGAGCAGTCCTTTACCCGTACCCTCTATGGCAAATTCGTTGGCCTGCTGGCTCGGCCTATCATCGGCCGCCTGCTGCGTTTGATGGATCCGTCTCGCCACAATGGCGCCAGCCTGCTGGGCCTGCAGGGGGTGGTGATCAAAAGTCACGGCAACGCCAACGAGCGGGCGATGCTGGCGGCCATCCGTCAGGCCGTGCGCGAGGTCGAGCTGGAAGTGCCGCGACGCATCAATGAGCGCCTAGACGATCTGATGCTCTGACCGACCGCGACTAAAGTCTGTCGGGTACTGGCCGTGTATTCCGGGGAAAATCGCCTACCTTGTACTATTGGCTAATCTCCCGTAACCCTCCAATGACGTTAAGATCCCGCTTATGAAATCAGCCTTTATTTTTCCCGGTCAAGGATCCCAGTCTGTTGGCATGCTCTCCGCAGCAGCCGAAGCCTGGCCCATCATTAGCGAAACCTTCGCCGAGGCCTCCGAGGCGCTCGGTTACGACCTCTGGCACCTGTGCCAGAAGGGCCCGGCGGAGGAACTGAATCAAACCATGGTTACCCAGCCGGCTCTGCTGACAGCCAGTGTGGCCCTCTGGCGTCAGTGGTTCGTGGCCGGTGGCCACAAGCCTGCATTCGTCGCCGGTCACAGCCTGGGTGAGTACAGTGCCCTGGTGGCGGCGGAAAGCCTCGACTTCGTCGACGCGGTCCAACTGGTGCGCCTGCGCGGCGAACTGATGCAGGATGCCGTGCCTGCCGGTGAAGGCAAGATGGCGGCCATTCTCGGCCTCGACGACGGCGATGTGGTCGCCGCCTGCGAGGCTGCGGCCCAGGGCGATGTCGTGGCTGCGGTCAACTTCAACGCGCCGGGTCAGGTGGTGATTGCCGGTTCCGCCGCGGCGGTGGAGCGTGCCATCGAAGCCTGCAAAGAGAAGGGCGCGCGCAAGGCCATGCCGCTGCCGGTCAGTGTGCCGTCGCACTGTGCGTTGATGAGAGGCGCCGCAGAAAAGCTGGCGGAAGCGCTGGAAGACGTGCGCTTTAATGACGCTGTCATACCGGTTATACAAAATGTTAACGCCGGTGCCGAAACGGATTCCGATACACTCAAGGCCAATTTGCTGAAGCAGCTCTATTCGCCGGTACTGTGGACGGATTCGGTACGTACACTGGTCAGCAGCGGCGTCGAGGTTGCCGTTGAATGCGGCACCGGCAAGGTGCTCGCTGGCTTGATCAAACGCATTGAACGTGGCCTGCCGGTGCACAGCATCGAGGATCCGGATTCATTGGCGAAAGCGCTGGACGCATTCGATCAGTCCTAACGAAAGGGAGTTTTTCATGTCTCTGGAAGGCAAAACCGCACTGGTGACCGGTGCGACGCGCGGTATCGGCAAGGCCATCGCCCGGGTACTGGGCGAGCAGGGCGCCGAAGTGGTGGGCACAGCCACCAGTCCCGAGGGTGCCGAAACCATCTCCAACGATCTGAAGGCCGCCGGCCTGAAGGGCTACGGCATCGTGATGAACGTTGCCGACCCAGGCAGCATCGATGCCGGCCTGAAGGCCATCACCGAGAAATCCGGTGCGCCCCACATCCTGGTCAACAACGCCGGGATCACCCGCGACAACCTGCTGATGCGCATGAAGGACGACGACTGGGCGTCGGTTCTGGAAACCAACCTGTCCAGCGTCTACCGCACCAGCAAGGCGGTGCTGCGTGGCATGGCCAAGGCGCGCTGGGGTCGGATCATCAACATCAGTTCCGTGGTGGCTGGCATGGGTAACCCGGGCCAGGGCAACTACTGCGCCGCCAAGGCCGGGGTAGAAGGCTTCACCCGCAGCCTGGCGAAAGAGATGTCGAACCGTGGCATTACCGCCAACTGTGTGGCGCCCGGGTTTATTGACACTGATATGACAAAAAAACTGGACGACAAGCAGCGTGGGGCTATGCTGGAAATCATACCCGCTGGTCGTCTGGGTGAGCCGGAGGAAGTCGCAGCCGTGGTTGCCTTCCTGGCTTCAGATGCAGCCGGTTACGTGAGCGGCGAGACCATTCACGTGAACGGCGGAATGTACATGGGCTAGGCGACAGCGGTTGCTCGATTGCAACCCCTTGTCGCACAACATGTTTAACCGAATCCCTGCTTGTTTGCGGGTAGGGTTTAATCTAAACTGGCAGCACTTGAGTTGCTTGGACGATACACAAAGTGAGGACATTATGAGTACAGTTGAAGAGCGCGTGAAGAAGATTGTTTGTGAACAGCTGGGCGTTAAGGAGTCCGAAGTTCAGAACACTTCTTCTTTTGTAGAGGATCTTGGCGCTGACTCACTGGACACCGTTGAGCTGGTCATGGCACTGGAAGAGGAATTCGAAACCGAGATTCCCGATGAAGAAGCCGAGAAGCTGGCCAGTGTTCAGGACGCGATCGACTACATTGTCGCGCACACCTGATACTCTGCAGTCGTAAAAGCCAGGCAAGAAGCCGTCCTTGATATCATACGAAGGACGGCTTTTTTATTGGCTGACATTCCGGTTTTAACGGCGCTGTGGCGCACCAGAAACGTTTCAGGTGAATGAGGATATGAGCAAACGACGGGTTGTCATCACGGGCATGGGCATGTTGTCGCCGCTGGGCAACGACGTGCAGAGTTCCTGGGAGGGCGTCCAGTCCGGGCGTAGTGGCATTGGCATGATTGAGCGCTTTGACGCTTCCGGCTATTCCACCCGCATCGGCGGCGCGATCAAGAATCTGGATCTTGAGCCCTGGTTGTCTAGCAAGGAAGCCAGAAAGCTCGACGCCTTTATTCATTACGGCCTGATTGCCGCCCAGCAGGCGGTCGACGACAGTGGTCTGGCCGACTACGACGGCCTCGACAAGGACCGCGCCGGTATCGCCATCGGTTCCGGAATCGGCGGCCTGGAGTACATTGAAAAGAACGTGATCACCATGGAGAAGTCGGGCCCGCGCAAGGTGTCTCCGTTCTTCGTGCCCGCGTCGGTGATCAACATGATTTCCGGTAACGCCGCCATCCGCTTTGGCTACCGCGGCCCGAACATCGCGATTGTGACCGCCTGTACCACCGGTACCCACAACATCGGCTACGCCGCCCGGACCATCGCCTACGGCGACGCCGATGTGATGCTGGCAGGCGGCTCGGAAATGGCCACCACCCGCACCGGCATTGCCGCCTTTTCCGCGGCCCGGGCGCTGTCTACGCGCAACGAGGAACCGGAGAAGGCCAGTCGGCCCTGGGATCGTGAGCGTGACGGCTTTGTGCTCAGCGACGGCGCCGGTGTCATGGTGCTGGAAGACCTGGAGCACGCCCGCAAGCGGGGCGCGACCATCTATGGCGAGATCGTTGGCTTCGGTATGAGCGACGACGCCCACCACATTACCGCACCCCCGGAGACCGGCGAGGGCGCGGCCCGTTCGATGAAGAACGCCCTGCGCGACGCCGGTCTGGATCCGGCCCAGGTCGACTACATCAACGCCCACGGCACCTCCACCCAGGTCGGAGACGTGGCCGAGGTGGCGGCGGTGAAGAGCGTGTTTGGTGACCACGCCAGCAAGCTCGCAATGAGCAGCACCAAGTCCATGACCGGCCACCTGCTGGGCGCCGCCGGTGCCGTGGAAGGCATCTTCTCGGTGCTGGCGCTCCGCGATGGCGTGCTGCCCCCGACCATCAATCTGGACAATCCGGACGAGGGCTGTGACCTGGACTTTGTCGCCAACCAGAGCCGGAAGTCGGATGCCCGGGTGGCGCTGTCCAACTCCTTCGGGTTTGGCGGTACCAACGGCACCCTGATCTTCCGTCGCTTCGAGGACTGACCCGGGCCATGCCCCATGTGTTCTGGGCCGACGAGCAGGGGCTGCCCGCGACCGATCGCGGGCTGGCCTACGGCGACGGGCTGTTCGAGACCATCCGGATGCAGGGGCGCCAGGGGCTGTTGCTGTCCCGCCATCTGGCTCGCCTGACCCGGGATGCGGCCCGGCTCGGTATTCCGGTGTCGCGGCGCGACCTGCAATCGGTCTGCGCGCGCGCCGTCGAGCGCTGGCCCCGATCGGACGACGAGGGCTGGGTGCTGAAACTGACCCTCACCCGCGGTGCCGGCGGCCGGGGCTACCGGGCCGACCCGGGTATGACCCCGAACCTCTTGGTGTCTGCCGCGCCGCTGCCACCCATGCCGGACCCGGCCGGAGTGGTGGCCGATTTTTCCCGGGTCCCGCTGACCGTCAATCCGCTGCTGGCCGGCATCAAATCCCTCAACCGCCTGGAGCAGGTCATGGCGGCCCAGGACATCCAGGGCTCCCTGTTTGAAGTCCTGATGTCCAACGCCCGGGGCGAGCTGGTCGAAGGCACGCGTACCAATGTGCTGCTGAAAACCAGTCTCGGCTGGGTCACCCCGCCGGCATCGACCCTGGCTGTGGCCGGGGTGTTGCGGGAGTGGCTGTTGGAGCGGCTACGCGCCCGCGGTGAGCCGGTTCTCGAGCAACCGATCACCATGGCCGATGTGACCGGCCCGGAGTGCCAGGGGCTGTTCCTGCTCAACAGCGTGCTCGGCGTGGTGCCGGTTCGCACCCTGGCCGATCATGATTTGCCTGTCGATACCGGACTTGCGACAATCTTCAACCCTCTGGAACTACTGGAATAAAACCCTTGCTTAAGAAGTTACTGATCGCCTCGGTTTGTGCCGTTGTACTGGTGTCGGCCGGGACTGCCCTCTGGCTGTGGCAGGGGCTGAAAACCCTGGAAATGCCCGTGGTGCTCGATGAGCCGGTGCTGTTCAACGTGCCCAGCGGCACCGCCTTCAGTCAGGTGGCCCGGGACCTGGAGCAGGCGGGGCTGGTGTCCGACAGCCTGTGGTTGCGCCTGTATGGCCGGATCTATCCGGCCCAGGCCAGGATTCAGGCCGGGGAGTACGAATTCACCGGTGGCATGACCGCGCGCGACATGGTGGCGGCCATGGTCGCCGGCGACACCAAGATGTGGTCGGTGCAATTCATCGAGGGCTGGACCTTCCGCGACATGCGCGCCGCCCTGGCTAATACCGAACGTCTGAAGCAGGTGACGGCGGACTGGACCGACGCCGAGATCATGGCGGCGGTAGGCGCCGAGGGTGAACACCCTGAGGGCCGGTTCTTTCCGGACACCTACCTGTTCACCAGCACCGAGTCGGATCTGGACCTGCTCAAGCGCGCCTTCAACACCATGAGCTCGGTGCTGGCCGAGGAGTGGGAGGGCAGGGCGAAGGGCCTGCCCTACGACTCGCCTTACGAAGCACTGATCATGGCCTCCATCGTCGAGCGCGAGACCGGCGCGCCCCACGAGCGCGAGCAGGTGGCCGGGGTGTTTGTGCGCCGGCTGCAGAAAGGCATGCGCCTGCAGACCGATCCCACGGTGATCTACGGCATGGGTGACAAATACCAGGGCCGCATCGGCAGCAAGGACTTGCGCACCCATACTCCCTACAACACCTACCGCATCGACGGGCTGCCGCCGACGCCCATCGCCTTGCCCGGCCGTGAAGCGATTCACGCGACCCTGCACCCGGACGATGGCGAGGCCCTGTACTTCGTAGCCCGGGGTGACGGCACCCACAAATTCTCACGGACCCTGGCCGAGCACCAGAAAGCGGTGCGTGAATATCAGCTCAATCGCCGCAAGGACTACCGGTCCTCTCCGGCCCCGACCAGTGGCAACGGGGATTCCTGATGATCAAGCGTGGTCAGTTCATTACGTTCGAGGGCACCGAAGGGGTTGGCAAATCGACCCAGTTGGCCAACGCCGCGGCCACCCTCGAGGATCTGGGGGTGGATGTGGTGGTGACCCGGGAGCCCGGCGGCACGCCCATGGCCGAGGCCATCCGCGACCTGCTGTTGGCACCCCGGGACGAGCCGGTCAACGACCTCACCGAACTGCTGCTGATGTTTGCGGCCCGGGCCCAACACCTGCACACCCACATCCTGCCAGCGCTGGAGCGCGGCCAGTGGGTGCTGTGCGACCGCTTCACCGATGCCACCTTTGCCTACCAGGGCGGCGGGCGTGGGGTGCCGAGTGAACGCATCGCCCTGCTGGAGACGCTGGTGCAGGGCGAGGTCCGACCGGACCACATCATTCTGCTGGACGCGCCGGTCGAAACCGGTATGAAGCGGGCCCGGCAACGGGGCGAGCTGGATCGCTTCGAGCAGGAAGCCATTTCGTTTTTTCAGCGTATACGGAACACCTATTTGGCCAGGGCGAAAGCCGCGCCGTCGCGCTACAGCGTGGTGGATGCCGCCCGTCCCCTGGACCAGGTCAGCGCCAGCGTGAAGGCGCTGGTGTGCAAGTTTTATTCAGATCTGCTTTAATTGAGTAATATTATCAATTATTAAGGTGCGCTTGCGTCTATGTTAGATGCTCGACTAATGGAGTTGCCGACCACATCCCATCAGCATTGCCATGGGCATCACCAGATTGTGGTGGGAGTGAAGGGCGAGGCAGTCGTAAGCGTCGAAGGCAGGGGATCCCAGCTCAACACATGGAAAGCCTGCCTGGTCCCTACCGGGGCGTGGCACGACTATTGTGGTGATCAGCAGAACCACGTTCTGGTTATCAACCTCAACCCTGCCAGCCCCATGACCTCGTCTCCTTCTCATGCTGACTATGAGCAGATGATGCGGGTCTTCGAAAAGCCGCGCACGATCCACATGGATAGCCAACTGCACGGAATGGTTCAATTCGCAGCAAATGAATTCGACCGTGCCCCCGAGAACGTCACGCTTCATGGACATCTGGCCGCCAGTATTCTGTATTGCATGGCGGATCGGATCGTCGATCGGTCGGTTCACCATCCCAGTCGTCACAGCCTCAATCTCGACGCCATCCAGCGTTACATCATCGCGAATCTCCACCGGAAGATTTCAGTCAAGGAACTGGCGGATGAAGCCTGCCTGGGGGTGAGTCGTTTTTATGAAGTCTTTCGGGATGTCGCTGGTATCACGCCCCACCAATTTCTTCTTCAGATTCGTCTCGATCAGGCGGTTAATCTGCTGGCCTCAACGTCACTCTCTGTCTCGGAAATCAGTTATCGATCAGGTTTTTCGTCGCAGAGCGCCCTGACCAATTCGTTGCGCAAACACAAAGGGATTACACCGGCCAAATTACAGGCCAGGTGAAGAACTCGCGTGAGTGGCTCGTTCTGCGAGCCACCGAGTGCATTTCGAGCGGATACCATCCGACTCATTCAACCGGAGGAGCGTTATGGCTATTGGTGTTTGGATAAGTCTGTTTGCTTACTTTGCGATCATGATCGCCATTGGCGTTTATGCGATGCGCACGTCCACGTCTTCATCGGAAGATTACATGTTGGGTGGGCGATCGCTCAGCCCCAAAGTGGCAGCCCTGTCTGCCGGTGCTTCGGACATGAGTGGTTGGTTGCTGCTGGGACTTCCGGGAGCGCTGTTCGTATCTGGTTTGGGGTCAGCGTGGATCGGTATCGGCCTTTTGGTCGGCGCGTTCTTCAACTGGACTCTGGTCGCCCCCCGGCTGCGCGAACAGACGGTTCACTATGGCAACGCCATCACGATCCCCTCGTTTCTGGCGAACCGATTCCCCAGCCAGGCGCTCTCCCTTCGTACGGTATCGGCCATTGTCATTGTCATATTCTTCGCGGTTTACACAGCATCCGGCCTGGTTGCCGGTGGCAAGCTGTTCGAAAGTGCCTTTGCCGGCATTTTTAACTTTGGCGGCCTCAGTGACTACGCCGTCGGCATCGTGATCACACTGGGTGTCGTGTTGGTGTACACGGTTGTGGGCGGTTTCCTGGCGGTGAGCATGACCGACTTTGTGCAGGGCTGCATCATGATGCTGGCGCTGGTGATCATGCCGACTGTCGTACTCTTTGGCGAAGGCGGTGGCGGGTTCGCCCAGGCATCACAGACGCTCAATGAGGTCGATCCGAATCTACTGTCCTGGACGGAAGGATTGACCATCATCGGTTGGTTGTCCGCCGTTACCTGGGGTCTGGGTTATTTCGGTCAGCCCCATATTATCGTGCGTTTCATGGCAATCCGTACCCTGAAAGACGTGCCGACGGCGCGCAATATCGGCATGAGCTGGATGGCGATCTCGCTCATCGGTGCCGTGTCTCTCGGTATCTTCGGTCGGGCTTACGCGGTTCGCAATGGCCTGGACGTTCAGGATCCGGAAACCATCTTCATCATCCTGTCTGACCTGTTGTTCCATCCGCTGATCACCGGTTTCCTCTATGCGGCACTGTTGGCGGCGGTGATGAGCACCATCTCCAGCCAGCTTCTGGTGTCATCGTCGTCACTCACGGAAGATTTCTACCGCCTGTTCCTGCGCAAGGAAGCGAGTGACCGGGAGTGCGTGAACGTCGGCCGGGGTTGCGTCGTGCTGGTGGGCCTGGTTGCTGCCACCATTGCATCGGACCCCGACTCGCAGGTGTTGGCGCTGGTCAGTAACGCCTGGGCAGGCTTCGGTGCCGCCTTTGGTCCGCTGATTATCCTGTCCCTGATGTGGCCGCGCACCAATGGCGCCGGTGCCATCGCGGGCATGATCGCCGGCGCCGCGACGGTCATGATCTGGATTTCGCTGGGATGGAACGGTGAATTCATGGGTGGTCCAGGGGTCTACGAGATCATTCCAGGATTCATTGCCGCCTGGATTGCGATCATGGTCGTGAGCCTGGCGACAGCCGATGCTGGCGAGTATCAGGCGATCTCGCGATAACGCAGTGAGCACGTTGTGCTCTGATCAGGTAGATGGACAAGGCTCCCGCGGGAGCCTTTTCCGTTCGGTCGAATCGCCCGGGGCACAACGCCTTCTGTTTTTTGGTTTTCGTGAGAAATAGGCTAATTTTAAAAAAATCTTGGTGTTTTGGAGGTTTTTTCAAAAAAAACGTAGGATTTTGCAAGTTTGTGATCCGTAGTAATACTAACGTACGCAGGTCTGAAACTCGGCCGGGAGCGTAGGGAGTCCGTTCCAAAGCCAATAATAACCAACCCAGTTAGCGCACGGGGAGAAAACTGAATGATAGGAAATAGTGTTGGTATCAGCATTACCTTCATCGCCTACATTTTGCTGATGCTCGGCATCGGCTATGTAGCCTGGAAACGTACGTCAAACCTGTCCGATTACATCCTGGGCGGTCGTAGCCTCGGGCCGCTGCCGTCTGCGATCAGTGCCGGCGCTTCGGACATGAGTGGCTGGCTGCTGCTCGGCCTCCCGGGCTACGCCTACGCCGCCGGTTACGAAGCGATCTGGATCGCCGTTGGCCTGCTGGCCGGTACCTGGCTGAACTGGCTGTTTGTGGCCAGCCGTCTGCGGACCTACTCGCAGTCTGCCGGTGACTCGCTGACGCTGCCGTCCTTCTTCGAAAACCGCTTTAACGACACCAGCCGCATCCTGCGCGTGGTGTGTGCCTTCTTTATTCTGCTGTTCTTCCTGTTCTACACCAGCTCCGGTCTGGTTGCAGGCGGCAAGCTGTTTGAAACCGTGTTCGGCCTCGACTACACCGTGGCGGTCATCGTCGGCACCGTTGCCGTTGTTTCCTACACCTTCTTCGGTGGCTTCCTGGCGGTTACCTGGACCGACGTGATCCAGGGCCTGCTGATGTTCGCCGCGCTGCTGCTGGTGCCGATCATGGCCATCAGTGCCGATGGCGGCTGGGGTGCGACCACCGCTGCCATGGAAGCGAAGAACCCCGAGTTCCTCGACGCCTTCACCAGCACCGACGGTACCGCCCTGGGTGTCCTGTCGATCCTGTCCCTGCTGGGTTGGGGGCTGGGTTACTTCGGTCAGCCGCACATCCTGGCCCGTTTCAAGGCCATCCGTAGCGAAGACGACGTACCCAATGCCCGTCGCATTGCCGTAACCTGGAGTGGCCTGGGCCTGCTGGGCGCGCTGCTGTGTGGTTTCGCTGCCATCGGCTACTTCGAGACGCCTCTGGAGGATGGTGAGCGCGCCTTCATGCTGCTGGTGGATGCGCTGTTCCATCCGATCATAGCCGGTATCCTGCTGGCCGCCATCCTGGCCGCGATCATGAGCACCGCCGACTCCCAGCTGCTGGTGTCGTCTTCCGCCCTGGCCGAGGATTTCTACAAGGCGCTGTTCCGCAAGGACGCGTCCCAGGAAGAGCTGGTCTGGGTGGGTCGCTTGGCCGTTGTGGGCATTGCCATCATCGCCTGTATCCTGGGTCTGAACCCGGACAGCAAGGTCCTGGAGCTGGTCTCCTACGCCTGGGCTGGCTTCGGTGCGGCCTTCGGTCCGGCGCTGATCCTGTCGCTGTTCTGGCGTAACATGACCCGCAACGGCGCCATCGCCGGTGTTGTTGTGGGGGGTGCCACCGTGGTGATCTGGGGCAACATGTCCGGCGGCCTGCTGGACCTGTACGAGATCATTCCGGGCTTCATCTTCGCCACCATCGCCATCGTGCTGGTGTCCAAGTTCGGTGACAAGCCGCACGCGGAGATCCTGGCCGGCTTCGACAAGGCCATCAAAGAGCGCTATCACAACCTGCCGTAACCGGCAGGGCCGGACCCGGTGATTGCCGGGTTTCGGCTGGCACTACCGAAAGCCCCCGTCAGCAATGACGGGGGCTTTTTTCTTGCCCGGGTGGCGTGCGGGTCTTATACATAAGTCGAAGCCGTGGTCTTGCGGCTGGCAGTCGTTTCGCCAAACCGCTACCGTGATAAAGACTTGGAACGCGTCCCGAAATAACTATAACCATCTGAGGATTAAGGCTTATGAATACCAAGAGTCTGAGCAGGACTGCCAAGGGTGTGGTCGCTGCCGCCGCCGTTTCGTTCTCCTCCGGCCTCCAGGCCGAAGGCAATTATGTGATGGGTACCGCCACCACCGGTGGCACTTACTACCCGGTTGGCGTGGCCATCTCCACCCTGGTCAAGGTCAAGCTCGAGCCCCAGACCAACATCTCCGTGTCCGCCATCAGCTCCGCCGGTTCCGGCGAGAACCTGAAACTGATGGACGAAGGCCAGATCCAGTTCGGCATCCTGCAGGGCCTGTACGGCGCCTACGCCTGGAATGGCACCGGTCCGGTCCCCAAGGCCTACAAGAACCTGCGCTCGGTTTCCATGCTGTGGCAGAACGTTGAGCACTTCGTGGTGCGTAACAGCGTGGTGGACTCCGGCACCATCTCCGACATGACCAACCTGTACGGCGAAAGCTTCTCCATCGGTGCCCGCAACTCCGGTACCGAAGGCTCTGGCCGCTTCATCCTGGGCAAGGTCGGCGTCGATCTTGAGCAGGTGGACATCGCCTACCTGGGCTACGGTCCCAGTGCCGATGCCATGCAGAACGGCAACATCGACGGCATGAACATTCCGGCGGGCGTGCCGGCCTCGGCCGTGACCCGTGCCTACGCCAACCTGGGCGATGACATCACCACCCTGGACTTCACCGCCGAGCAGTTGGCCAAGGTCAACAGCGACTTCGAGCTGTGGACCCCGTACACCATCCCGGCCGGGACTTACCCGAACCAGGACAAGGACATCAACACCATCGCCCAGCCGAACATCATGGCGGCCCGTGCGGATGTTTCCGAAGAGGATGTGTACCAGATCACCAAGACGATCTATGCCAACCTGCCGTTCCTGAACAACATTCACCCGGCCACCAAGGCCATGGCGCTGGAAAAGGCGATTGCCGGCCTGCCCATGCCGCTGCACCCGGGGGCTGCCCGTTTCTACCGGGAGCAGGGCCTTGAGATCCCCGAGCGACTGATTGCGGAGTAACCGTGGCAGAGCAACCAACGAGCGAACCTCTCTCTGAGGTTCGCGACGAAAGCGCGAGCGAAGCCAGCGAACGCCTCGATCACCGGCTCCTAGGGCCGGTGATTTTTGGTTTGGCCATCGTAACCTCGCTGATCCACCTCTATTTCAACACCGTGTCCACGCTGTCCGAGCTGTGGACCTCGGCGCTGCACTTCGGCCTGTTCGGTCTCATCTGCGCCCTGACCACGCCCATGCTGAAGGCGCGCTCGGTGTCCGGCCAGCGCCTGGTTCTGGGTGTCGATGTGTTCCTCGGGCTGGCGGCCCTGGCCTGTGCCGTCTACCTGATGCTGTTCGAAAATGCGCTCTACGAGCGTGGCGTTAATTTCAGCACTGGGGACTGGATCTTCTCCATCGCTGCGGTGCTGCTGATTCTCGAATTTGCCCGCCGGACCGTGGGCTGGTTTATTCCGGTGCTATGTATCCTGGCGCTGTCCTACGTGGCCTGGTGGGGCCAGTACGTGGACGGCATCTTCAATTTCCCGGGTCTGACCTGGGAGACCGTGCTGTTCCGCTCCTACATTGGCGGCCAGGGCATGCTCGGGTCCATTGCCCGCATTTCCTGGACTTACGTCTTCATGTTCATCCTGTTCGGGGCCTTCCTGGTGAAGTCCGGGGCAGGGGATTTCATCATCGAGCTGGCCCGCTGCGCCGCCGGCCGCTTTGTCGGTGGCCCGGGGTTCGTGGCGGTGTTCTCGTCCGGGCTGATGGGCTCGGTGTCCGGCTCCAGTGTCGCCAACACCGTGTCCACCGGTGTCATCACCATTCCCCTGATGCGCAAGGCCGGTTTCCCGCCGCGCTTTGCCGCCGGGGTCGAGGCCGCGGCCTCCACCGGGGGCCAGCTGATGCCGCCGGTGATGGGGGCCGGGGCCTTCATCATGGCGTCCTACACCCAGGTGTCCTATCTGACCATCATTTCGGTCGCGGCCCTGCCGGCGCTGCTGTATTTCCTGTCGGTGGCCATGTTTGTGCGCATCGAGGCCAAGCGCAGCCATGCCATCAAGCTGGAAGACGACAACACGCCCAGCCTGAAAGAGGTGCTCAAGGACGGCTGGCATTTCCTGCTGCCCTTGGTGGTGCTGGTGGCGGCCCTGGTCTACGGCTTCACGCCCACCTACGCGGCGGGCATCGCCATCCTGTCGGTCATCGTGGCGTCCTGGTTGTCCAAGCACCCGATGGGGCCGAAGGACATCCTGGAGGCCATGGTGATGGGCGCCCGCAACATCACCACCACGGCCATCCTGCTGATCACCGTCGGCCTGATCGTGATGGTGGTGTCGACCACCGGTATTGGTAATACCTTCTCGATCATGATCACCGACTGGGCCGGCGGCAGCCTGTTGATCACCATCGTCCTGGTGGCGCTGGCGTCGCTGATCCTGGGCATGGGTCTGCCGGTGACCGCGGCCTACATCGTACTGGCCACGCTGTCGGCGCCGGCAATCTACAACCTGATCGCCCAGAGCCAGCTGCTGGACATGGTGATGAATGGCAATCTGCCGGAGCAGGCCAAGTCCATCTTCATGCTGGTGGCGCCGGACAAGCTGGAGCTGCTGAATTCGCCCATGGAACGCGCCACCGCCCAGCAATTGCTGGCGTCGGTGCCGGATACCTTCAGCAACCAACTGTTGGAACAGGCGCTGTCGCCGGCGACCCTGTCAATGGCGCTGGTGGCCGCGCACATGGTGATCTTCTGGC
Source organism: Marinobacter qingdaonensis (assembly GCF_034555935.1). Taxonomy (NCBI): domain Bacteria; kingdom Pseudomonadati; phylum Pseudomonadota; class Gammaproteobacteria; order Pseudomonadales; family Marinobacteraceae; genus Marinobacter; species Marinobacter qingdaonensis. The sequence goes on from NZ_JAYDCJ010000003.1 coordinate 2,184,828, forward strand.
TGTCCCAGGACTCCAATGTGACCCCGCCGGTGTGCCTGACCGCCTTTGCCGCCGCTGCCATTGCCGGTACGCCCCAGATGCGCACCGGTTTCACCGCCTGGAAGCTGGCCAAGGGGCTGTACATCGTGCCGCTGCTGTTCGCCTATTCGCCTTTGATTACCGGCGACTTCGACCAGATGCTGCAGGTGTTCTGCTTCGCGCTGTTTGGCATCTACGCCATCGTCGCCGGCCTGGAAGGCTACCTGGAACATCCGCTCAATCCGGTGGTGCGCGTGCTGATGTTCCCCATTGGCGTGCTCATGCTCTGGCCCCACGGGCAGATCCTGTTCGACGTCGCCGGTCTGGTGATCTTCATCATTGCCTTCGTGTGGAGCAGTCGCCAGGGCCGGCGGTTGGCTCGACCGGCCGCTGCCTGACGGAAGCCGCCCATGACCCTGATCGAGGTTCTGGCGCTGCTGGCGCTGGGTGGCATCGCCGGTTTCATCAACGTGCTGTCGGCCGGGGGCTCCATGCTGACCCTGCCGCTGTTGATGTTCCTGGGACTGCCGCCCCAGGTCGCCAACGGCACCAACCGGGTGGCTGTCACGCTCCAGAGTGTGATGGCGGTGGGCAGCTTCTACCGCATGGGCCACGGCAACCTGATGGTGAGCCTGCACCTGGCGGTGCCGGCCACACTCGGTGCGCTGCTGGGGGCCTGGGTGGCCACCTGGGTGCCGGATGCGGTGTTCGAACTGGTGCTGGTGTGCGCCATGATTGGTGCCTCGGTGTTCATGCTGCTGCCGCAGCCGTCCCTGAATACCCGACCCTTGACCACCGACCGGCTGAGTCCGGCCATCTACCTGGCGATGTTCTTCGTGGGCATGTATGGCGGCTTCATTCAGGTCGGGGTGGGGGTGCTGTTCATCGTGGTGCTCTACCACATGCTCAAGATCGACCTGCGCCAGGTGAACGTGCTCAAGGTGTCGATCGTGCTGCCGTTTACCTTCGCCGCGCTGCTGGTGTTCGCCTTTAACGATCAGGTGCGTTGGGGGGTCGGGCTGACCCTGGCCCTGGGCAACGTCACCGGCGCCTTTATCGCGACCCGGGTCAACATGAGCAAGCAGGGCGCGCGCTGGGTCAAGGCCGTCACCCTGGTCATGGTGGTGGCGATTCTCCTGAGACTGATTCTGTACTGATATCCGACGAGTGAGGTGCAAGACAATGAAAGCAATGGTTATTGAGGAATTTGGCGGACCGGAGGTGTTCGTCGAACGTGAGGTGGACACCCCGGAGCCGGCCGAGGGCCAGGTTCGCATCAAGGTGGTGGCCTCCAGCGTCAATCCGCTCGAAACCAAGATCCGTTCCGGACTGGTCAAGACCGGACCGGCCATGCCGGCGATCCTGAACGGCGATGTCTCCGGCGTCGTCGACAAGGTGGGCCCGGGTGTAACCGGTTTTTCCGAAGGCGACGAGGTGTTCGGCTGCGCCGGCGGCGTGAAAGGCTGGCAGGGTGCCCTGGCGGATTACATGATCGCCGACGTGCGCCTGCTGGGTAAGCGTACTCCGGCCATGGGCCTGCCCCTGAACGAGTGTGCGGCGCTGCCCCTGGTGTTCCTGACCGCCTGGAGCGCCCTGGTGGACCGGGCTGGCATCCAGGCCGGTGAGCATGTGCTGATTCACGCCGGCACCGGCGGGGTGGGGCATGTGGCGATCCAGATCGCCAAGTATCTGGGCGCTCGGGTGGCGACCACCGTGTCCAGCGAGGAGAAGGCCGAGCTGGCCCGCGATCTCGGTGCCGACGACATCATCTTCTACAAGGATGAGTCGGTCGAGGACTACAAGCAACGCCTGACCGGCGGCAAGGGCTTCAGCCTGGTGTTCGACACCGTGGGCGGCGTGAACGTGGACCGGTCCATCGAAGCCACGGCGGTGAATGGTCGCCTGTGCTCGATCAACACCCGCTCCAGTCACGACCTCAGTCAGATGCACGCCAAGAGCCTGACCCTGCACGTGATCTTCCGTTCCATTTCACTGCTGCACGGCGTTGGCATGGATGATCAGCCGAAGCTGCTGAAGGCCCTGTGCGACCTGCTGGAGCAGGGCAAGGTCAAGCCGCTGCTGGACAGCAAGCGCTTTAAGTTCACCGAGATCAGCGAGGCCCATCGCCTGATCGAATCAGGCCAGGCGGTCGGCAAGATCCTGCTGGAACGCTGAGTTCCTGCAGGCATAAAAAAACGCCAGCCCGAGGGCTGGCGTTTTTCGTGGAGCTCACCGTGAAGGTGTGGGCTTAGGCGATGTTCGCTTCGGCCGCCTTCTTGGTGTAGTTCTCCATCTGGTCGAAGTTGAGATACTTGTAGATCTCTTTCGACATGCTGTTCAGGTTCTTGGCGTATTCCATGTACTCCGCCGGGGAGGGGAGTTTGCCCAGAACCGCACCAACCGCTGCCAGTTCCGCAGAGGTCAGGTACACGTTGGCACCATCGCCCAGGCGGTTCGGGAAGTTACGGGTGGAGGTGGACAGCACGGTCGACTTCGGAGCGACCCGCGCCTGGTTACCCATGCACAGGGAGCAGCCCGGCATCTCGGTGCGCACACCGGCGGTGCCGTAGGTGTTGAAGTAACCTTCTTCCATCAGCTGCGCCTCGTCCATCTTGGTCGGCGGCGACATCCACAGGCGGGTGGTCAATGCACCCTTGTGCTGCTCCAGCAGTTTGCCGGCGGCACGGAAGTGACCGATGTTGGTCATGCAGGAACCGATGAACACCTCGTCGACCTTGTCGCCAGCGACTTCGGACAGGAACTTGGCGTCGTCCGGGTCGTTCGGGCAGCACACGATCGGCTCTTTGATGTCGGCCAGGTCGATTTCGATGACGTGGGAGTACTCGGCGTCCTTGTCGGCACGCATGAGCTTCGGATCCTTCAGCCACTCTTCCATCTTCTGGGCGCGACGCTCCAGGGTACGCGGATCGCCGTAACCTTCGGCAATCATCCAGCGCAGCATGGTGATGTTGGAGCGCAGGTACTCGCCCACAGAGTCTTCGGACAGGTTGATGGTACAACCGGCGGCGGAGCGCTCGGCGGAAGCGTCAGACAGCTCGAACGCCTGCTCAACGGTCAGGTGCTCCAGACCTTCGATCTCCAGGATGCGGCCGGAGAATTCGTTGATCTTACCCTTCTTCTCAACGGTCAGCATGCCCTGCTTGATGCCGTACAGGGGGATGGCGTGGACCAGGTCACGCAGGGTGATGCCCGGCTGCATTTCGCCCTTGAAGCGCACCAGAACCGACTCCGGCATATCCAGCGGCATAACGCCGGTGGCAGCAGCGAAGGCGACCAGGCCGGAACCGGCCGGGAAGGAGATGCCCATCGGGAAACGGGTGTGGGAGTCACCACCGGTACCAACGGTGTCCGGCAGCAGCATGCGGTTCAGCCAAGAGTGGATGATGCCGTCACCCGGACGCAGGGCAACACCGCCACGGGTCTGGATGAAGTCCGGCATGGTGTGCTGCATTTCCACGTCGACCGGCTTCGGGTAGGCCGCGGTGTGGCAGAACGACTGCATAACCAGGTCAGACTGGAAGCCCAGGCAGGCCAGGTCTTTCAGCTCGTCACGGGTCATCGGGCCAGTGGTGTCCTGGGAGCCGACCGTAGTCATTTCCGGCTCGCAGTAGGTGCCCGGGCGTACGCCTTGGCCTTCTTCCAGGCCGCAGGCCTTGCCGACCATCTTCTGGGCCAGGGTGAAGCCTTTGGTGCCGGCTTCCGGATCCTTCGGCAGACGGAAGATATCGGTGGCGCCCATGCCCAGGGCTTCGCGCGCCTTGTTGGTCAGGCCACGACCGATGATCAGCGGGATACGACCGCCGGCCTGCACTTCGTCCAGGATCACTTCGGACTTGAAGCCGAACTCGGAGATGGTCTCACCGGCTTCGTTCAGGATCTTGCCTTCGTACGGGCGGATCTCAATCACGTCGCCCATGTTCATGTTGTCGACCGGAGCCTCGAATACCAGGGCGCCAGCGTCTTCCATGGTGTTGAAGAAGATCGGGGCAACCTTGTTACCGATACAGACACCGCCGGCACGCTTGTTCGGCACGCCCGGGATGTCTTCGCCGAAGTACCACAGTACCGAGTTGGTACCGGACTTACGGGAGGAACCGGTACCGACTACGTCACCGACGAAGGCAACCGGCAGGCCCTTGGACTGGATTTCCTCGATCTGCTTGATCGGGCCAGTCACACCCGGCTCTTCCGGGTTCAGGCCGTCGCGCTCCATCTTGTACATGGCGCGGGCGTGCAGCGGGATGTCCGGACGGGACCAGGCATCCGGAGCCGGAGACAGGTCGTCGGTGTTGGTTTCGCCAGTGACCTTGAACACCACCATCTTGGTGCTCTCGGGTACCTTCTTCTTGTTGGTGAACCACTCGGCGTTGGCCCAGGATTCAACAACGGCCTTGGCGACGGCGTTGCCGGCGTCCATCTTTTCCTTCACGTCGTTGAAGGCGTCGAACATCAGCAGGGTCTTTTTCAGCTGCTCGCCGGCCAGCTCGGCCAGGTCAGCGTCGTCCAGCAGGTCGACCAGAGTGGCGATGTTGTAGCCACCCTGCATCATGCCCAGCAGTTGAACGGCTTTTTGCTTGTCAACCAACGGGGAAGTGGCTTCGCCCTTGACGATGGCGGTCAGGAAAGCGGCCTTCACGTAGGCGGCTTCGTCCACGCCGGGCGGAATGCGGTTTTCCAGCAGGTAAACGAGGGTTTCCTCTTCACCGGCCGGCGGGTTCTTGAGCAGTTCAACCAGAGCGGCGGTTTGCTCAGCATTCAGGGGCTTGGGAGGAATACCCAGGGCTTCACGTTCGGCAACGTGTTCACGATAGGCTTCTAACACGATATGGACCCTCATCAGTTGGTATGTCCCGCCTGCGTGGGCACGAGGCCCGACGGGAGTTTTGTGGCGGAAAGGCCGCAGGAGCCTCTGAATAAGGCCTCAAATCACCGATGGGGTTTCAGGATTTATTCAGAGACTCCTTGATCTGGCGCTGCATTCTATAGGAAACCCCTTATAAAGTTAAGTTGGACAGTGGTCGGAGTAATCTGTTAAGTGCGTTATACTCCGCCGCCACATTCGACAATCCCCCGCAACCTCATGAACGACGCCCTGCAAGAGATTCACGACTTCCTGCCTTGCCGCACGCCGCAGCAATGGATCGACAATGCCCTGGCGAATCAGGGCCTGATGCTGATCGATCATGCCCATTGCGAAAAGAAGGCGGCGTCCACGGCGCTCAGCCTGATGTACCGCTACGTCGACAACACCGACCTGCTGAACAAGATGTCCCGGCTCGCCCGGGAAGAGTTGCGGCACTTCGAGCAGGTACTGGCGATCATGAAAAAGCGCGGGGTGCAGTACGATCACCTGACTCCGGCCCGGTACGCCGCCGGCCTGCGCCAGGAAGTGCGCTCGGAGGACCCCGGGCGTTTGGTGGATGTATTGATCGTCGGCGCCATCATTGAGGCCCGCTCCTGCGAGCGCTTCGCCGCCCTGGCACCGCACCTGGACGACAAGCTGACGGATTTCTACAACAGTCTGCTGAAATCCGAGGCGCGCCATTACCAGGACTACCTGAAGCTGGCGGAGCAGGCCAACGGCGGCCCGGTCACCGATCGGGTGCAGACTTTTCTCGCCATCGAACATGGCCTGATCATTGAGCCGGACACCGAATTCCGGTTCCACAGCGGCCCGGTGCACTGAGCTAGAGCCGGCGGCACAGCTCCATCCAGGCGTCGATGCCGGCACTGCGGTATTTCTGCTTATGCAGGATGAAGTAGAACTGCCGGTCGAACTGCCGGTGCTCGGGCACTTTCAGCGGCACCAGGCTGCCCCGGCGGAAGGCGTCTTCCAGCACCACCTCCGACAGGCAGCCAATGCCCAGGTTGGTTTCCACCGCGCGCTTGATCGCCTCGGTGTGTTCCAGCTCCAGCAGCACGTTCAGGTCGGACAGCAGGCCGTGCATGCCGCGCTCGAAACTTTGCCGGGTGCCGGAGCCCTGTTCCCGCATGATCCAGGTGGCCTGGCGCAGGTCGTCGTCGGTCAGGGTTCCCTTGGTGGCAAACGGGTGCTCCGGTGAGCAGAACACCACCAGCTCGTCGCCGCGCCAGGGCAGGACTTCCAGTTCCGAGGAATGCAGCTCACCCTCGATCAGGCCGATGTCCAGTTCGAAGTCCCGCACCCGTCGGGCGATGGTGCTGGTGTTAGCCACCTCCAGGGACACCTTGGGGTGGGTCGGGGTGTTCATGTAGTCGGCCATGACGCCCACCGCCAGGTAGTTGCCGATGGTCAGGGTAGCACCCACCTTCAGGGCGCCGACTTCCGAATGCTTGCTGAACGCCTGTTCCAGCTCATTGGCCTGGGCCAGTACCGCCTCCACCTTGGGCCGGTATAGACGACCGAGCTCGTTCAGTTGCAGCCGTTTACCGACCCGGTCGAACAGCTGGATGTCGAACTGGTTCTCCAGTTCTTTCAGGGCGCTGCTGGCGGCGGACTGGGACATGGCCAGGGATTCCGCGGCGCGGGTGATGTTCTGGAAATGGGCCGCGGCGAGGAAGACTTCCAGCTGGCGGAAACTGTATTTCATGATCGGCTATCCTAAATCGACTGGCTCGAATAAGGTTATGAGAATATCCCATTTTCCCGATAGGTTAGTCCTGCGGTAAACTTTCCGCAATTCAATTTCGAACACATCGCATACAGGCGAAACGAGCAGGACGAGGTTTACATGAGCAACCTGATTAAAGAAACAGTGACCAGCGTACACCACTGGAACGATACCCTGTTCAGCTTCAAGACCAGTCGCGATCCCGGGTTTCGTTTCAAGAACGGCCACTTCGTGATGATTGGCCTGGAAACCGACGGCAAGCCGCTGATGCGCGCCTACAGCATTGCCAGCGCCAACTACGAGGAAGAGCTGGAGTTCTTTTCCATCAAGGTGCAGGACGGCCCGCTGACCTCCCGTCTGCAGAAGATCAAGCCGGGCGACGAGATCCTGGTGAGCCGCAAGCCCACCGGTACCCTGGTGATGGACAACCTGCTGCCGGGCAAGAACCTCTGGCTGATCAGCACCGGCACCGGTCTGGCGCCGTTCATGAGCATCATCAAGGATCCGGAGGTCTATGAGGCCTACGACAAGGTCATCCTGACCCACGGCGTGCGCTACGTGTCCGAGCTGGCCTACCAGAAAGACATCGAAGATCTGCCGGAAAACGAATTCTTCGGTGAGATGGTCCAGGGCAAGCTGAAGTACTACCCAACCGTGACCCGCGAGGAGTTCCGCAACCAGGGTCGTCTGACCGACGCCATGGAAAGCGGCAAGATCACCGAGGATCTGGGGCTGGAGGATTTTGATCTGGAGAACGACCGCTTCATGATCTGCGGCAGCCCGAGCATGCTCAAAGACACCTGCGCCATCCTCAACAAGATGGGCTTCAAGGAAGCCCGCGGTGGTGAGATGGGTCATTACGTGATCGAGCGGGCGTTTGTCGAGCAGTAAGTCGCCGCCGGCAACGCGCCCACATCGAGAGCCCCGGAGCGAAAGCCCGGGGCTTTCTTTTTGGTGTTGCCCCGGCGGATGCCGCTATAGTCGAGGAAACGACGACTTCTGACCGCACGGAGGTGGGGGTGAGCAGACAAGCTGGTATGGGGCCGATTCCGGGATTTCTGATTGCGCTGGTGGCCGGTGCAGCCGTGGGCAGCGTGGTGCAGACCCAGTTCAATCTGCTGGCGCTGCAACAGCTGGGCGTGGAGATTGCCCTGGCTACCCGGTTGTCGGCCACCGCGCAGGATCTGCTGCACTTTGCCCCGCTGTACGCCGCTGTCTTCGGAGTCAGCTTTCTTGCATCCACCCTGATTACCGGGGCCGCCCTGAAACTGCTGGGCTGGCCTGCCCGCAGTTTCTTTCACGCCCTGGGGGCGGCCATCGGCCTGTGGCTGACCTTCACGCTGGTCAACACCTTTGCGCCCATGCCGACGCTGATTGCCGCCACCCGCACGAGCACGGGGCTTGCGGCCATGGCGCTGGCGGCGGCCTTCGCCGGCTGGCTGTACGCCCGCCTGACCGCAACTCGAGCCGGCGCCACTGGCGGTGACGCGCCAGTGTGGCTGCTGGCGGCGCTGGCGGGCGCGCCCGGTCTGGCACCGGAGGCCCAGGCTCAAACCGCCGCCCACTACCAGATCCAGGAACTGGCCGTCGGGCTGAGCCATCCCTGGTCACTGGCGTTTCTGCCCGATGGCGGCGCCCTGATTACCGAGCGGTCGGGCCAGCTGCGCCGGTTGACCCCGGACGGCGCTTTGTCTGACGCGCCGATTGCCGGCGTTCCGCCGGTGTTCGTGTCCGGACAGGCGGGGCTGTTCGATGTGACGCTGGCGCCGGACTTTCCCGACAGTCGGCTGGTGCTGCTGTCCTACGCCTGTGGCACCGCCTCCGCCAATCATCTGTGCCTGGCCCGGGCCCGACTCGGAGCGCAACGTCTGGAACAGGTGACCGAGATTTTCCGCACTCATCCGGCCAAGCGTGGCAACGCCCATTACGGCGGGCGCATGGCCTGGCTGCCCGATGGCTCCTTGGTGGTGGGGCTGGGTGACGGGTTCGATTACCGGGAACAGGCCCAGATACTGGGTAACCATCTGGGCAGCCTGGTGCGGCTGTGGCCGGACGGTTCGGTGCCCGACGACAACCCGCTGGTGTCCGAGCCGGGCGCGCGGCCCGAAATCTACAGCTACGGCCACCGGAATGTGCAGGGGCTGGTCTACGATCCGGTGGGCGAGCGCCTGATCAGTCACGAGCACGGGCCGCGGGGCGGCGATGAAATCAACCTGATCCGTCCCGGCGCCAATTACGGCTGGCCGGTGGTCAGCTTCGGTCGGGACTACACCGGAGCCCTGGTTACGCCGTTTACCGAGCGCGCGGGTATGGCGCCACCGCTGCTGCAGTGGACGCCGTCCATTGCCCCCTCCGGCATGACGCTGTACCGGGGCGAACTGTTTCCCCAGTGGCAGGGCGACCTGTTGATCGGGGCTCTGGCTGAGCGCAGTGTCCATCGGGTCTCCCTGGCTGGCGGCCAGGCCCGGGACGTTGAGGTCCTCTTTCAGGAACTGGAGGCCCGCATTCGGGATGTCATCACCGGCCCCGACGGCGCCCTGTACCTGCTGACCGACAGCGAAAACGGTCAACTCCTGCGCATTGCCCCCAAGTGAACGGCGCTGCTGGCGCTTGCGGGTCAGGCCCGGGCGGCCAGGCGCCTTGCCGACCGCAGCTCGGCCAGCAGCTCATCCCCAGGCCAGCGTCGCCGGGTGACTTCGCACTGGTGCACCAGCTCAGTCAGGCACCGGTTGATCGGGGCCGTCCGGCCCAGAGACTGGGCCAGCCGAACCACCTCGCCGTTGATATAGTCCACCTCGGTGGGCCGGCCCGCTTCCAGGTCCTCCCACATGGACGAACGCGCCACCGGATCAATCGCCAGCATCCGGCTGGCCAGCCGATTAAAGGCCCAGTTTGGCAAGGCCATTACCCGCGGCACCAGGCTCATAGGCAGGGCGGTCAGCTTGACGGTCTGAATCCCGGCCTGGGCCAGCAGCTCCAGGGTCTCCCGCTGCGCCAGGGCCAGGCAGCGCCGGTAGTCCCGATCCGATAACTCCTCCAGCAGCGGTACGTTCGACAGGGCGTTGATCGGGTTGTTTAGGTTCAGCAGCAGCTTGGACCAGAGCACCGAGAGCATGTCGTCACGCAGCTCCAGCGCCAGGCCGCTGCGCGCGAACGTCGGGAGCAGGGCGTCCAGGCCATCGGTGCGGGCGGCCATCAGGTGGCCCTCGGTGCCGTGGTGAAAGTGGCCGGGCTGTTTCTGGACCACGTTGAACGGCACCATGCCGGCACTGACACTCGCCCCCGGCAATCGGCTCTCGAGAACGGCCGCATTGGAAATGCCATTCTGCAGGCTAATGACCGGCGTTCCCGGACGCAGATGCGGCGCCAGGCTTTCGCCGGCATTGGCCGTGGCGGCGGATTTGACGGTGACCAACACCAGGTCTGCGTCTGCGACAACCGAGGCGTCCTCGGTGAACTGGTCCGGGGTCAGGTGGGTTTCGGAGCGGTAACCTTGGTAATCGGTCAATACCAGCGGATGCGCCATCAGTATGTCACGGAGCCGACGGCGGCCGACCAAGGTGACGTTGGCACCGCTGGCGAGCAGGCGGCCACCGACGTAGCAGCCGACACTGCCAGCGCCGAACACCACTATGCGAGGGTTCGGCACGGCATCGGGGGTGACAGTCCGGGTCATTGGAGTTCCTGTTTTGGCGTTGTTGTTGGGACCTGGGAAGCCTGTCCCGGCTGCGCGGATAAGTCAATTTGGTTTCTGTCCAAATCGTAAGCCGAAGGGTGTTTCCGAGCTTCGCCACTGCTTCATAATGACTCTTTTCCGAACCGTGAGGGCGGCAGCCGGCCGGCCCCGTTCGGGCACATGAGATGGAGGTTCAGGCGATGGATAGACGAATGTTGTGGGTGCTGGCGGCCGCGCTGCTGCTGGTCGGGTGCGACGCGCCCGGCAATGGCGGTCCGGAGGCCGGCGCCGAGTCGGAAGTCTCCGAGGCGGAGTCAGCCGAGCCGGATATCTCGGTCACCCTGAAGCCGGCCCAGATGAAATGGGTGGGGGCGCAGATTTTCCGCAACGAATGCGCCGGCCAGCTCGATTGCCTGGTGCATTGGAATGAGGGCGAGGCCTTCCCGTCTCTGGGAATCGGTCACTTCATCTGGTACCCGAAAGGGGTGGAGGATCGCTTCATCGAGAGCTTCCCGGCGCTGATCCAGTATATGGTGCAGCGCCAGGCACCAGTGCCGGACTGGTTGCGCAAACTCGAACCCTTCGATGCGCCCTGGCCGGACCGGCAGGCCTTTCTGGCGGCCCAGGACTCGGTGGAAGTTGCCGAATTGCGGTCGTTCCTGGCGGGCACCCAGGGCCTGCAGGCGGAGTTTATCGTGCGCCGGGCCAAGCAATCTCTGACCGATGTGGTGGCCGAAGCCCCGGCGGATCAGCGGGCCTCGGTGCGGACCCGGCTCAAGGCTCTGGCAGCCACGCCGGGCGGTATCTACGCCCTGATGGATTACGTCAACTTCAAGGGCGAGGGGCTGTCCCGGATGGAGCGGTACAAGGGGCAGGGCTGGGGCCTGCTGCAGGTCTTGTTGGCCATGGAAGCGGACACCGCCGGTAAGCCGGCGCTGGACCGATTCCGGGAGGCGGCGGCAACGGTGCTCAAGCGCCGGGCGGCCAACGCGGAAAACCCGATCGAACGGGAGCGGTGGCTGGAAGGCTGGCTGAAGCGATTGGAGAGCTATCGGGAGCCTGTCGACATGCCGGCGTCCACATAAATTTCTGGAAAAAACTAGTTGAAAACATGAAGTTTGATCTACTTTGTTATGGTACGGTTCGTAATTCTTGCTCCAGGACAGGGCGAGCGATTTGGACCTGCGCGCCGTTGGTGCGCCGGTTCGCTCATTTCATCCGGCCTTGGCAAGGATTGCGGCTTGTTGGAAGACAATAAATACAAATAATCAAATACTTACCGCGCATGGCTTGCAAATTGCTGAAGAGCTTTCGCGAAGTAACCAACAGATGTTTGGAGACACTATAATGAAGAAGACGAAATCGATTGCGCTGGGGATGGCATTGGCAGTGGGCGCCTTCACGGCGACCGGTGCGATGGCCGCGACGACCCTTGAAAACGTCAAGCAGAAAGGCCACCTGCAGTGTGGTGTTACCAGCGGCCTGCCAGGCTTTTCCCAGCCGGACGAAAAGGGCAACTGGACTGGCATCGACGTCGACACCTGTCGCGCCGTAGCAGCCGCCATCTTCGGTGATGCCAAGGCCGTCGAATTCACTCCGCTGACCGCCAAGGAACGCTTCACCGCACTGCAGTCCGGTGAAATCGACATGCTGTCCCGGAACACCACCTGGACCCTGACCCGCGACGCGTCCCTGGGCCTGAACTTCGCCGGCGTGAACTACTACGACGGCCAGGGCTTCCTGGTGAACAAGGACATCGGCGTCGATGACGCCACCCAGCTGGACGGTGCCACCGTGTGTATCCAGGCAGGTACCACCACCGAGCTGAACCTGTCCGACTACTTCCGCGCCAAGGGTATGGAATTCAAGCCGATCGTATTCGATACCTCCGAGCAGACCGTTCAGGGTTTCTCCGCCGGTCGCTGTGACGTGCTGACTTCCGACCGCTCCCAGCTGGCAGCCCTGCGCTCCAAGCTGCAGGACCCGAGCTCTGCCATCATCCTGCCCAACACCATTTCCAAGGAGCCTCTGGGCCCGGTGGTTCGTCAGGGTGATGACCAGTGGTTCAACATCGTGAAGTGGGTGCTGTCCGTGCAGATCAACGCCGAAGAGCTGGGTGTGACCATGGACAACGTCGACGAGATGGCCAAATCTTCCGACAATCCGAACATCCAGCGCCTGCTGGGCACCGACGGCGACATGGGCGCCAAGTTGGGCCTGCCGGCTGACTTCGGCCACAAGGTCGTCAAGCTGGTGGGTAACTACGGCGAGATGTATGACCGCAACGTCGGCCCGGACACCCCGCTGGGTCTGGACCGCGGCATCAACGCCCTGTGGACCGAAGGCGGCATCCTGTATGCCCCGCCGGTCCGGTAAGACCAGAAAGCACGCAGGGGCGCCCCATCCGGGGCGCCTCCTGTGATCTCTGATGAAGTAAGTTGCAGGGAAGCTTTCCGGGAAATTGCATGAAAAAACAAACAATCGATACCAAACCAGCGGGGCCAAAACCCTGGTATGACCCGCGGGTTCGCTCCATATTCTTTCAGATCGTTGCCATCGCCCTGGTGTTCTGGGGTGGCTGGACGCTGGTAGACAACACGCTCGCCAACATGGAGAGCCGGGGTATCAGCACCGGTTTCGGTTTCCTTGAGGAAACCGCCGGGTTCGGCATCATCATGAGCCTGATTCCCTACGACGCCACCATGTCCTACGGCCGTACCTTCTGGGTGGGTCTGACCAACACCCTGCTGGTGTCTGCCATGGGGATTGTTGCGGCCACCATCCTCGGTTTCATCATCGGCGTGGCGCGTCTGTCCAGTAACTGGCTGGTGGCCAAGGTGTCACTGGTCTACATCGAAGTGATCCGCAACATTCCGTTGCTGCTCCAGATTTTCTTCTGGTATTTCGCGGTCCTCGGGGCTTTGCCGTCGCCGCGGCAGAGCATCGACGTGGGCGGCACCATGTTCCTCAACAACCGGGGCCTGTACGTTCCCGAGCCGCTGACCCAGGACGGCTTTGGCCTGGTCTGGGGTGCCATTCTGGTGGCCATTGCCGCGGTGGTGGGTATTCGGATCTGGGCCAAGAAGCGCCAGGTGGCGACCGGGCAGATTTTCCCTACCTTCAAGGTGGGGGTGGCGATCCTGGTGCTGCTGCCGGCACTGGCCTATTTCGCCGCGGGTGGCCCGCTGCAATGGGAGTTTCCTGAGCTCAAGGGCTTCAACTTCCGCGGTGGCATTACCATCATTCCGGAACTCGCCGCACTGTGGCTGGCCCTGTCGTTGTACACCGCCAGTTTCATTGCCGAGATTGTCCGCTCAGGGATCCTGTCCGTCAGCAAGGGCCAGACCGAAGCGTCCAAAGCCCTCGGCCTGCCTAATGGCCTGACCCTGCGTCTGGTGGTGATCCCCCAGGCCATGCGGGTGATCATTCCACCCCTGACCAGTCAGTACCTGAACCTGGCCAAGAACTCCTCGCTCGCAACCGCCATCGGGTATCCCGATCTGGTCGCCGTGTTCATGGGGACGACCCTGAACCAGACCGGGCAAGCGGTTGAGGTGGTCGCCATTACCATGGCGGTGTATCTCACCATCAGCCTGTCGATCTCGTTGTTCATGAACATCTACAACCGGGCCGTGGCGATTAAGGAGCGATGATGACTGAATCCACCATGAAACCACCGAAAAAGGCCCTCAGTCCCATCCAGTGGATGCGTGAGCACCTGTTTTCCACCTGGTACAACGCGCTGCTCACCCTGGCGGTGGGCTACCTGCTGGTCACCAGCGTCGGACCGTTGCTCAGCTGGGCGTTGTTTGACGCCAGCTTTGAGGGCAACGACCCGAGCGACTGCACCGGCGCCGGGGCCTGCTGGCTGTTCATCAGCCAGCGTCTGAACTTCTTTATCTACGGGTTCTATCCGGATGACCTCCAGTGGCGTGTGGACTTCATGTTCCTGCTGCTGGCGATTGCCTTCGTGCCCCAGTTCATTGAGCGCTTCCCGGGGCGGAAGTGGCTTGGGATCTTTGGCATGACCGGCCTGCCGTTGATCGGCTATTTCCTGATTCCGGGCGGCAGCTTTGGTCTGGAAGAAGTCGAGAGCACCAAGTGGGGCGGTCTGATGCTGACCCTGATCCTGGCCTACATCGGGATCATCGCATCGCTGCCGATTGGCGTGTTGCTGGCCCTGGGCCGACGCTCCGAGATGCCGATCATTCGCGGGCTGTGTGTGGTGTTCATCGAGGTCTGGCGGGCCGTACCCCTGATTACCGTGCTGTTCATGGCCTCGGTGATGCTGCCGCTGTTCCTGCCCGAGGGCGTCAACTTCGAGAAGCTGGCCCGGGCGCTGATCGGCATCACGCTCTGGCAGTCGGCCTACATGGCCGAAGTCATCCGCGGTGGCCTGCAGGCCATTCCCCGGGGTCAGTACGAGGCGGCGGACGCCCTCGGCCTGGGCTACTGGAAGAAGATGGGCCTGGTGGTGCTGCCCCAGGCGCTCAAGCTGGTCATCCCGGGCATCGTGAACACCTTCATTGCGCTGTTCAAGGACACCACGCTGGTCCTGATTATCGGCCTGTTCGACGTGCTGGGCACCGTGCAGTCCACGGTGACGGACCCGGCCTGGCAAAACGTTGCCATAGAAGGCTATGTCTTCGTGGCCTTCTGTTTCTGGATATTCTGTTTCGGTATCTCCCAGTACAGCCAGAAACTCGAACGCAAACTCGACACCGGTCATAAAACCTGATGGGTAACCCAATGACAGAACAAACCCAAACTTCAGACGTAAAGTCTTCCTCTCAGGGCAAGACGAGGGAGAAACCGGACATTATCCGTGTGGAAGGGATGCACAAGTGGTACGGCGATTTCCACGTACTGAAAGACCTGAACCTGAACGTGCACCAGGGCGAGCGGATCGTTATCTGCGGGCCTTCGGGCTCGGGTAAGTCCACCTTCATCCGTTGCATCAACCGGCTGGAAGAGCATCAGCAGGGCAAGATCATCGTCGACGATGTCGAACTCACCGACGACGTGCGCCAGATCGACAGTGTGCGCCGCGAAGTTGGCATGGTGTTCCAGCATTTCAACCTGTTCCCGCACCTGACGGTGCTGGAGAACTGCTGCCTGTCGCCGATCTGGGTGCGCAAGATCCCGCGCAAGGAAGCAGAGGCGACCGCCATGGAGTTCCTGGAACGGGTCAAGATCCCGGACCAGGCCCACAAGTTCCCGGGCCAGCTGTCCGGTGGTCAGCAGCAGCGGGTCGCGATTGCGCGGGCGCTGTGCATGAAACCCAAGATCATGCTGTTCGACGAGCCCACCTCGGCGCTCGATCCGGAGATGATCAAGGAAGTGCTGGACGTCATGATCGAGCTGGCCGGCAGTGGCATGACCATGCTCTGCGTGACCCACGAGATGGGTTTCGCCAAGACCGTGGCCGACCGGGTCATCTTCATGGACGGTGGGGAGATTGTCGAGGAGGCGCCGCCTCACGACTTCTTCACCAACCCGCAGGAAGCGCGGACCCAGAAGTTCCTCAAGCAGATTCTGGCGCACTGAATCTAGAGGCAAAAAAAGGCCGGGCAATTGCCCGGCCTTTTTGGTTACAGCGGCTGCTTTTGCAGCACCGGCTCTTGACCGGGCTGGACGGTCAACCACCACACGTGGGTGTGCCAGTCGCCCAGCACAATGCGCTTGGCCGGCTGGCCGTTGGCCTCCAGTTCGTGCTCGGCCGGCCGGTGAGTGTGGCCGTGGATCAGGCGCTGCACGCCGTGCGCTTCCATCTCCCGGACCACTTCCTCCGGTGTCACATCCATGATGGTTTCTTCCTTGCCCTGATTCTTGGCCATGCTGATTTCCCGCAACTGGCGCGCCATCTGCTGGCGGTCGGCCAGCGGGCGCTGCAGGATCATCTGCTGCCACTGCGGGTTGCGCATGTTGGCGCGGAACTTCTGGTACTCCACGTCGGCGGTGCACAGGCTGTCGCCGTGCATTAGTAGGGTAGGGGTACCGTACAGGTCCACCACCGTGGGGTCGTCGAGCAGGGTGGCACCGGCACGCTCGCAGTAGTCCTGGCCAATCAGGAAGTCCCGATTGCCGTGCATCAGGAAAATCTCGGTGCCGCTGGCGTTGACCTCGCGCAGGGCGGCCGCGACCTGCTCCTGCAGCGGGGTGCGTTCGTCGTCGCCGATCCACGCTTCGAAAAAATCGCCGAGAATGTACAGCCGCTCAACGCCATGCGCCTTGTCCTTCAGGAACGCCAGGAACGCGTCGGTGATGTCCGGCCGGGATTCCTCCAGGTGCAGGTCGGAAATGAACAGCGTGGTCACGCCGCGCCTCCGTCCTCCAGCACCTCGGCCTTCTCGATGATCACGTCATCGGCGGGCACATCCTGGTGGCCTGCTTTCATGGTGGTGCGCACCGCACGGATCTGGTTCACCGTGTCCATGCCCTCGACCACCTTGCCGAAGACGCAGTAGCCCCAACCCTCGGCGTTCTTGGCGGTGTGGTCCAGGAAGCCGTTGTTCTCAACGTTGATGAAGAACTGCGCGGTGGCCGAGTGCGGGTCCATGGTGCGGGCCATGGCGACGGTGCCCTGCATGTTGCTCAGGCCGTTGTCGGCTTCGTTCTGGATCGGCTCGCGGGTCTTGCGCGGTGTCATGCCCGGCTCGAAGCCGCCACCCTGGATCATGAAGTTGCCGATTACCCGATGGAAAACCAGACCGTCGTAAAAGCCGTCGCGTACATACTGTTCAAAGTTTTTCGCGGTCTCAGGGGCCTTGTCGTAGTCGAGTTCAAGCTTGATGTCACCGAGGTTGGTTTTCAGCAGAATCATCAGGGTTTCCTGTTGCTAAGGGTGAATAGGGGTAAAGGCGTTATTGTACGCAAGTGTTTCCCGCTATGCATGAGTCCGGGCCGGTTTTGTGAGTATAATAGCGAGTTTCAGATCCACCTCCTTTTGACAGAGAACGTATGAGCGCCGAGTCGAAGAAAGCCCACAACTTTATTCAGAGCCTGATCGAAGACGCGATCGCCAAAGGCGAGCACACCGACAAGGTGGTGACTCGTTTCCCGCCGGAGCCCAATGGCTATCTGCACATTGGCCACGCCAAGTCCATCTGCCTGAATTTCGGCATCGCCGAGACCTTTGGTGGCGAGTGCAACCTGCGGTTTGACGACACCAACCCGGAAAAGGAAAACCAGGAATACATCGACGCCATCAAGCAGGATGTGGAGTGGCTGGGCTACCACTGGGCCGGCGACGTCCGTCACGCCTCCGACTATTTCGACGCCCTGTACGCCTTCGCCGAGGAACTGATCGAGAAGGACAAGGCCTACGTCTGCGCCCTGTCGGCCGATGAAATGGCGGAATACCGCGGCAGCCTGAAAGAGCCGGGCAAGAACAGCCCCTACCGCGACCGCCCGGTCGAGGAAAGCCTGCAGCTGTTCCGGGACATGCGTGCCGGCAAGTATCAGAACGGTGAGCTGGTGCTGCGCGCCAAGATCGACATGGCATCCCCGAACATCAACCTGCGGGATCCGATCCTGTACCGTATTCGCTATGCCGACCACCACCAGACCGGCGACAAGTGGTGCATCTACCCGATGTACGACTTCACCCATCCGATTTCCGATGCCATGGAGGAGATCACTCACTCCCTGTGCACCCTGGAATTTGAAGACCACCGGCCGCTGTACGACTGGGTGCTGGACAACATTTCCGGCCCCTGCCACCCGCGCCAGATCGAGTTTGCCCGGCTGAACCTGAACTACACCATCACCAGCAAGCGCAAACTCAAGCGCCTGGTGGATGAAAACTTCGTGGACGGCTGGAACGACCCGCGCATGCCCACCATCTCCGGCATGCGCCGTCGCGGCTACACCCCGGAATCGATCCGTACCTTCTGCGACATGATCGGCGTCAACAAGGCCGGCGGTACCGTGGACGTGGGCATGCTCGAGCACGCCATTCGCGAAGACCTGAACAGCCGGGCACCGCGGGCCATGTGCGTGATGCGCCCGCTGAAGGTGACGCTGACCAACTACCCGGCGGACCAGACCGAGACCCTGGTGCTGCCGGTGCACCCGCAGAGCCCGGACATGGGCGAGCGGGAAGTGACCTGGAGCCAGACCCTGTACATCGACCGGGACGACTTCGTCGAGGAGCCTCCGCGCAAGTGGAAGCGGCTGGCGCCGGATCAGGCGGTGCGTCTGCGCGGTGGCTATGTCATGACCTGCCGTGAGATCGTCCGCGACGACCGTGGCGAGATTGTCGAGCTCAAGTGCGAGTACGACCCCAACACCCTGGGCGTCAACCCGGAGGGCTACAAGCCCAATGGCGTGGTGCATTGGGTGTCCGCCGCCGACAGCGTCGAGGTCGACATCAACCTGTACGATCGCCTGTTCAATCACGAGTCCCCGGACAGCGACAAGGACGGCGATTTTGTCGATCACCTGAACCCGGACTCCCTGGTGGTGCTCAAGGGCGCGCGTGCCGAGAAGGGTCTGGTCGAGCCGCGCACCGACCTGCCGTACCAGTTCGAACGCGAGGGCTATTTCTTCTGCGACCCGGAGCTGACCGCCCAGGCCGGCCACCCGGTGTTCAATCGTACCGTCACTCTGCGTGACTCCTGGGGTAAGGGGGGCAAGTGATCCGCATCTACAACACGCTCACGCAGCAAAAGGAAGAGTTCAAGTCCATCGAGCCGGGCAAGGTTCGCATGTACGTCTGCGGCATGACCGTCTACGACTACTGCCACCTGGGCCATGCCCGGGTGCTGGTGGCCTTCGACGTGATCACCCGGTACCTGCGTCACCGGGGCTACGACGTGCACTACGTGCGCAACATCACCGACATCGATGACAAGATTCTGCGCCGCGCCGAAGAGAACGGAGAGCGCTTTACCGAACTGACCGAGCGCATGATTCGCGCCATGCACGAGGATGAGGCCCGTCTTGGTGTGCTGTCGCCCACCGAAGAGCCTCGGGCGACCGGCTACATCGATGAAATCGTGGCGATGATCCACAAGCTGGTGGCCAGTGGCCATGCCTACGCCGCCGACAACGGCGATGTCTACTTTGCCGTCGAGTCCTTCGACGGCTACGGCAAGCTGAGTAAGAAGAAGCTCGAAGACCTGGTGGCCGGTGCTCGCGTCGACGTCCAGGAAGCCAAGCGCAGTCCGGCGGATTTCGCACTCTGGAAAGCGGCCGACGAGGGTGAGGTCAGCTGGCCGTCGCCCTGGGGCGACGGTCGCCCGGGCTGGCACATCGAATGTTCCGCCATGTCCACCTGCTGCCTGGGTGACACCTTCGATATTCACGGCGGTGGTCCGGACCTGCTGTTTCCGCACCATGAGAATGAGATTGCCCAGTCCGAGTGTGCCACCGGCCACGAATTTGCCCGGGCTTGGATGCACGCCGGTGCCATTCGCGTGAACAAAGAGAAGATGTCCAAGTCGCTGGGCAATTTCTTCACCATTCGCGAGATCCTGGAGTCCTATCCGGCCGAGGTGGTGCGTTACTTCCTGGTGTCCAGCCATTACCGCAGTCAGGTCGATTACTCCGAGGACAACCTGGCGGAGGCCGGCCGCACCCTGACCAAGCTCTACCACGCCCTGCGCGGTGTGGTGCCGGCCAAAGCCGGGGAAGTGGCGGAAACCGAGCACGATCGCCGGTTCCAGGAAGTGATGGACGACGACTTCAACACCGCTGGCGCCATTGCCGTGTTGCACGCGGTCGCGAACGACATCAACCAGCACCGACGTGATGGGCAGGAGCAGGAAGCCAAGGAAAGCGCGGCGGTGCTGGTGCGCCTGGGCGCGGTGCTCGGTCTGCTGCAGCAGGACCCGGAGGCGTTTTTCCAGGCCGATACCGGTGGCGAACTGAGCGCCGAGGACATCGAGGCGATGATTCAGGCCCGAACGGATGCCCGCTTAGCCAAGGATTTTGCCGAGGCGGACCGTATCCGGGACGAGCTGGCGGACAAAGGCATCATCCTTGATGATTCGCGGCAAGGGACCACCTGGCGAAAAGCCTGATTCCGGTCGGCGGCCGTTGGTCAGACCAGTTTTGCGCTTGCGGGCATGATCTTGTAGGGATTTTCCCTTACAATGCGGCGCTCGAATTAGAATGCCCCCTCACAGCGAAGGGGGAGTCGGGAAACATAACCCACTGAGGCAGACAACGATGACAGAACGCGTACAAGTCGGCGGCATTCAGGTCGCAAAGAATCTGTATGACTTCGTGAACAACGAAGCCATTCCGGGAACCGGCGTGGATGCCGACAAATTCTGGGCGGAGTTTGACAAGATCGTGAACGAGCTGGCGCCGCGCAACCGCGAGCTGCTGGCCAAGCGCGACCAGATCCAGGAAAAACTGGATACCTGGAACCGCGATCACAAGGGCCAGAAGCTGGACATGGCCGAGTACAAGTCCTTCCTGAAGGATATCGGCTACCTGGTCGACGAGCCGGCGGACTTCAAGATCTCCACCTCCAACGTGGATCCGGAAGTGGCCACCATGGCCGGTCCCCAGCTGGTGGTGCCGATCATGAACGCCCGTTTCGCACTGAACGCCGCCAACGCCCGTTGGGGCAGCTTGTACGATGCACTGTACGGCACCGACGCCATCTCCGAAGAGGGTGGTGCCGACAAGGGTGCTGGCTACAACCCGGTGCGCGGCGCCAAGGTCATTGAGTGGGCCCGCAACCTGCTGGACAGCTCCGCCCCGCTGGCCGCCGGCAGCCACAAGGACGCCGCCAAGTACCTGGTCGAGGGTGGCAAGCTGGTGGTGAAGCTGCAGAACGGTGACACCACCGGTCTGAAAGACGAAGCCGGTTTTGTCGGTTACACCGGTGCCGCCGATGCACCGACCGGCGTGCTGCTGGTCAAGAACGGCATGCACTTCGAGATCCAGATCGACGCCAGCCATCCGATTGGTAAAGACGACGGCGCCAACGTCAAAGACGTGCTGATGGAGTCGGCCCTGACCACCATCATGGACTGCGAAGACTCGGTCGCAGCCGTGGACGCCGACGACAAGGCGCTGGCCTACCGCAACTGGCTGGGCCTGATGAAGGGCGATCTGCAGGAAACCTTCGAGAAGGGTGGCAAGCAGCTGACCCGTAAGATGAACCCGGACCGCACTTACACAGCCACCGACGGTGGCGAGCTGGTACTGAAGGGTCGCAGCCTGATGTTCATCCGGAACGTGGGGCACCTGATGACCAACCCGGCGATCCTGCTGAGCGACGGTCAGGAAGTGCCAGAGGGTCTGATGGACGGCCTGATCACGTCCCTGATCGCGATCCACGACCTCAAGGGTGGCGGCAGCTTCCAGAACAGCACCAAGGGTTCCATGTACATCGTGAAGCCCAAGATGCACGGTCCGGAAGAAGTGGCCTTCACCAACGAATTCTTTGGTCGTGTCGAAGACGCCCTGGGTCTGCCGCGCTTCACGCTGAAAGTCGGCATCATGGACGAAGAGCGTCGCACCACCGTGAACCTGAAAGCCTGTATCCACGCTGCCAAAGAGCGCGCGGTGTTCATCAACACCGGCTTCCTGGACCGCACCGGCGACGAGATGCACACCTCCATGGAGCTGGGCGCGTTCATCCGCAAGGGTGAGATGAAGCAGGCGGCGTGGATCAACGCCTACGAGCAGTGGAACGTGGATATCGGCCTGGAGACCGGTTTCCGTGGCGTGGCGCAGATCGGCAAGGGCATGTGGGCCATGCCGGACCTGATGGCGGGCATGCTGGAAGCCAAGATCGGTCACCCGAAAGCCGGTGCCAACACCGCCTGGGTTCCGTCCCCGACCGCAGCGACCCTGCACGCGACTCATTACCACCAGGTCAGTGTCAGCGACGTGCAGAAAGAGGTCGAAAGTCGTGCGCGCGCCAGCCTGGACGACATCCTGACCGTGCCGGTCATGGAAGATCCGAGCGCACTGTCGGCCGAGGACATCCAGCAGGAGCTGGACAACAACGCCCAGGGCATCCTTGGCTACGTGGTTCGCTGGGTCGAGCAGGGCGTGGGTTGCTCCAAGGTGCCGGACATCAACAACGTCGGGCTGATGGAAGACCGTGCCACCCTGCGGATTTCCTCCCAGCTGTTGACCAACTGGCTGTACCAGGGTGTCTGCACCCAGGCGCAGATCGAGGAAACCATGAAGCGCATGGCTGCCGTGGTCGACAAGCAGAACGCCGGTGATGCGTCCTACCGCAACATGGCGCCGAACTTCGACGACAGCGTTGCGTTCCAGGCCGCCATGGACCTGATCCTGAAGGGTCGCGAGCAGCCAAACGGCTACACCGAGCCGCTGCTGCACGCCTACCGCCTGAAGGCGAAAGCCAAGTACGGCGCGTAAGTACCGAGCAGGAACGAAAAAACCCCGCCAAGAGCGGGGTTTTTTTATGACCGGGCCAAGCCGGGAGTGCCGGCCTGGCGCACCTATCCTGGTCAGTCGTCGTGCAGCACGTCGGCGGCGTACAGGGTGTTCTGCAGCAGGGTTGCGATGGTCATCGGGCCAACACCGCCGGGTACCGGGGTGATGTAGGCGGCCTGCTCAGCCGCGGCGTGGAAGTCCACGTCGCCGTGCAGCTTGCCGTCGTCCATCCGGTTGATGCCCACGTCGATCACGGTGGCGCCCGGCTTGATCCATTCGCCCTTGATCAGGCCGGGCTTCCCGGCTGCGGCGATCAGAATGTCCGCTTCACGGACGAACTTTTCCAGGTTCGGAGTAAACCGGTGGCACACCGTGGTGGTGGCACCTTTCAGCAGCAGTTCCATGCTCATCGGCCGACCCACGATGTTGGAGGCGCCGACGATGACGGCGTGCTGGCCCTTGTACGGGGTGTCGATGCTGTCCAGCAGGGTAATGATGCCGGCGGGGGTGCACGGGCGCAGGGTGGGCTTGCGCTGCATCAGCCGGCCAATGTTGTACGGGTGAAAGCCGTCTACGTCCTTGTCCGGGCGGATCTTGACCAGGATGGGGTCGGCGTCCAGGTGGTCCGGCAGGGGCAGTTGCACCAGGATGCCGTCGACGGTCGGGTTCTCGTTCAGTTCGTCGATGAGCGCCTCGAGCGCCTCCTGGGAGGTGTCTGCAGGCAGGTCATAAGACAGCGACAGGATGCCGGCCTGATCGCAGGCCTTGCGCTTGTTGCCTACATATACCTGGGAGGCCGGATCGTCACCGACCAGAACCACGGCCAGCCCGGGTGCCCGCAGCCCCTGTTGCTGGCGGGCTTCAACACCGGCGGCAACCTGCTGTCGCACACCGGCGGCAATTTCTTTTCCGTTAATCAGTTTGGCGCTCATGTCTCGTCTTGTCGCTTGGGCGTTAGAAAATGGAGGCTGCGCATTGTCTCATGCTTCCGTCGGAACTCCAATTGGCGGGAGGTCGGGGGCAGGGGGACGGGAACTTTGATCGTCTGCCGGGGTCACATTGAGGTCCAATGTTTCGGTGAATTTGGAAATCCGTGTTGACGGCGTCGATCGGCGCCGGTAATATGCGCGCCAACTTTGCTGAGGCACTTGTTGTTCAGTTCAGACGGGGTATAGCGCAGTCTGGTAGCGCGCCTGCTTTGGGAGCAGGATGTCGGGAGTTCGAATCTCTCTACCCCGACCACTTTTCTGAGTATTCAGGTGGGCGAACGGTCAAGCGCCCGTAGCTCAGCTGGATAGAGCATCCGCCTTCTAAGCGGATGGTCGCAGGTTCGAGTCCTGCCGGGCGCGCCATACAGTCGCCGACTGGGTACGTACCGGGGTCGCCAAAGCAGCAAAGTTGAAAGGTTGAAGATACCGAAAGGTATGTCCCGAATGTGGTGGACGTAGCTCAGTTGGTAGAGCTCAGGATTGTGACTCCTGCGGTCGAGGGTTCGAACCCCTTCGTCCACCCCACTTTTCTTGTTTTTTCCGCGTTTTCTGCAAAGCTCCCGATCGCCCACGGCGCAGCCGGGCTTGCAATTGATGTGCGAGAGTGGCGGAACTGGTAGACGCGCTGGATTTAGGTTCCAGTGGGGCAACCCGTGAGAGTTCGAGTCTCTCCTCTCGCACCACCCTTTCTTTTCTGTGTTTCATCCCCATCTATTGCACAAAGCCGTTATAAGGCGTGGTTGAACCCGCTGAATTCGCCTGTGACAGGTGATTCTCTCGCTGGGCCAAACCGTGATAAACTATCGCCTTTTAATTTTCAGTCCTTTCTGGGCGTTTGTCCGGTTTTGGGCTTTTTGGTTTTATTTCATTCACATACCGAACCTGTAATTTGAGGATCCTCCATGCAAGTGTCTGTTGAAACGACCTCCAACATCGAACGTCGCATGACGATTGGTGTGCCCGCCCAGGAAATTGACCAGGCGGTCCAAAAGCGCCTGCAGGAAACCGCGCGCACCGTGCGCCTGAACGGTTTCCGCCCGGGCAAGGTGCCCATGAAGGTGGTAAAGCGTCGTTTCGGTGACAGCGTCCGCCAGGAAGTTGTGGGCGAAGTGATGCGCGATCAGTACGTCAAGGCGCTGCAGGAGCAGGACATCAACCCGGCAGGCTGGCCGAAGTTCGAGCCGAAGGTGATGGAAGAGGGCAAGGACCTGGAATTTGTGGCCATCTTCGAGGTGCTGCCGGAAATCGAACTGGGTGACCTGAGCAAGATCTCCGTCGAGAAGCTGACCTCCGAGATCTCCGAGAAAGACGTCGACAAGATGATCGACAACCTGCGTCGCCAGCAGGCCACCATGAAGGAAGTCAAGCGCAAGTCCAAGAGCAAGGACGTGCTGACCATTGATTTCAAAGGCTTCATCGACGGTGAAGAGTTCGAGGGTGGCGCCGCCGAAGGCCATCGCCTGACCCTGGGCTCCGGCCAGATGATCCCGGGCTTCGAGAAAGCCGTTCAGGGTGGCAAGGCCGGCGAGGACATGGAGATCGAGGTGACCTTCCCGGAGGATTACCACAACGAGGAGCTGGCGGGTAAGCCGGCCAAGTTCGAGATCAAGATCCACAAGGTTGAAGAGCCGCAGCTGCCTGAGCTGGACGCCGAGTTCTTCAAGAAGTTCGGCATCGACGCCGAAGACGAAGCCAGCTTCCGCGAAGAAGTGCAGAAGAACATGGAGCGCGAGCTGAAGCAGGCGGTGTCCAATAAGGTCAAGAACGACGTGGTTGACGGTCTGCTCGAGAGCACCGAGCTGGACGTGCCGGCGGCGCTGGTGGACCAGGAAATCGACCGTCTGCGTCAGGACGCGGTTCAGCGTTTCGGTGGCCAGGTTGACTTCCAGCAGCTGCCCAAGGAAATCTTCCAGGAGCAGGCTGAGCGTCGCGTGAAGACCGGTCTGCTGTTCCAGGAAGTGGTCAAGCAGAACGACCTGAAGGCCGAGCCGGCCAAGGTGGACGAAAAGATCCAGGAGATCGCGTCTACGTATGAACAGCCGGAAGAGGTGGTTGCCCACTTCAACAGCAACCCGGAGCAGAAGTCCCAGATCGAGTCCTCCGTTCTGGAAGACCAGGTTGTTGACTTTGTCCTGGAGCGGGCCAAGGTAAAAGAGAAGAAGGTCAAGTACGAAGAAGCCGTTCAGGCAGGGCAGCAGCAGCGCTGATCCTGTCCGGGCCGGGGTGACCTCCGGCCCGGTTGGCCGAACGACGAAAACAGCCGGCATGTCCGGCTGTTTTCATCTGGGCCGGCGGCTGGCAAAGTAAGCAGTGCAGTAATACCCAGAGTGAAAGCCGTGGCGCGAGTCCACGACCCATTGTCCATAAGGAGTTCAGGCGCACATGACGCAGAAACCAATTGATGGTCCCGCAATGGTTACCAATTCCGGCCTGGTGCCGATGGTTATTGAGCAGACGGCTCGGGGCGAGCGCTCGTTTGATATCTACTCCCGGCTCCTGAAGGAGCGGGTGATTTTCATGGTCGGTCCGGTCGAGGACCACATGGCGAACCTGATCGTTGCCCAGTTGTTGTTCCTGGAATCCGAGAATCCGGACAAGGACATTCACCTGTACATCAACAGTCCCGGCGGTTCCGTCACAGCCGGTATGTCCATCTACGACACCATGCAGTTCATCAAGCCGGACGTGGCCACCCTGTGTGTCGGTCAGGCCGCGAGCATGGGCGCCTTCCTGCTGGCAGGTGGCGCGGCTGGCAAGCGGGCCTGTCTGCCCAATTCCCGGGTGATGATTCACCAGCCCCTGGGCGGTTATCAGGGTCAGGCGACCGACATCGAGATTCACACCCGTGAAATCCTCAAGATCCGCCACACCCTGAATTCCATCCTGGCGCACCACACCGGGCAGGACCTGGACACCATCGCCAAGGACACCGACCGTGATAACTTCATGGATCCGCAGCAGGCGAAGGACTACGGGCTCATCGATTCTATACTTGATAAGCGCGTGCCGAATAAATAATACTGGAAGTAATCGCATCATACTTGGCCGGCGTAATAGCCAGTAACGCCGGCTAACCAAGACCAGAGGTAATTCAATGGCAGATGATAGAAACGGCAGGGGCGACGATAACGGCAAGTTGCTCTACTGCTCGTTTTGCGGAAAGAGCCAGCATGAAGTCCGAAAGCTCATTGCAGGGCCCTCGGTGTTCATCTGCGACGAGTGCGTGGACCTGTGCAATGACATTATCCGTGAAGAAATTCAGGAAAATGCTCAGGAAGAGGCCAGCGACCGTCTCCCGACGCCTGCTGAGATCCGCGACACCCTGAACGAGTACGTCATCGGGCAAGACCGCGCCAAGGTGGTGCTGTCGGTAGCGGTGTACAACCACTACAAACGCCTGCGCTACGGCGAGGGCAAGGCCGATGTCGAGCTGGGCAAGAGCAACATCCTGCTGATTGGCCCGACCGGTAGCGGTAAGACCCTGCTGGCCGAGACCCTGGCCCGCATGCTGAATGTTCCTTTCACCATTGCTGATGCGACCACGCTGACCGAGGCGGGCTATGTGGGTGAGGACGTCGAGAACATCATCCAGAAGCTGCTGCAGAAGTGCGACTACGACGTCGACAAGGCCCAGCGTGGCATTGTCTACATCGATGAAATCGACAAGATTTCCCGTAAGTCGGACAACCCCTCCATCACCCGGGATGTCTCCGGTGAAGGTGTGCAGCAAGCGCTGCTGAAGCTGATTGAGGGTACCGTGGCGTCGGTTCCACCCCAGGGTGGCCGCAAGCACCCGCAGCAGGAGTTCCTGCAGGTCGACACCGGCAACATCCTGTTCATCTGTGGCGGCGCCTTTGCCGGCCTGGACAAGGTGATTCAGGAGCGGTCGGAGCGCAGCTCCATCGGTTTCTCCGCCTCGGTGGTGAGCCAGGACGACAGCAAGAGCACAGGCGACATCATCAAGGACGTGGAAACCGAGGACCTGGTCAAGTTCGGCCTGATTCCCGAGTTCGTCGGTCGTTTGCCGGTGGTCGCAACCCTGACCGAGCTGGACGAGGCAGCCCTGGTCCAGATCCTGACTGAGCCCAAGAACGCCCTCACCAAGCAGTACCAGAAGCTGTTTGACATGGAAGGCGTCGAGCTGGATTTCCGCGAGGATGCACTGCGTGCAGTGGCGCGCAAGGCCATGGAGCGGAAGACCGGTGCCCGGGGCCTGCGGTCGATCATGGAGGCGACCCTGCTGGATACCATGTATCAGATCCCGTCCGAGCACGATGTGACCAAGGTGGTGATCGACGAAAGCGTGATCGACGGCGATTCCGAGCCGTTCAAGATCTACGCCAGCAGCGATCACGCCAAGGCAGTCCCGGAAGACTGATCGGTGACGGCAAGCAAGCAGTAAAAAAGGGGCGGAAACGCCCCTTTTCACGTTCTGTATCCCAATATTCCCCGCGCGTTTCGTTTGGTAAAAAGATTGCAATTTTTGAGGGCGCCCCAATGAAGGGTGGTATGCTCAAAGAAACACCGTCAGAGGATTCCCTATGACCCGGATACCCGAAAATACTGTGCACGAATACCCGTTGCTGCCGTTGCGTGATGTGGTGGTGTTCCCGCACATGGTGGTCCCGCTGTTTGTGGGCCGTGAAAAGTCCATCCAGGCGCTCGAAGCCGCGATGGAAGGGAGCAAGGAAATTCTGCTGGTCGCCCAGCGGGACGCTTCCACCGACGAGCCGGGTCCCGGTGACGTATTCGAGATGGGGACCCTGGCCACGGTCCTGCAGATGCTGCGGCTGCCGGATGGCACCGTAAAGGTACTGGTCGAGGGTAATGCCCGCGCCACCATCAGTGACATCACCGAGGGCGACTTCCTGTCCGGCGGTGCCGTGCTGATGGAGGAAGAGGGGCTGCCGGAGCGCGAACAGGACGTGCTGATCAAGACCCTGATGGACGAGTTTGAAAAGTACGTCAAGCTGTCCAAGAAGGTGCCGTCGGAGGTCTCCAACGCCCTGACCGGTGTCGAGGAACTGGAGCGCCTGGCCGACACCATGGCCGCGCACCTCGAGATGCGCATTCCCGAGAAGCAGGAACTGCTGGAAGCGCTGGATGTGCGCAAGCGGGTGGACCTGCTGCTGGGCAAGCTGGATGGCGAGATCGACCTGATCGAGGTCGAGAAGCGCATCCGTGGCCGGGTCAAGAAGCAGATGGAGCGCAGCCAGCGCGAGTACTACCTGAACGAGCAGATGAAAGCCATCCAGAAGGAGATGGGGCAGCTTGGCGAGGGTAACAACGACTTTGAAGAGCTCGAGCAGAAGCTCGAGGAAGCCGGTCTGCCGGAAGAAGCCCGGAAGAAGACCGAGGCGGAACTGAACAAGCTGAAGATGATGTCGCCCATGTCCGCCGAAGCCACGGTGGTGCGCGGCTACATCGACTGGATGCTGGCGGTGCCCTGGAAGAAGCGCAGCCGGGTCCGTCACGACATCGAGAAGGCCCGCGAGATTCTGGATCGCGACCACTACGGGCTGGACGAGGTCAAGAAACGCATTCTGGAGTACCTGGCGGTGCAAAGCCGGGTGAAGAAGGTGAAGGGGCCGGTGCTGTGCCTGGTTGGGCCTCCGGGTGTGGGTAAGACCTCCCTGGGGCAGTCCATTGCCCGGGCCACCAACCGCAAGTACACCCGGATGGCGCTGGGTGGTGTCCGCGATGAGGCGGAGATCCGTGGCCACCGCAAGACTTACATCGGTGCCCTGCCGGGCAAGCTGCTGCAGAAGCTGTCCAAGGTGGGCGTGAAAAACCCGCTGTTCCTGTTCGACGAGATCGACAAGATGGGCATGGACCACCGCGGCGACCCGGCCTCGGCCCTGCTGGAAGTGCTGGATCCGGAACAGAACCACACCTTCAACGACCATTATCTGGAGGTCGACTACGATCTGTCCGATGTGATGTTTGTGTGTACTTCCAACTCCATGGACATTCCGCCGGCGCTGCTGGACCGGATGGAGATCATCCGCATCCCGGGCTACACCGAGGACGAAAAGGTCAACATCGCGCTGCGGTACCTGCTGCCCAAGCAGATCAAGGCCAATGGCCTGCGCAAGGACGAGCTGGTGATTCCCGAGGCGACCCTGCGCGACCTGATCCGCTACTACACCCGGGAAGCCGGTGTGCGTGGCCTGGAGCGCGAGATCGCCAAGATCTGCCGCAAGGTGGTGCGTGAGCACGTTGAGGCCAACGACAAGGCGTCGGTGACCCTCGAGCCCGACATGCTGGAGGACTACTCCGGGGTCAAGAAGTTCAAGTACGGCCTGGCGGAAGAGAAGAACCAGATCGGGCAGGTCACCGGCCTGGCCTGGACCCAGGTGGGTGGCGAGCTGCTGACCATCGAGTGTGCGCTGACCTCCGGCAAGGGCCGGGTGGTGAAGACCGGTTCCCTGGGTGACGTCATGCAGGAGTCGATCCAGACTGCCCTGACCGTGGTGCGCAGTCGCGCCCCGGGTCTCGGTATCCCTGACGATTTCCACGAAAAACACGACCTGCACGTGCACGTGCCGGAGGGCGCAACCCCGAAAGATGGGCCAAGTGCCGGTATTGGCATGTGCACCGCGCTGGTGTCTTCGCTGACCAAAATTCCGGTTC
This sequence comes from Marinobacter qingdaonensis, assembly GCF_034555935.1. Lineage (NCBI taxonomy): Bacteria > Pseudomonadati > Pseudomonadota > Gammaproteobacteria > Pseudomonadales > Marinobacteraceae > Marinobacter > Marinobacter qingdaonensis. The sequence continues at coordinate 2,215,127 of NZ_JAYDCJ010000003.1, forward strand.
GGGCCGACGTGGCCATGACCGGCGAGATTACCCTGCGCGGCCGTGTCCTGGCCATTGGCGGGCTCAAGGAGAAGCTCCTGGCGGCCCATCGCGGTGGCATCAAGACGGTTCTGATCCCTGATGAAAATGTTCGTGATCTCAAGGAGATACCGGATAATATCAAGGAATCGCTGGAGATCCGTCCGGTGAAGTGGATCGACGAGGTGCTGGATATTGCGCTGGCGTATCCGCCCGAGCCACGCACCGCCGACGAGTCATCCGGCGCCGGATCGGGCAAACCCCGGGACGACGAAGGCGACGCCGCAGAGCGCATAAATACTCATTAAAGCCTTGTGGAGTTGTTGACACGCCAGAGAGCCCGTTGGTATAACTGTTTCGCCGTGAAGCAGCCAATACCAAGGGCTCCCGCGCATTAAGTGCCTATTCCGAGCACCGGTTAACAGCCGCAAGGAATAAGAAAACTGAAGAATGGAATTCTCCGACCGCTTATGCGATAGTCGAGAGCGTCCGCGAAAAAACAAACCAACCTATAACATCTTCAACCTGAAATCGAAGGGGTTTAGTGTGAACAAGTCCGAACTTATTGATGCAATTGCAGAGTCCGCAGATATCTCCAAAGCCGCCGCTGGCCGTGCTCTGGATTCCATGACCAACTCCATCACCGGTGCCCTGAAAAAGGGTGATCAGGTTACCCTGATCGGTTTTGGTACTTTCTCTGTAAAAGAGCGTGCTGCTCGTACCGGTCGTAACCCGCAGACTGGTGCCGAGATCAAGATTCCGGCCTCCAAAGTGCCTGGTTTCAAAGCAGGCAAGGCCCTGAAAGACGCCGTTAAGTAACGGTTCTTTCTCAGGCAGCTCCTGTCGCAGGGGGCTGCCCAGAAGAATTCAAGGCGCATTCCGGACAGGGTGCGCCTTTTTACGTTCAGTGCCCCAGTGCCCATCGCCAAACGATAAAAACCTCAGGACCTTGAACAGGGATTCGGGAGAAACATGCTTCAAGATATTCGGGAAAATGCCCAAGGCACCATTGCCAAGATCATTATCGGTCTGCTGATCGTGTCGCTATCCATCTGGGGAATGGACGCCATCATTGGCGGCTTCTCCGGCGAGCCCGAGGTGGCGACCGTCAATGGTGAAGATATTACCGAGCGCGAATTCCTGCGCCTGGTCCAGATGGAAAGTCAGCGTCGTCTGTCGCGCATGGAAACGCCGGATCCGTCCCTGCTGAACGACGACCAGATCCGTCGCGAAGTGCTCGAGTCCCTGATCCAGCAGCAGGTCCTGATCCAGGACGCCGACAGCCAGGGGCTGGCCCTGACCGACGCCGACATCGACGCCCTGATTACCCAGATGCCCCAGTTCCAGGTGGACGGCCAGTTCAATCGTGACCGCTTCGTTTCCACCGTCCGCAACATGGGCATGGGGGTGCGTGAATTCCGGGAGGCCATGCGCAAGCAGTACGTGGTGAACCAGATTCGTGCCGGCATCGTGCAAAGCGGCGTGGCCGCCGACGAAAACGTTGCACAGCTGCTGCGCATCCAGAACCAGACCCGGGACTTCCGCGTCGTCACCGTGCCCGAGAGCGCGGTGGCCGATGAGGTCGAGGTCACTGACGAGGACGTCGAATCCTTTTACCAGGCCAACAGCAGTGCCTTCCAGCAGCCAGAGCAGGTGGATGCTGCCTACATTACCCTGTCGCTGGGTGCCCTCGCGGACACCATTGAGGTCAGCGACGAGGAGCTGCAGACCTATTACGAGCAGCGGGCCTCGGAGCTGGCCCGGGAAGAGCGTCGGGCCGCGCACATCCTGATTGAGGATGGCGAGAACGCGGACGAGACCATGGCCAAGATCCAGCAAGAGCTGGCGGATGGTGCCTCCTTCGCCGATCTGGCCGAGGAATACTCGGTGGACACTGTCTCCGCCCGTGAGGGTGGTGATCTGGGTTTCGCCGGCCGTGGTGTTTACGACCAGGCCTTCGAGCAGGCGCTGTTTGCGCTGGAGGAGGGCGAGGTGTCCGAGCCGGTGGAAACCAGTTTCGGCGTACACCTGATCAAGCTGGAAGAGGTGCGTCGTTCCGATGTGCCGGCTCTGGCCGACATTGCCGACCAGCTGCGTAACGAGCTGGCTCGTGACCGCGCCGAGGAGCGGTTCGCGGAGTACCGCACCAAGCTGGCCGATTCCGCCTATTCCGCGGACGACCTGGCCGGACCGGCGGAAGAGCTGGGCCTTGAGGTGCGCGAGGCTAAGGGCATCACCCGTGACGGCGGCATGGCGCCGTTCGATCATCAGGGCCTGGTGCGCCAGCTGTTCTCTGCCGATGTGGTTGAGGACGGTTACAACACCGAGCTGATTGATGTGGGTGATAACGTGTCCGTTGTGGCGCGGGTTCGCGAATACCGCGAGGCGCAGCAGCTGCCGCTGGAGCAGGTGGCCGGTGACGTCCGTGCGCGCCTGCTGGCGGAAAGAACCCGGGCGGCCCTGCGTGGCCGCGCCGAGGCCATTATAGCCGGTCTGGAAGCCGGCCAGAGCCTGGACGAGCTGGTGGAAGGCGAGTGGGTCAGCTATGAAGCGGCGTCCCGCAATAACCAGGAAGCCGGTGCCGACGTGATGGGTACCGTGTTCTCGCTGGCGCGTCCGGCTGAAGGCGAGGCCAGCTACGGTCACGCCGTTACCCCAAGCCGAGCGGCCATCGTGGCGCTGGACGCGGTCAACGAAGGCGAGGTCGACGATGGCGGTGCCGAGTTCGGCCAGTTGAGCCAGTTCCTGGCGTCACTGGAAGGGCAGCGTGAGTACGGTGCCTACCAGCAACTGCTGCGCAACCGCGCCGAGGTCGAGCGCCCGTAAGCGGCGGACCGCGGGGCGCCGCCGGTGCCCCAAGTAACGAAAACCCGGGATCCTCCCGGGTTTTTTTATGCCCGGTGCCCGGGATTTAGGCCCAAAAAAGCCGGCACGAGGCCGGCTAAATGGGTCCAAAGGGAGACGCGTTAATTCACCTTACCACCAGGCCTCGATCTGGGCGCCAATCTGGATGTCGCCGTCAATGCCTTCGCCGCCCCGGGCGGATTCGGCCTCATCGCCAAAGAAGGTCGCCGCGTAGGTGCGGATGACTGGGCGTGCCCAGTACCCGGGGCCGGCCTGCCACTGCTGCGCAATCGCGACCTTGGCCAGGTCCTGCGAGCTCGCGAACCAGGGCCGGTCGGTTTCGCTGTAACCCAGCTCCACGGCAGTGCTCATGATCGGGGTCCAGTTGTAGACGGGCCGGGCCACCAGGCTCAGGCGCTCGCCATCGTCGGCGGCCGGGTCGTGGGATTCGGCCTGCTCGTAGACGATGGAATGGCCCAGCTCGAGGTTGTCGCTCAGTCTGATGACGCCGTGGTTGAGGATGCGCCAGCTGGATTCGAAGTAGCCGGCGACGTTGCCATTATCCACCCGGCCGCCACTGCTGCCCTCGGCGTTGGCAAACCCCATGGAATCGGCGCCGTACTGGATCGCAAACTTGTTGAAGCCGCCCATGACGCCGGTGGACAGTTCGGCTGTCAGAAAGTACCCGTGCTCGTCCTCAATGCCGGCCGCTTCCTGCTGGTCGGTCAAGTCGGCCATGGCGTAAATGCCGACCAGCTCCAGGGTGTGCTCGCCCACCGGGAAGGCGTAGCGCAGGTCCACTTTGTTGTTCTGGACCAGGTCCTCGCCATCGCTGGTGTCGGAGTTGGTGTAGGCGATCGACAGGCGGCCTGGGCCGGCCTGGATGTTCTCAATCCCGGCGCCGTATCCGGAATTGTTCAGGTAGTAGAGGTCGAGCTGGTGAATGTCCTTGCGCTGGTAGAAGCGTTTGCCGGCCCACAGGGTCGAGCCGGGCAGGGACTCGATCACATTCTTGGCCGAGACGTAGATCTGGCGCAGCGCAATGTCGCCGCCGCCATAGGGGTCGGCGTTGTTGGTGCTTGTCTCGGCGGTGTCGAAATCGACGCTGTTGATGTTGTTGCCACCGTTCAGGGCCTGGTAGTCGTTGCCCTGGGGATCGGCGCTGTACGCCAGCATGGTGTCGAAGCGGAAGGTTTTGCCGTCCTCGTTATAGAGCTCGTCGCCCAGGGCCAGCTCGGCGTAGGTGTCGCATTCGTCGGCAAGGCGGCCGACGTAGTGGCCAGTGGCGCCGTTGCCGAAACAGGTTTGTTCGCCACCACTGCCCAGATTGCTGGAGACGCCGGCCCGGGCGTAGCCGTGGAAGTCGACGGCGGCGGTCGGCGTGGCCATCACGGCCGCCGTCACCGCCACGGCAAGGGGGAGCTTGCGTGCGGAGAGGAGGGAGTGCTTCTGCATGTTCTGAGTCCTGTGTTTTTTGTCATTGTTGAATGTCAGGGAATCGGAAGCGCCGGTTCGGTCCGGCCGGCCAGGAATGGTTCGATCTGGACGTCCGGTTCCCTTGATTGCAGCTTCTGCCAATCGGACATTGGGGAAACCGGATTTCATGGTGTGGGAACCGGTGGGGTGGTGCATCCTCCACCCTGAACAAAAAGGGGGGTGAGAGTTCAGGGGGAGGAGGGGCGTAGGTAAGGTTTATTCCGACGGGAAGCGAGTGGGCTTGAGGCTTTCCTTGATCTTTTTCAGGTGGCCCAGGAAATCGGCGCCGCGCTTCAGGGTCACGCCAGTGGCGAGGATGTCGATCACCGTCAGGTGGATGATCCGCGACGACATCGGCATGTACACCTCGGTGTCCTCCGGTGCCGTGACTCCCAGGACCGCGGTGCAGACCTGGGCCAGCGGCGAGTCCGGATTGGTGATGCCGATCACGGTGGCGCCGTTGTCCCGCGCCAGGCGCGCAATGTCCACGGTTTCGCGGGTCCGGCCGGTATAGGAGATCAGCACAATGACGTCGCCAACCGCGGTGCCGGCGGCGACCATGCGCTGCATCAGGGCGTCGTCGTAGGCCATGACCGGAATGTTGAACCGGAAGAATTTGTGCTGGGCGTCCAGGGCGACGGCGGCCGAGCCACCCATGCCGAAAAAGCTGATCTGCTTGGCCTGGATCAGGTAGTCGATGACCCGGGCCAGGGCCTTCGGATCCAGCGCCTGGCGGGCCTTGTCGAGGCTGGCGATGGTACTGAGCATGATCTTGTCGGCAAACTCCGCCACCGTGTCGTCCGGTTGCACGTTCTGGCCGACGTAGGGCGTGCCGGTGGCAATGCTCTGGGCCAGGCGGATCTTGAAGTCCGGGAACCCGGTGGCGGAGAAGCCCCGGCAGAACCGGTTCACCGTCGGTTCGCTAACCTCGGCCGCCCGGGCCAGGGCAGCTATGCTGTATCGGGTGGCGGCACTGGGGTCCCGGAGAATGGCCTCGGCGACTTTGCGCTCCGATTTGTTGAGATTGTCCAGTCGGGCCTGGATGTCTTCAAGCAGGTTGTCGTCCCGGTGCGCCTGGTTCGCGGCCATGAAAGGTACTCCCTGTTTCGTGGCGATCAGTAGTGGAATAACGCGGCGATTATACCGCGTTTCTTACGGACTTTGGGTAGTAAAAATATCATTAAGGCAAATTTTTTCTTGGAAAAGTCGATTTTGCCTGTCATTATTTTGATAAAATTACTACATTTGTCGTGTTTCGGGGGCGTGACATCGCCACGCCCCACCCATCAGAGAGAAGGATCCAATGGCCAACAAGAGCAATACCCGTTGCGACCTGATGCTGTTTGGCGCCCTGGGTGACCTGGCGCAGCGCAAGTTGTTTCCCGCCCTGTATCAACTCGAGCGAGCCAATCTGCTGGCCGACGGCAGCCGGATTCTCGCCATCGCCCGGACCGACGTCGACACCGACGCGGTGCGGTCCCAGCTGCGCGAGAAGCTGACGCACTACGTAAAGCCTGAGGAAATGGACGCCGAACTTGCCGACCGGTTCCTGCAGCGCGTCGATTACCTGCGCCTGGATTTCAGCGAGCCGGAAGGGTTTGGCGCGCTGAATGACTGGCATCAGCAGGGCAGCGGTGAACTGATCGTCTACATGGCGACACCGCCGTCCATGTATGGCGTCATCGCCCGCAATCTGCGCGCCGCCAGTTGCTGCACCGAGAACACCCGGGTGGTGGTCGAAAAGCCGATCGGCCATGACCTGGAATCGTCCCGGGTGATCAACGACGAACTGGGCGAGGTGTTCAAGGAAAGCCAGCTGTTCCGCATTGACCACTACCTGGGCAAGGAAACGGTGCAGAACCTGATTGCCCTGCGCTTCGCCAACAACCTGTTCGCGTCCCAGTGGGACCAGAACCACATATCCCACGTGGAGATCACGGTGGCAGAAAGTGTCGGCATCGAGGGCCGATGGGGCTACTTCGACAAGGCCGGCCAGATTCGCGACATGATCCAGAACCACCTGCTGCAACTGCTGTGCCTGATCGCCATGGATCCGCCCTCGGATCTGTCCGCCGACAGCATTCGCGACGAGAAGGTGAAAGTGCTGAAGGCCCTGCGTCGGGTCACTCCGGACATGATGGAGAGCCACGTGGTGCGCGGTCAGTACACGGCCGGCACCAGCAACGGCAAGCCCGTACCGGGCTACCTGGAAGAAGAGGGTGCCAACAAGGGCAGCGACACCGAAACCTTCGTCGCGCTCAAGGCCGAAATCGAAAACTGGCGCTGGTCCGGGGTGCCCTTCTACATCCGTACCGGCAAGCGCCTGCCCGAGAAGTTGTCCCAGATCATCATCCACTTCAAGCCGGCGCCCCACTACATCTTTGATCCGGACCAGAAGCACCTGGCCAACAACAAGCTGATCATCCGGCTGCAGCCGGACGAGGGCATGTCGCTGAAGATTCTGACCAAGGACCAGGGCCTGGATAAAGGCATGCGCCTGCGCCAGGGCCCGCTCGAACTGACCTTTTCGGAAACCTTCGAAAACGACCGCATCCCGGACGCCTACGAGCGACTGCTGTGGGAGGTCATGAAGGGCAACCAGTACCTGTTTGTCCGCCGGGACGAGGTGGAGCACGCCTGGAGCTGGGTTGATCAGGTCATCCAGAACTGGCGTGACAGCGGCGCGCCCCCCAAGCGCTACGCCGCCGGAACCTGGGGGCCGGTGGCCTCCATCGCTATGATCACCCGCGACGGCAGGAGCTGGTATGAAGACGCCTGATCTTGGATTGCCGGCCGGCGTCGAGGTTCACGTTGACGATACCCCGGACCAGGTCGCCCTGGCGCTGGCCGACGCCGCCGCCGAGGTGCTGGCGAGCCGCTTGGAACAGGCAGAGCGGGCCAGTCTGGTGGTGTCCGGCGGCTCCACGCCGCTGCCGTTTTTCAAGGCGCTGGCCCAAAAGTCCCTGGCCTGGTCCCGTGTGGATGTGTTGCTGGCGGACGAGCGCTGGGTGCCGGAAGACCATCCGGACAGCAACACCCGACTGGTGAAGGCCAGCCTGTTGCAGGGACCCGCGGCGGCCGCCCGTTACCTGTCCCTGAAGCAGCCCGGTGACACCCCGGCCGAGGGCCTGGCCGCCGCCAGCGCCGCCGTGGCCGATCTGGAGCTGCCGCTGGATGTGGTTATTCTCGGTATGGGCAATGATGGCCATACCGCCTCGCTGTTCCCGGACGCCCCGGAGCTGGCCCATGCCCTGAGCGCCGCGTGCCCGGACCGGGTGGCTCCGGCCAGCCCGCCGTCTCAGTCGCAGCGGCGCATTACCCTGACCCGTCCGGTGCTTCAGGGAGCCCGATTCACGGCGTTGCACCTGAAAGGGCAGGACAAGCTCGACACCCTGCAACGGGCCCTGGCCGAACCCGACAACCTGGCGGCCATGCCCATTCGCGCATTTCTCACTCCGGGACTGAGCCTGTTCTGGAGTCCCTGAGCCCGATTTTCTGTTTTTGGAGACCACTATGACTCAACTGTCTGAATTTCAAAGGGAGCGGGTCCAGGCCGTATTGGCGGCCTCACCCCTGGTGCCGGTAATTGCCATCCAGGAGCTGGAGGACGCCGTGCCCCTGTGTCAGGCCCTGGTCGATGGCGGCATCAAGGTACTGGAAATCACCCTCCGTACCGAACACGGGGTCGACGCCATCCGCGCCGTCCGCGAAGCCATCCCCGAGGCCTGGGTGGGGGCAGGGACGGTCACCAGCGTGGCCGAGTACCGCAAGGTCGAGGCCGCCGGCGCCCAGTTCGTCATCACCCCCGGAGTTACCGAGGCCATCCTGGAGTTCGGCGTTACCTCGGAGGCACCGCTGCTGCCCGGCATTTCCACGGTATCGGAACTGATGATGGGCTATGCCCTGGGCTATCGTGAGTTCAAGTTCTTCCCTGCCGAGGTATCCGGCGGAGCCGCGGCCTTGAAAGCCTTCAGCGGTCCGTTCGGTGACGTCACCTTCTGCCCCACTGGTGGTATCCGCCGCGACACGGCGAAGGACTATCTGGCCCTGAAAAACGTCAAGGCCGTTGGTGGCTCCTGGCTGACGCCGGCGGATGTGGTGGCCAACAAGGACTGGGCCCAGATTACTGAAATCGCCCGTGGGAGTTTGGCTGACCTTCAGGGGTGAGTGTACTGCCTGAAGCCTGCCAGTTCTGGAGTTGGCAGCCCGAGGACCGGCATTCCGGGAATCGCTGCGAGCACATCCATGTGCCCTTGAGGCTGGCCATCCTTGGCCAGCCACATTCCCGGAACGCCGGTCCCCGGGCCGCTGCCAGCTGCAGCGATATCTCAGCAGTTGTCCTTAGTCTCTTTGAAAGAAGTCGGCCACAAAAAACTAGGCCCCATCGAGTGGGGCCTGGTTTTCATGCTAAAACGCCAATGGAGTTGGGCTAGCGAATCTCCGAGCCAACCCGAACAATCTTCATGGTGTTGGTGCCGCCCTGGGCATTCACATAGTCACCCTTGGTGATAACCACCAGGTCACCTTCCTTCACGGCTCCCCGATTCACCAGTTCAGAGATCGCCAGCGCATTGGTGCGCTCATTTGGCACCTTGGCGGAGTCGAAGGGGATGGTCTGCACGCCCCGATACAGCACGACCCGGTGCTGGGTCCAGTGATGACGGGAGAACGCAAAGATTGGCAGGCTCGACTTGATGCGGGACATCAGTCGCGGTGTGGCGCCGGTTTCGGTCAGGCAGATGATCGCGGCGACACCCTCCAGGTGGTTGGCGGCGTACATGGCGGACAGGGCGATGGCTTCGTCCACTTCCTCCATGCTTTCGTGAATTCGGTGCTTGGACTGGTGCATGGACGGGTGCTTCTCGGCGCCCAGGCAGATGCGCACCATGGCTTCCACGGCCTCTTTCGGGTAGTCGCCCACCGCGGTTTCGGCCGACAGCATCACCGCGTCGGTGTAGTCCATGACTGCGTTGGCGACGTCGGAGACTTCCGCGCGGGTGGGCATGGGGCTGGTGATCATCGATTCCATCATCTGGGTGGCGGTGATCACGGCACGGTTGAGTACCCGGGCTCGCTGGATGATGTGCTTCTGCACGCCCACCAGTTCGGCATCGCCAATCTCGACCGCCAGATCGCCCCGGGCCACCATGACGGCGTCGGAGGCCTCGATGACCGCGTCCAGGGCTTCGACGTCGTGGGCCAGTTCCGCCCGTTCGATCTTTGCCACCAGGCCGGCGTTGGAGCCGGCATCCTTGAGCAGTTTGCGGGCCACGTGCATGTCGTCCGCGGTCCGAACGAAGGACACCGCAACATAGTCCGCGTCCAGTTTGGCGGCGGTCACTATGTCCTGCTTGTCCTTTTCGGTCAGGGCGTCGGCAGACAGACCACCGCCGCGCTTGTTCAGGCCCTTGTTGTTGGACAGCGGGCCGCCGATCAGCACCTTGGAGGTGATGCTGTGATCGTCAACGGACTGCACTTCCATTTCAATGCGGCCGTCGTCGAGTACCAGGATGTCGCCAGGCTCGACGTCCCGGATCAGCTGTTCGTAGTCGATACCCACGCGCTGGTCGGTACCCGCTTCCTTGTCCATGGCGGCGTCCAGCACGAAGGTCTGGCCGGCGCTCAGGGTGACCTTGTTTTCGGCAAAGCGGGCAATGCGCAGTTTCGGGCCCTGGAGGTCGGCCAGCAGGGCAACGAAGCGGCCCTGAGCGGCGGCGGCCTCGCGCACCCGTCGGGCGCGTCCGATGTGTTCTTCGGCGCTGCCGTGGGAGAAATTCAGTCGGGTAACATCGACTCCGGCGCCGATGATGGCGGCAAGGGACTCTGGCGAGTCGGTGGAGGGGCCGAGGGTGGCGACAATTTTGGTACGCCTGAGCATGGTTGGTGTCCTTTGGTTCTTTGGTAGAGGCTCGAACAGGGTAGCGGAATATTCCGGGCCGGCCAGTGTTAGTGGCCGGCTTTCATCAGTGCGATGGCATTATCCAGCATGCGATTCGAAAAACCCCACTCATTGTCGTACCAGGCCATGACTTTTACATGACGGCCCAGGACGCGGGTGTGATTGGCATCGAAGACGCTGGAGAGGGCATTGTGGTTGAAGTCCACGCTGACCAGTTTCTCGATATTGTAACCCAGCACCGGGTTGTTCTCGGCAGCCGCTTTCACGGCCGCGTTGATTTCCTCCACCGTGGTATCCCGGCTGGCGATGAAGCCGAAGTCGACCAGGGACACGTTAATGGTCGGCACCCGCACGGCCAGGCCGTCCAGTTTGCCGTCCAGGGCCGGGATCACCTTGCCGATGGCGGCGGCGGCGCCGGTCTTGGTCGGGATCATGGACTGGGTGGCCGAGCGCGCCCGGTACAGGTCACTGTGGTACACGTCACTCAATTTCTGGTCGTTGGTGTACGAGTGTATGGTGGTCATCAGGCCGCTTTCGATGCCCACGGTCTTGTGCAGGGCTTCCACCACCGGTGCCAGGCAGTTGGTGGTGCAGGAGGCGTTGCTGATGATGTTGTCATCGGCGGTCAGGGCCTGATCGTTGACGCCGTAAACCACGGTGGCGTCCGCGTCCGGACTGGGGGCGGAGATGATGACCTTTTTCGCACCCGCGCGCAGGTGGGCGGCGGCCTGGTCCCGTTTGGTGAACAGGCCGGTGCATTCGAACACCACGTCAACGCGATGGTCGCCCCAGGGCAACTGTTCCGGGTTGCGCAGGGCGGTAATGGCGATCCGGTCGCCGTCAACGGTCAGGGATTCGGCATCGTGGCTGACGTCGGCGGCGAAGCGGCCATGCACACTGTCGTATTTGAGCAGATGGGCGTTGGTTTCGGCGTCGCCGAGGTCGTTGATGGCGACGATCTGAAGTTGGTTGCGGTAGTTATTTTCATACAATGCCCGGAGAACATTGCGACCGATGCGGCCAAAACCGTTGATTGCGATGCGGATTGTCATGTTCTGACTCCTTGTTTGGCTAATTTTTGTTCGTTTCATCTCTATTTTGTAGTAAATATAACAACAAAAAAAGAGTAAATGAACGATCAAAGGGTGGAAATGCCAAAAAAAGGAAGTAAAATTACATCTTAAAACCACCACTCTAATAATGAACGCGATGGAGCTCAGCATGCACCCCACCGTCGACAAGGTTACCCAGCGAATCATCGAGCGCAGCCGCGGTACGCGGCAGGACTACCTTCAACGCATGAACGCTTTGAAGGCGCAATCCCCCCACCGCAGCTCACTGTCCTGCGGCAACCTCGCCCACGGCTTCGCGGCCTGCGGCCAGGATGACAAATACACCCTGAAGTTCATGAACAAGGCCAACGTCGCCATGGTGACGGCCTACAACGATATGCTTTCGGCCCACCAACCCTATGAAAAGTTCCCGGAGATGATCCGGGAGGCGGCGCGTGGCATGGGCTCGGTGGCCCAAGTGGCCGGTGGCACCCCGGCGATGTGCGACGGCGTGACCCAGGGGCAGCCGGGCATGGAACTGAGCCTGTTTTCCCGGGACACCATCGCCATGAGCACCGCGGTGGCGCTGAGTCACAACATGTTTGACGCCACCCTGCTGCTGGGGATCTGTGACAAGATCGTGCCCGGTCTGCTGATTGGCTCGCTCAGTTTTGGCTACCTGCCCACCATCCTGCTGCCTGCCGGTCCCATGCCGTCCGGCTTGCCCAACAAGGAGAAACAGCGGATCCGTCAGCTCTACGCCGAAGGCAAGGTCGGCAAGGACGAGCTGCTGGAGGCCGAAAGCAAGTCCTACCACAGCCCCGGCACCTGCACCTTTTATGGCACCGCCAACAGCAACCAGCTGCTGGTTGAGGTGATGGGTCTGCATCTGCCCGGTTCGGCCTTTGTGAATCCCAACACGCCCCTGCGGGATGAGCTGACCCGGTTTGCCACCGAGCAGGTCATCCGGCTGTCCAAACCCCACGGCGGCGAATTGGGCCTGGCGGACATGGTCGACGAGAAAGCCATCGTCAATGCCCTGGTGGCCTTGCTGGTCACCGGCGGCTCCACCAATCACACCATTCACTGGATCGCCATTGCCCGGGCGGCGGGCATCATCATTGACTGGAACGATTACGCCGAGCTGTCCTCGGTGGTGCCATCGATGACCCGAATCTACCCCAACGGTCAGGAAGACGTGAACGCCTTCCACGAGGCCGGTGGCACGCCGTTTCTGATTCGCGAGCTGCTGTCGGGCGGGTACCTGCACAACGATGTCAACACGGTGGTCGGCCACGGTCTTGAGCGTTACACCGAGATGCCAGAGCTGGAGGGCGGTAAGCTGGTCTGGAAACCGGCACCGGAAAAGAGCTTGCGCCCGGATGTACTCAGCTCGGCCGCCGAGCCGTTCGCACCGGATGGTGGCTTGCGGGTGCTGGATGGCAATCTGGGCCGGGGCGTGATCAAGGTCTCGGCGGTGGCCCCGGAGCACCGGGTGGTGGAGGCGCCGGCGGTGGTGTTCGATGACCAGAACGAGCTCAAGGCCGCTTTTGACGCCGGTGATCTGGACCGGGATTGCGTGGTGATCGTGCGCTTCCAGGGACCCAAGAGTAACGGCATGCCGGAACTGCACAAGCTCACGCCGTACCTGGGGGTGTTGCAGGATCGCGGGTACAAGGTTGGCCTGGTCACCGACGGCCGCATGTCGGGCGCGTCCGGCAAGGTGCCGGCAGCCATTCATGTCTACCCGGAGGCCCTGGAAGGCGGGCCCCTGGCGCGGGTCAAGAACGGCGATCTGATTCGGCTGGATGCCGAGCAGGGCGTGCTGTCGGTGCAGCTTGAGGACCGGGTTTTCGCCGACCGGGAATCGGCCAGCGCGGACCTGACCGGGTACCATCACGGCTACGGACGGGAACTGTTTGGCTGGATGCGCCGCGCCGCCGGCAACCCCGAGGAAGGCGCCAGCTTTTTCTGGAATCACGACGCATGACTGCCGTTCAGTACGCCCTGGTGGGTGACATCGGCGGCACCAACGCCCGATTCGCCCTGGTCGAGCAGGGCGGCTTCGAGCCCCAGGCGATCGAGGTCCTGGCCTGTGGTGACTACGGCACCCTGGACGAAGCCGTGGTCGATTACCTGGCCCGGGCCGGGGTTGCCGAGGTTGCGGAAGCCTGCTTTGCCGTGGCCTCGCCCGTCACCGGAACCCAGATCCGAATGACCAACAATCACTGGCGGTTTGACACCGAAGAGGTCCGGGCCCGATTTGGCTGGCGGACCTTCAAGGTGATTAACGATTTTACCGCGATGGCGCTGGGGGTGCCCCACGTGCCCGAGCACAACCTGGTACCGGTGTGCGGCGGACCGGGCGACCCGCATCGGCCCAGGCTGGTGATTGGGCCCGGCACCGGCCTGGGGGTGTCGGGACTGGTGCCCATCACCAACGGCTGGGTGCCGTTGATGACCGAGGGCGGCCACGTGGATTTCGCCCCGACCGAAGACACCGAGATGGCCATCCTGCGAATTCTCAAAGCACGCTTCGGTCGGGTGTCGGTGGAGCGCATTCTGTGCGGCCAGGGCCTGTTGAACCTCTACCAGGCCCACGCCGAAATTCAGGGCCTGCCGGCGCCGCTGGACGCGCCCGAGAAAATCACGGCCGCGGCCCTGGGACAGGAGGATGCGCTGGCGCGCGCCAGCCTGCGGCATTTCTGCGAGATCCTGGGGCGGGTCACTGGCAACGCGGTCCTGACCCTGGGCAGTACCGGAGGCGTCTACCTGTGTGGCGGTATTTTGCCACGCTTCCTCGATTTCTTCCTGGAAAGCCCGTTTCGCGCGGGCCTTGAGGACAAGGGGCGGATGCGCCCGTTGATCGAGCGCACGCCGGTGTTCGTGGTGACCGAGCCCTACACCGGGCTCCTGGGTGCCGCCGAGGCCCTGGCCAACGCCGAAGTCTGAGCCTTCCTGCTACCAGAGCCTGGTCACAGGTAGTGGACCAACTGGTCCTGGTCGAACCGGTATTGCTGGTTGTAGACCCCGTTCTCCGCGCGCCGGCCGGCGGCGACCACCATGGTCACCAGACCGCGGCGCGGAATCCCGAGCAGTTTTTTCACCCGATACTCGTCGAAGCCTTCCATCGGACAGGAGTCGTAGCCGTGGGCGCGCAGGGCCAGCATCAGGTTCTGCGCGGCCAGCGCGGTCGACTTGGTGGCCCAGACGTTCATTTCAGCGGGCGAGTAAGGGCCGCGCGGAACCGGGCGCGCCAGCCCGAGCACCAGCCCGGCCGCTTTCTTGGCCGCGCCCAGTACCCCAAACGGGCCCTGGTTGTAGTGGATCGGCGCGATCTTCCGGTAGTACTTGTCGACGATGGGCGGTAAGGTAGCCTCGGGCCAGTGCTCCAGCGCCAGCCGGGCGTGGCGCCGCCAGGTGTCGGTGCGGGCGACGATGGCGATCAGCACCGGCGCCGTCCGGGCCGCATTCTGGCCCAGGCAGGCCTCGGCCAGCCGGGCTTTCAGTTCCGGGGTCTGCACCACGTAGAATTCCCAGGGTTGCAGGTTGCTGGAATTGGGCGCCAGGGTGGCCAGTTCCAGGCAGTCGGCCAGCACCTGGGGCGGTACGGGCTCGCTCAGGAACCGGCGTACGGACCGGCGTGAGCGCACCACCTTCTGAAACTCCTCAACGTTGATCTCGGGCAAGGCGCCGGCATTGGCGTTCATGATGGCTTCCTTTCAGTGTGGGTTGCTGGGAACCCATGGATACCACAAACTGCCCCTGATGCAATTGCCGGAATGACTTTGGAGGCGGGCTTGGGCCTGTGAGTGAGGGTGACATGACGGAGCAGCTGGCGGAGCTGCCGTTTCAGGAGCTGGTGCAACGGGTGCGGGCGTGCACCCTGTGCGCGGACCATTTACCCCTGGGGCCCCGGCCGGTGGTCCAGTTGTCGCAGACGTCGAAAATTCTGGTGGTCGGGCAGGCGCCGGGCCGACGCGTGCACGACACCGGGTTACCCTTTAACGACCCGAGCGGCGACCGCTTGCGGGCCTGGATGGGCATCGACCGGGACACCTTCTACGACGACCGGCAGCTGGCGATTCTCCCCATGGGCTTCTGTTATCCGGGTACGGGTAAATCGGGCGACCTGCCGCCCCGGCCCGAATGTGCGCCGGCGTGGCGGCAACTGCTGCTGGACCGGCTGCCCGACATCGCGCTGACCCTGGTCATTGGCCAGTACGCCCACGCCTGGCATCTGCCCGATGGCGAGCGGTCGGTGACCGGCAACGTCCAACAATGGGCCAGGTACTGGCCGACACTGGTGCCCATGCCGCACCCAAGCCCGCGCAACAATCTTTGGCTCAGGCGCAATCCCTGGTTCGAGCAGGAGGTGGTGCCAGCCTTGCAGAGGCGGGTGGCCGAGGTGCTGGGGCAAACCGACTAGGCACTGCGATGGGCGGCATCGTCCGCCATTGGCGCCGGTTGCTCCGCCTGCAGGTAATCGTTCAGGGCCGACACGTCCGCCGCGCTGGCATAGAGCCCCTGCTTGGTCCGGCGCCAGAGGATGTCGTCCGCATCCACCGCCCATTCGGCCGCGCGCAGGTAATTGACCTCGGCGGCGTACAGGTTGCCGGCAAAGCGCTGGCCCATATCCTCGAGCGAGCCACAGTCCCGCAGCAGGTCGTAGGTGCTGGTGCCGTAGGTGCGCACGTAGCGGCTGATCAGGGTTTCCGGCAGCCACGGAAAATCGCCGTGCAACCGCGCCGCGAGCTGTTCCTGGTTGTCGAAATCACCGCCGGGCAGGACCGCGGTCCGGGTCCACCGGGCCCCGGCCTGGGGGAAGAACTGGCAGAGCTTGTCGGTGGCCGCTTCCGCCAGTTTCCGGTAGGTGGTGATCTTGCCGCCGAATACCGAAATCAATGGTGCCATGTTGGGGCCGCTGTTGACCTCGAACGAGTAGTCTCGGGACGCCTTCTGCGCGTTTTCTTCTTCCCCGTCCATCAGCGGTCGCACCCCGGAATAGGACCAGACCACGTCCTCGGCGGTCAGTTGCCGAGCGAAGTGGGCGTTCACGATGTCCAGCAGGTACCGGGTCTCTTCCGGCGAAATCCGGGCTTTCTTCGGATCGCCCTCGTATTCGACGTCGGTGGTGCCGACCAGCGAAAACTGGTCCTCGTAGGGGATGACGAACACGATGCGCTCGTCCTCGTTCTGCAGGATGTAGGCTTCGGTGTCCCGATTCAGGCGCGGCACCACAATGTGGCTGCCCTTGACCATGCGAATGGCCCGGGGCGCCGGCATGGACAGGGTTTCCCCGAACAGCCGGCTGACCCAGGGGCCGGACGCGTTCACGATGGTTTTCGCGGACACCGTCTGTTCGGACTGGTCGAGCATGTTGCGCAGGGTCACCTGCCAGGTGTTGGCGCCCCGTTCCGCCTTGACGCACTTGGTCCGGGTCAGGATTCGGGCGCCGGCCTGCTGGGCCTTTTTCGCGGTCAGCACCACCAGGCGGGCGTCGTCGACCCAGCCGTCGGAGTACTCGAAACCCTTGGTCAGCTCCGGTTTTAGCGGGCCGGTGGGGTCAAAGGTGATGGAGCGGGAGCCGGGCAGCAGCTCGCGCTTGGCCAGGTGGTCGTACAGAAACAGGCCGGTGCGGATCATCCAGGCTGGCCGGAGGTGGGGCCGGTGGGGCAGGCGAAAGCGCATCGGCCACATGATGTGCGGTGAATTCCGGAGCAGCGATTCACGCTCGGCCAGCGCCTCTCGCACCAGACGGAACTCGTAGTGCTCCAGGTACCGCAGGCCGCCGTGAATCAGTTTGCTGCTGCTGGAGGAGGTGGCCGACGCCAGGTCATTCATCTCGCACAGGAGCACCTTCAGGCCTCGTCCCGCCGCATCCATGGCTATCCCGGTGCCGTTGACGCCGCCGCCGACGACAACAACATCAAAGGTTTCCTGTTCCCCTGTCATGACTGATCTGCTCCTGACGGACGCCTGTGTAAGGTGCCCTTGCGGTGAAAATTGAACAATAAGTGACCGACCTCGACATTATGCGAAAGTCTAAAACCTTCGTAAAGGAAAAAAAGAAAATAAACGAAAATCTGTGAACCCGTAAAACGAACCGCAACGCGGCGCCGGTTAGCGGTCAGACAATGTGCAGTTCGACGCTGTGTTCGGTGAGCAGCTGGCGAATGCCTGCGGGAGGCTGGCGGTCGGTGAAGACGTGATGGGCCTGCTGGATTTTGCCCAGCCGCACCATGGCCTTGCGGCCGAACTTGGTGTGGTCGGCGGCCAGCAGGACCTGATCGGAATTGGCGATGATGGCCTGGGCTACCCGGACCTCGCGATAGTCGAAATCCAGCAGGGACCCGTCCTCGTGGATACCGCTGATGCCGATGATGCCGAAGTCCATCTTGAACTGGTTGATGAAATCCCGGGTCGCCTCGCCGACGATGCCGCCATCCCGGTTGCGGACCTCGCCGCCGGCGATGATCACGTGGAAATCCTCCTTGGCGGACAGGATCGAGGCCACGTGCAGGTTGTTGGTGACCACCTGCAGGTTTTTCCGCGCCAGCAGGGCCCGGGCGATGGTTTCGGTGGTGGTGCCGATGTTGATGAACATCGAGGCATTGTCGGGGATCATCGCCACCAGGGCCTGGGCGATGCGTTCCTTGGCCTCCAGGTCCATGATCTTGCGGTCCTGATAGGCGGTGTTGGTGGTGCTGGAATCGATCCCGGCACCGCCGTGATGGCGGCGTAGTCGGTTCTGCCCGGCCAGCTCGTTGAGGTCCCGGCGGATGGTCTGGGGCGTGACCTTGAAGTGATCGACGAGCTGCTCGGTGGTGACGAACCCGTTTTGCTGGATCAGCTCCATGATCAGATCCTGTCGGCGCCGCTGTGCCATTGAGTCTTCCTCCGAGTTGTCGTGCTGACGGGAACCGGCCCCGGCAGTGTACCGTGTCGCGCCGGTTTCTGCTGCCCCGGGGCTCAGCGAATCCCCAGTTCCCGCAAGCGTTTGTACAGCGTGTTGCGGCTGATCGCGAGCCGGCGCGCGGTTTTCGACACGTTGCCGGTGCACTCCCGATAGACCTGCAGGGTCCGGGGCAGTGGGTCCGCCGTGGCGTCGTCGTGCTCCGGTTCGCTCAGGTCCGGCCGGGTTTGCTGGCTGGCTGACGTGGAATCGTACTCGGCCAGGAAGTCCTCCGGCAGGTGCCAGATCTCCACGTCCTTGCCATCGGCAATGGCAATGGCCACCCGCAGTACGTTGACCAGTTGGCGGATGTTGCCCGGCCAGGGGTGGTTTTTCAGGGCGGCCATGACCTCTGGCGCCAGGGTCTCGGCCTGATCCGGATCCCGGTACTGCCGGTAGATGTCGCAGATCAGTTCCTGCCGGTCGGTGCGCTGGCGCAGGGGCGGCAGGTGTACCGACAACCCGTTGATCCGGTAGAACAGGTCGGCGCGGAACTGGCCGGCATCGACACGGCACGACAGCGGCCGGTTGGTTGCGGTGGCCAGTAGGATGTCCACCGGCACACTCTCGGTCGAGCCCACCGGGGTTACCACCCGCTCCTGCAGGACCCGCAGCAATCGCGACTGGGCGGCCAGGGGCATCTCGCCGATCTCATCGAGAAACAGGATGCCTTTGTGGGCCTTGCGGATCAGCCCCAGCGAGCCCTGGGCCCGGGCCCCGGTGAAGGCGCCGGATTCGTACCCGAACAGTTCCGACTCCACCAGCTCCGGTGGAATGGCCGCGCAATTGACCGCCACCAGGGGCTGGTCCGAGCGTGCGCTGGCCCGGTGCAGGGCTTTGACCAGCACCTCCTTGCCGACGCCGGTTTCCCCGGTGATCAGGACCGGCAGCCCGCGCTGCAGCACTTTCAGCGCCTGCTCGGCGCACCGGCGCACCGAGGTGTCGCCGTACTCCAGGCTGGTCAGGTTGTGCGGGGCGGTGCCGATCTGCGGGGCGACGTCCCTGGGAATGGGGGCGGATTTGGCGGCGGCGGTCTGGTGATCCGGTGCGGGCGGGTGGCTCAGGCGGGCGCTCAACCGCACCTTGCCCTGGGTCACCAACTGCACCGGCGTCCGTTCCGGATGCTTGAGGATCTGTTCGCCGGAACTGGTGAACAGCTCGTTCAGGGTGCGACCGACGGTGCCAGTGGCCAGCAACTGGTCGGCCCGCTGGTTACTGGCAACCACCAGGCCCTGATCATCGCACACCAGGATGCCGGACCAGGGACTGTCGAAATTGTCGGCGGTGGTGTTCAGGGTGATCTGGACATGGCTGGTCTCGAACTGGCGGCTGAGCAACCGGTTTTCCACCGACTGCGCCAGCAGGCGCACCATGCCCAGGGTGTGGGCCTGGGGCAGGTAGGCGTCGCTGAACACGGCGAGCACACCGGCCACCCGTTGGTCGGCATCGACAATCGGGGCTGCCGAGCCGATCAGGCCGCGAAAGTGCTTCAGGTAATGGTCGTTGCGCTGGATCTGCACCGGCGCCTGGCCGGCAATGGCGGTGCCAATGGCATTGGTGCCAACCACCGATTCCTGCCAGTGGGCGCCGGCAGCGAACCAGGGGCGCAGCCCGGTCTCAATGACCCGCTCGTCGCCCCATCGGTCGAGTACCCGGGCGTGCTGGTCTGCCAGCACAATGAGGCAGCGGCTGCTGGCCAGAACGTTCTGGTAGTAGGGTTCCACCTCCGCCGAGGTGCTCGCGATGAGGGCATCGTGGCGGCGTCGGAGGTCGCTGAGCTGGGCCGGGTCGGCGCTGTGGGGCGCGGGGATGTCCAGGTGACCGAGCCCGCTCGCCGAGCAGCGATGCCAGGAATCGGTAACCAGACGACGGTCGTTGGCGCGTTCGTTTTTTCGCATACACCGGTCCTTGGTCGTGACCTTGTTTTTGTTGTGGCCGGACGCGCCGCTCCGGACGGCGTCGGCGTCCCTGACTGTTCAATAATGTGTTCAACTGAGCGCTTGGTCAATGTTCAAGCTGCACAGAACAGCCTAAAACGAACATGGTCAATTTTCGCGAACGGATGTCTCAGTTTCTAAAAAGGTGCGATAAAACATAGTCCTAGTAACTTTCTTTGGAGGTGCGCCGCAATCTGGTACGCCGATTGCGTTCACCGTGTTCGCAAAAGAACAAAAAAGGAAGGTCTATGTCCTTAGTACTGGAGCAGCTCTCCCATGAGGTCGACGGTATCGATTTCATCCGGGATGCCAACCTCACCTTCGAGGCGGGTTCTTTCAATGTACTGCTGGGCCGTACGCTGGCCGGGAAAACCTCGCTGATGCGGCTGATGGCGGGGCTGGACAAGCCCACCAGCGGTCGGCTGATCTACAACGGGGCCGATGTCACCGGGCAGTCGGTGCAGAGCCGCAACATCTCGATGATCTACCAGCAGTTCATCAACTACCCGAACCTGACCGTGTACGAGAACATTGCCTCGCCCCTGCGCCTGGCCAAGACTCCGGACAGCGAGCTGGATCGCCGGGTCCGGGAGACCGCGTCCATGCTGCGAATCGAACCCCTGCTCAAGCGCCATCCGCTGGAGCTGTCCGGAGGCCAGCAGCAGCGCACCGCCATGGCCCGGGCGCTGGTCAAGGATTCCACCCTGGTGCTGTTCGACGAGCCCCTGGTCAACCTGGACTACAAACTGCGCGAGGAGCTGCGGGCCGAGCTGCGGCATCTGTTCCGCGAGCGCCAGTGCATTGCCGTGTACGCCACCACCGAGGCCAACGAAGCCCTGGCCCTGGGCGGCACCACCACCTTGCTGCACGAGGGCAGGGTGGTGCAGAGCGGGCCGGTGATGGATGTGTACCGGGCCCCGGTCAATACCCTGGCGGCGCAGCTGTTCAGTGAGCCGCCCATGAACATGATTCGCGGCCGGGTGTCCGACACCGAGGTCACCTTCGACGAGTATTCCCATCACGCCCTGACCCAGGGGCTGGCCCGGCTGAGTCCGGGCGATTACTGGTTTGGCATTCGCCCCAGTCACATCGGGCTGGTGCCGACCAGTGACGACGATCTGGAGATGTCCATGGAAGTGGAGCTGAGCGAGATCAGCGGCTCGGAAACCTTCATGCACGTGGAAAACAGCCATTTCGAGATGGTGCTGCAGCTCATGGGCGTGCACGCCTACCACACCGGGGCACCGGTCAAGGTTTACCTGCCGATCAACCGGCTGTTCGTGTTCGACAGCAACGAACAGCTGGTGCACACCCCGTCCCAGGTCTCCGGAGGAGCGGTCTGATGGCTGAGATCCAGTTGAAATCCCTTGCCCACAGCTACAACGCCCAGCCGACCGGCCCCGACGACTACGCCATTCGCCAGCTTGATCATGTCTGGGAGCGGGGTGGCGCCTACGCCTTGCTGGGCCCCTCCGGCTGCGGCAAGAGCACCATGCTCAACATCATTTCCGGACTGCTGGAACCCTCGGAAGGCGAGGTGTTGTTTGATGGCCGGCGGGTGAACGAGTTGTCCCCCCGGGAGCGCAACATCGCCCAGGTGTTCCAGTTCCCGG
Organism: Marinobacter qingdaonensis; assembly: GCF_034555935.1. NCBI lineage: Bacteria > Pseudomonadati > Pseudomonadota > Gammaproteobacteria > Pseudomonadales > Marinobacteraceae > Marinobacter > Marinobacter qingdaonensis. The sequence continues at coordinate 2,236,921 of NZ_JAYDCJ010000003.1, forward strand.
TGATCTACGACTCGATGACGGTATTCGACAACCTGGCGTTTCCGCTCAAGAACAACAAGGTACCCGGCTCCCAGATCAAGGCCCGGGTGCATGAGATCGCCGACGTGCTGGAAATCACCGACAAGCTCTACAAGAAGGCGAAGAACCTGACCGCCGACGAGAAGCAGAAGGTGTCCATGGGTCGGGGCCTGGTGCGGGAGGACGTGTCTGCGATCCTGTTCGACGAACCCTTGACCGTGATTGACCCGCAGCTGAAGTGGAAACTGCGGCGCAAGCTCAAGCAGATCCACGAGCAGTTCGACATCACCATGGTCTACGTTACCCACGACCAGCTGGAGGCCTCCACCTTCGCCGACAAGATCGCGGTGATGTACGGCGGCCAGATTGTCCAGTTCGGGACCCCAACCGAGCTGTTCGAACGCCCCAACCACACCTTCGTCGGCTTCTTCATCGGCAGCCCGGGCATGAACCTGGTCGCGGTGGAGCGGCGCCCCGAAGGGGTGATGTTCAATCGGGTGTTCGTGCCGCTGGAGCCCTGGCAGAACAGCCTGCTGCAGCGGGTCAAGAGCGACAACATCAAGATCGGTATCCGGCCGGAGTTCATCGAGATTTCCGAGAATCCATCGGACGAGACCCTGGAGGCCCGACTGTTGGACCTGGAGGATCTGGGCACCTACAAGATCGCCACCGTGGAGTTGGGGGGCGAGTCACTGAAAGTGCGCCAGAGCGAGGATTACCAGGGCGAGGTCGGCGACCTGGTTCACCTGCTGTTCCCGAAACAGTGGCTGATGCTGTACGTGGATGAGTTTCTGATCAAGGAGCAGCAGTGATGGCTAAGATCCCCAACAACCGCGCCTGGTGGCTGGTGCTGCCAGTGTTCATCCTGGTCGCCTTCTCGGCCCTGGTGCCCCTGATGACGGTGGTGAACTATTCGGTGCAGGACATTTTCGGCCCGGGGCAGGCCTACTACGTGGGCACCGAATGGTTCAAGGAGGTGCTGACCAACGAGCGCCTGCAGGACTCGCTGCTGCGCCAGTTCCTGTTCTCCGGTGCGGTGCTGCTGATCCAGATTCCCCTGGGCATCGGCATTGCCCTGATGATGCCCAAGTCGGGAGTGAAAGCCTCCCTGGTGTTGATCCTGCTGGCCATTCCGTTGCTGATTCCCTGGAACGTGGTGGGCACCATCTGGCAGATCTTCGGCCGCGGCGACATCGGCCTGTTTGGCTGGGCCCTCAATTCCATGGGCCTGGATTACAACTACACCGGTGACACGGTGGATGCCTGGTTCACCGTGCTGCTGATGGACGTCTGGCACTGGACCCCGCTGGTGGCGCTGCTGTGTTACTCCGGCTTGCGCGCCATCCCCGAGGCCTTTTACCAGGCCGCCGAGATCGACCGCGCCTCCAAGTGGGCGGTGTTCCGCTACATCCAGTTGCCGCGGCTGAAGAACGTGCTGGTGATTGCGGTGCTGCTGCGTTTCATGGACAGCTTCATGATCTACACCGAACCGTTTGTCCTGACCGGTGGCGGGCCCGGCAGCTCCACCACCTTCCTGAGCCAGACCCTGACCACCATGGCGATCGGCCAGTTCGATCTGGGCCGGGCCGCGGCCTTCTCGCTGATCTACTTCCTGATCGTGCTGCTGATTTCCTGGCTGTTCTTCACCGCCATCACCCACGCCGACAAAGAAAAATAAGGAGGGCGCGATGAAACAGACCCGCTCCAAGAACATCGGCATCGCCATCTACATCGTGCTGCTGCTGACCCCGATCTACTGGCTGCTGAACATGTCGTTCAAGACCAACCAGGAGATCCTCAGTGGCCTGACCCTGTGGCCGGAGAAGTTTACCTTCGCCAACTACGCCACCATCTTCACCGACCCGAGTTGGTACAACGGCTACCTCAATTCCATGCTCTACGTCTCCATCAACGTGGTGATCACGCTGCTGGTGGCCCTGCCGGCGGCCTACGCGTTCAGCCGCTACAAGTTCATCGGCGACAAGCACCTGTTCTTCTGGTTGCTCAGCAACCGGATGGCGCCGCCGGCGGTGTTCCTGCTGCCGTTCTTTCAGCTGTACTCCTCGATCGGCCTGTTTGACACCCACATTGCCGTGGCCCTGGCGCACTGCCTGTTCAACGTGCCGCTGGCGGTGTGGATTCTCGAAGGCTTCATGTCCGGGGTACCGCGCGAATACGACGAGATGGCCTACATTGATGGCTACAGCTTCCCCCGGTTCTTCGTGAAGATTTTCCTGCCGATGATCCGATCCGGGATTGGCGTTACCGCCTTCTTCGCGTTCATGTTCTCCTGGGTCGAACTGCTGCTGGCGCGGACCCTGACCTCGGTGGACGCCCAGCCGATCGCCGCGATCATGACCCGAACCGTGGGCGCCAGCGGGATCGACTGGGGCGTGCTGGCGGCGGCCGGGGTGCTGACCATCATTCCGGGCATTCTGGTGATCTGGTTCGTGCGCAACCACGTCGCCACCGGCTTCGCACTCGGACGGGTTTAAGGGGGAATCGACATGCTCGCATGGATGAACTGGACGCCGTCCGTCGCCATTTTCTTTTCGGTGATTGCCGCGATTCTGGCGGTGATGACGGTCTACGAAATCGTGTCCCCGTGCACCGAACGCAAGGGCTTTCTGCCCATCGCCACCACCCGGGGCGACCGGTTGTTCATTGGCCTGTTGTCCGCCGCCTACATTCATCTGATTTGGCTGGCGGTCAGCGACATCAGCTTGCTGGTGGCACTGGCGGTGTCGGTGGTCTGGCTGCTGGTGCTGCTGCGCTGGGGCTGATGGCGAGTGGGGCATTTCAGGATCATGGTCGAAACCCGGCGGTTTGCGGTTTCGGCATGAACGCATAGCGGCAAGAGGGCGCTATGACTCTGGCAGCGGGACCGGACCGGGCCCGCTCCATTCAATAAGGACGAACGAGGTTGGATATGCTCAAGAACAATAAATATCCTCGAACCATGCTGCTCAGCGCCGCCATCGGTGCGGCCGCCCTTGGTTTGAGCCTGCAGGCCGGCGCCAACGAGAATTTGGAGGCGGCCGAGAAGTGGGTAAACGACGCCTTCAAGCGCTCGACGCTGACCAAAGACCAGCAGATGCAAGAGATGAAGTGGTTCATCGAGGCCGCGAAGGAGTTCCGCGGCATGGACATCAACGTGGTGTCGGAAACCATCGCCACCCACGAGTACGAGTCCAGTGTCCTGGCCAAGGCCTTCTCCGAGATCACCGGCATCAACCTGACCCACACCCTGATCCAGGAAGGCGACGTGATCGAGAAGCTGCAGACCCAGATGCAGTCCGGCCGTAACATTTACGACGGCTGGGTCAACGACTCGGACCTGATCGGCACCCACGTCCGCTACGGCAAGGTGATGCCCGTGGAGGACATGATGAACGGCGAGGCCAGGAACCTGACCCTGCCGACCCTGGATCTCGAGGACTTCATCGGTCTTGAATTTACCACCGGTCCCGATGGCAAGCTGTACCAGTTGCCGGACCAGCAGTTCGCCAACCTGTACTGGTTCCGGGCCGACTGGTTCGAGCGCGAGGATCTGAAGGCGCAATTCAAGGATCGCTACGGCTATGAGCTGGGTGTGCCGGTGAACTGGTCCGCCTACGAGGACATCGCCGAATTCTTCTCGGTGCACGTGAAGGAAATTGACGGCGAGCGGGTCTATGGCCACATGGACTACGGCAAGAAAGACCCGTCCCTGGGCTGGCGTTTCACCGACGCCTGGTTCTCCATGGCCGGTGCCGGCGACAAGGGCCTGCCTAATGGCCTGCCGGTGGACGAGTGGGGCATTCGGGTCGAGGAGTGTCACCCGGTGGGTTCCAGCGTCAGCCGGGGCGGTGCCACCAACGGACCGGCCGCGGTGTTTGCCACCAGCAAGTATGTGGACTGGCTGCGCAAGTACGCGCCGCCCGAGGCCCAGGGTATGACCTTCTCCGAGGCCGGTCCGGTCCCGGCGCAGGGCAACATCGCCCAGCAGATCTTCTGGTACACGGCGTTCACCGCGAGCATGATTGAGGACGGTTTGCCGGTGGTGAACGAGGACGGCACGCCTAAGTGGCGGATGGCGCCGTCGCCGCGCGGGCCCTACTGGGAAGAGGGCATGAAGCTGGGTTACCAGGACGTGGGGTCCTGGACCTTCATGAAGTCAACTCCGGAGAAGCGCCGCCTGGCGGCCTGGCTGTACGCCCAGTTCACGGTGTCCAAGACCGTGTCCCTGGAGAAGACCATCGCCGGCCTGACGCCGATTCGCGAGTCGGACATCGAGTCGGCGGAGATGACCGCCATGGCGCCCAAGCTCGGTGGCCTGGTGGAGTTCTACCGCAGCCCGGCCCGGGTCCAGTGGTCGCCGACCGGCACCAACGTACCGGACTACCCGAAGCTGGCGCAGCTGTGGTGGCAGTTCATCGCCCAGGCCGCCTCCGGTGAGGCCACGCCCCAGGAGGCTCTGGACGGTCTGGCCCAGGCCCAGGATCGGGTGATGCAGCGGCTGGAGCGCGCCAATGTGATGCCGAACTGTGGCCCGAAACTCAACGAGGAGCGGGATCCCCAGTACTGGCTGGACCAGCCGGGTTCGCCCAAGGCCAAACTGGCCAACGAAAAACCCCAGGGTAAAACCGTGGCTTACGATGAGCTGCTGAAAACCTGGGAAGAAGCGCGCTAAGCGAGACATCGCTTTGTCGCAACAGGACCGGCCCACTTGGTGGGCCGGTTTTTTTGTGCCTGCAGAAAGGCCCGGTCGGCGCTCACGCCACCGGGTGTTGCCGAACGGCCTCCAGCAGCGCATACCACAGCGGCCGGGGCAGGGTGCACCGGGTACCGGCCAGGGCCGCCTGGATCCGTGATGACCGCATCGAGCCCAGCACCGGGATGGGCGCGCCCGGCAGCTGGCGCAGCCAGGCGATGGCCAGGCCGGTTTCGCACAGCCCGGTCTCCTCCTTGGCCGCGGCCAGTAGATCCCGGGGCAGGGCGTCGGCCAACGCGCCGCCGCCCAGGGGCGACCAGGCCAGCCAGCGCAGACCGTCACTCAGATGCGCTTCCAGGGTGCCGTCAAACACCGCACCGGTGTGGCCAAGCGACAGCTCGCTCTGGTTGCACGCCAATGGCAGTCGGGTGTGGCGCTGGAGCCAGCGCCACTGTTCCGGCAGGAAGTTGGACACGCCGATCTGGCGGATTTTGCCCGCGTCCACGGCGCGCTCGAGAGCCATCAGGGTGTCGTCGGCCCGCATCAGCGGATCCGGGCGGTGAATCAGGAAGGTGTCGATCTGCTCCAGCTGCAGCCGGGCCAGGGCCCGGTCCACCGCGGTGGTGAGGTAGTCCGCCTCGGCCCGGTAATGTTTGGTGTGCCACCGACTCAGGTCCCGACCAGCCGGCACGATGCCCGCCTTGGTGATGACCCGCAGCTGCTGGCGCAGGCCAGGATCGCTCGCCAGCGCCGCCCCGAAGGCCTGTTCACACTGGGTGTCGCCATAGATGTCGGCGTGGTCGTACACCGACAACCCCTCGTCCAGCCGGGCCCGGATCCAATCCGCCAGGCGTGCTGGTGCGGTCAGTTCCGGATGGTCGAGCAGTCGCATCATGCCCAGTATCAGGGGCGTGTCGGCTAGATAGTGGCTGGGTTCTGTCATCGCTGTGGTTCCCTTCCGTTACTCTGGGTTGGCGGCCATAATTCCGAACGCCATGAAAACAGACTCCCGGCCGGGGTGGTAGACGGAGACGACTACGCCCATCTACTCCCCCGCGCTACGCCTCGGGGAATGAAATCAGGGGGGATGCTTATTTAACGCAATTGCAACAGAGTGCCAGAACTCGCAAAAAAGCACGTTGCGTTCAGTCCGGCCCGAGCAACCTCGCGCTCGGCCGGAAAACAAGAATAAGGCAAGTACACAAAGAGGTAACACCTGATGAATCGTCGACTCTTTATGCGCGGCTCGCTCGCCGCTTCCGTCGTCGCCGCGACTCTGGGGCTGTCTGCGCCCGCCCAGGCCGAGATTGAATCCGGCAAACTGCTGGTGTGGATCAACGGCGACAAGGGCTACGACGGCCTCCAGCAAGTGGGGGACTGGTTTACCGAGGAGACCGGCATTCCGGTTGAGGTTGCCCACCCCGACAACGCCACCGACAAGTTCCAGCAGTCCGCAGCCACCGGCAACGGGCCGGACATCTTCATCTGGGCCCACGACCGGTTCGGTGAGTGGGCCCAGAGTGGCATCATTTCCGAGATCAAACCGTCGGGACAGGTCATCGACGCCCATTACGGCTTCACCTGGGACGCGGTCACGGTCGACGGCAAGAAGTACGGCTACCCCATGGCGGTCGAGTCGATCGGTCTGATCTACAACAAGGACCTGCTGCCGGAGCCGCCCACCGCGTTCGAGGACATCCCGGCGGTGCACCGGAAACTGGCGGAAGACGGCAAGCGGGCCATCCTCTGGGACTACAACAACACCTACTTCACCTGGCCGATGCTGGCGGCCGCCGGCGGCTACATCTTCGGTGAGGCCGAGGACGGTTCGGTCAACGTCAAAGACACCGGTGTGAATACCGAGGGCGCCATCAAGGGCGCGCAGGCCCTGACCAGGCTGATCGAGGAGGGCGTCATGCCCCGCGGCGCCGACTACAGCGCCATGGAGTCCAGCTTCAACAAGGGCGAGACCGCCATGATGATCAGCGGGCCCTGGGCCTGGGGCAATCTGGAGAAAAGCGGCATCAATTTTGGCGTGACCACGCTGCCAACCGTTGCCGGCGAGCCCAGCAAAACCATGGTGGGCGTGATGGCCGCCACCCTCAATGCCGCCAGCCCGAACAAGGATCTGGCGGTGGAATTCCTCGAGAATTACGCGCTGTCGGTCAAGGGGCTGAAAATGGTGAACGCCGACGTTCCCCTGGGCGCAGTGGCCAACAAGGCCTACATGGAGGAGTTGGCGGAAAACCCCCACATCAAGGCCACGTTCGACAACGCCCAGCTGGGTGAACCCATGCCGAATGTGCCGGCCATGGGCGCGTTCTGGTCCGCCATGGCGCCGGCCCTGCAGAACATCACCTCCGGGCGACAGCCCGCCGACGAGGCCCTGGACGCCGCGGCCGAGCGCATCACCCGGTAATCCCTCCAGACGATAACCCGCCGTCGCCCGAAGGGCGGCGGCACTCCTTGGGCTGACTACAATGATAACGGAAACCCTGTCCACTCCCCGATTTGAAAGCCGACACTTCATGTTCCGACAGTTGCTGAAGTGGGGCGCACTTGCCGCACTGGTGGGTATGGCCCTCTACCTGATCCTCGCCCTCTACGCCCAGCGCGAGTTCGTGTTTGCCATGCTGTTCCTGGTGCTCACGGCTGCGGCGGTGGTGGTGTTCATCCATAAACGGCTGTACGCCCACCGCTACATTTTTCCCGCGATCGCCGGCATGGGCCTGTTCGTGATCTTTCCGCTGCTGTACACCATCGGCATCGGGTTCACCAATTACAGTGCCAGCAATCTGTTGAGTTTCGAGCAGGTTCAGGACAACCTGCTGGGCCGCACCTACCAATCCGAGGCGGTGCGGTACGGCTACCAGTTGTACCGCACCGACGCCGGTTACGTGGTGTACCTGGAAGGCGAGCACCAGAATCTGACGTCGGCGCCGCTGGAATTGGAGCAGGGCGAGACCTCGGCGCCGGTCCTGCCGGTGTCCGGCCAGCCCCAGGGTGAGCCCCTGGGCATTCGCGACATCATCCAGCTACGCGACCAGCTGTCCCGGTTGACGCTGATCACCGAGGACGGCCGCGAGCTCAGTCAGGCCAGCCTGCGCTCCTTTGCCGCCATTCATCCCCAGTTCAGTCAGCATGACAACGGCAGCCTGACCGACAACCAGACCGGCACCACCTACTTCCCCGACCACGAGACCGGCTTCTACCGCAGCGCCGATGGCGATACCCTGGCGCCGGGCTGGACCGTCAACATTGGCTGGGACAACTACCTGAAAGTGGTCAGCGACCCGACCATCCGTGGCCCGTTCTTCCAGATCTTTGTCTGGACCCTGGCGTTTGCGGTGGCCACCGTGGTCTTCACCCTGGCGCTCGGCCTGGTCCTGGCCAACCTGCTGCAGTGGGAGCAGATCCGCGGCAAGGGCTTCTACCGCACCATGCTGATCCTGCCGTACGCGGTCCCGGCGTTCATCTCCATCCTGGTGTTCAAGGGCCTGTTCAACCAGAACTTCGGTGAGATCAACCTGGTGCTGGAGGGACTGTTTGGCCTTCGTCCCGACTGGTTCAGCGACCCGGCCCTGGCCCGCACCATGATCCTGATCGTCAACACCTGGCTGGGCTATCCGTACATGATGCTGCTGTGCATGGGCCTGCTGCAGGCCATTCCCCGGGACCTGTACGAGGCTTCGGCGATGGATGGCGCCGGGCCGATCAGCAACCTGTTCAACATCACCCTGCCGTTGATCATCAAGCCGCTGATGCCCCTGCTGATTGCCAGCTTTGCGTTCAACTTCAACAACTTTGTTCTGATTGCGCTGCTCACCGGGGGCGCCCCGGACATCATCGGCGCGAGCACACCGGCAGGCACCACCGACCTGTTGGTCAGCTACACCTATCGGATTGCATTCCAGGATTCCGGGCAGAATTTTGGCCTGGCGGCCGCCATCGCCACTGCGATTTTCCTGGTGGTGGGTGCGCTCTCACTGGTCAACCTGAAACTGTCCAAGATCAAGGTATAAGGAGCTTCCCATGGCGATGGTTCAACCTCGTTCCACCAAGTACCGCGTGCTGGCTTCCCACCTTGGCTTGCTGGCGTTTATCGCGATCGTCCTGTTTCCGCTGCTGATGGTGATCTCCATCTCCTTCCGCAGCGGTAACTTCGCCTCGGGCAGCCTGCTACCCGAGAACCCATCCCTGGAGCACTGGTACCTGGCGCTGGGCCTGCCCTACACCGGCGAGGATGGCGTAACCACCCAGCCGCCGTTCCCGGTTCTGCTGTGGCTGTGGAACTCCATCAAGGTGGCGGTGGTGTCGTCGGTGCTGATCCTGGCGCTGTCCACCACCAGTGCCTATGCCTTCGCGCGCATGCGCTTCGCCGGCAAGGGCGCGGTGCTGAAATCCATGCTCATCTTCCAGATGTTCCCGCCAGTGCTGTCCCTGGTGGCGCTCTACGCCCTGTTCGATCAGATCGGCAATCACGTCAGTTGGCTCGGCCTGAACACCCACGGTGCGGTGATCGTCGCCTCCCTCGGCGGCATGGCACTGCACATCTGGACCATCAAGGGCTATTTCGATTCCATCGACCGGTCCCTGGAGGAGGCGGCCATCGTTGACGGCGCCACCACCTGGCAGGCGTTCCGCTACATCCTGCTACCGCTGTCGGTGCCGATCCTGGTGGTGGTGTTCATCCTCGCGTTCATCATGACCATCATGGAGTATCCGATGGCGTCGGTGCTGCTGGTGGATACCGACAAGCTGACGCTGGCGGTGGGCGCGCAACAGTACCTGTACGAGCAGAACTATCTGTGGGGCGACTTCGCCGCGGCCGCGGTGCTGTCGGGTCTGCCCATCACCTTGATCTTCCTGTACTGCCAGAAGTGGATCGTTGGCGGCCTGACCGCCGGCGGGGTGAAGGGCTGAGCCGGTCTCGGCCAGCCCTTCCGTTGAATCCCAAATCGTCCCAGACCGGGGTGGAAGATCCCACGCCCGGTCCCTCCGCGACAATGGTGTCTTCCGGTGTGATCTTTCGCGAACCGGTCAGATTCATCCCCCCACTGACCGGGCTTTTTTTCTCTCCTAAGAGTTCTTCACACCATTTTTGGTTGAAGCAGCCGGTAGGCTTGGCCATATCAGTGCCTGGTTCGCCTTATCTGCGCCAATCGCGTCAGCCAGTCCCCGTTCTGGGCCTTCCGGCAGGCTTCCTCACTATCGTATTGAAGGCAGGCTGAAATAAGTTGGGAGTCGATACCGGTTTGCTCAAGAGCGACCCGGGTCAATGTCCGCATACGTTGGTCGTCGCCATTGGCCAGTGCCCGATCGAGGTTCGCTTGGGTGTCGAAGATCCAAGTAACCCGCAGCCCAGCCGGGAATTCGTGGTTGCCGTTGTCGTGAGTAAGCCAGCTAAAACCGGGTATCTCTGCCTTGGCGGTCTCGCAGGCGTCGGTCAAGCATGCGACAAGTTGACGCTCTAACTGTTGCTGTTTACGTTTTGGGCTAACCATGGCTGATCTCCTCTTCAGGCTTGGGCGAAAGCAAAAAGTGCCCATCGGCTATTGTGGTTTAGTAGGAGCGGCTTTCTCAATCTGGAATTCTCATGGATGGCTTTCTCACAGGATGGGGGCAATCTCTGTCTGCAAGTCGCTATGGGCCAAGCTATGTCTAGAGAGTGACAGGCTAACTTATGGCATAGTCCCCGCTCGCTGCAGCTCATCATCACACTCACGCTTTAGGAGTCTCTATGCAAAAGCGAACGCCCCGGGGGATGTCCATGATGGTCGAGACTGTCGACGACCTTGCCAGGTTGGCCGACTATTCGTTCATGGACCAGCTCAACTGTGACCCTGATGGGAGAGCCGATGGGGCTGACCACGCGCCAAGACAGGTTTTTTCGGGTCACTATGTTCCGGTCAAACCCACGCCCATCGAAAATCCTGAATACGTTGCGCATGGGAAAACTCTGTTTAACGAACTGGGCCTCGCCGACAGTCTGGCCCAGTCGGACGACTTTACCCGCATGTTCTCTGGAGACCTATCGCGTGTTCCGGAACCCATTCGAAAAGCCGGGTGGGCGTGTGGCTACGCGCTTTCAATTTACGGTAACGAGTACACACGCCAATGCCCGTTTCAAACCGGCAATGGTTATGGCGACGGTCGCGCCATTTCGGTGCTTGAAGTTGTAGCCAATAACCAGCGCTGGGAAATGCAGCTGAAGGGAGGAGGGCGCACACCTTACTGCCGCGGAGGAGACGGCCGAGCAGTTCTGCGGTCCAGTGTTCGGGAGTTCCTGGCGCAGGAGCATATGCACGCTCTGGGTGTGCCAACATCGCGGTCGCTGAGTCTGTACGTCTCGACAACCGAGAGGGTTAGGCGCCCATGGTACTCGGAAGGCTCACGATCAACGGATCCCGATGTTCTTGTATCTGAGCCGGTTGCCATATCGACCCGCGTTGCGCCGTCGTTTATTCGGGTAGGGCAGCTTGAGCTCTTTAGTCGCAGAGCCCGCAAGCAGGAACACCCGCAGGCGATGGAGGAGCTTGAGAAAATTGTCTTGCACCTGATTGATCGGGAGTACAGCGAGGTTATCGATCAGACATTGGCCACCCCAGAAAAAGTGGTGATGCTGGCACAGGCGTTTCGCCGCCGACTGACGTCGCTTGTGGCGAACTGGGTCCGTGTTGGGTATTGCCAGGGGAACTTCAACAGTGACAACTGCGCAGCCGGCGGTTATACGCTCGACTATGGCCCCTTTGGATTCTGCGATGTATTTGATCCGCGGTACCAGCCGTGGACTGGCGGCGGGCATCACTACGCATTCCTCAACCAACCGGCGGCAGCCGATCGCAACTTCTACTCGTTTTGTACCGCCTTGCGGCCGCTGTTGGCGGCGCATCCGGGCTGCCTGCGTCAACTCGACGAGATTCAAGGTGACTTCCCGCAGGTGATGCAAGACGAAATGGAGAAAATGTGGGCGGCGAAACTTGGCCTTGACGCTTTTGATGCAGAGTTGTTCAGCGAGTTAGCAACGCTGATGATGCAAACACCCGTTGATTACACCATGTTCTTCAGGGAACTCTCGTCGGTGCCCGACGACATTGAGGGACTCAAGAAAAGCTTCTACGAGGGGCGAACCTATGCTGCAGATCCAGAAGGGCTGGACAAGCGATGGTCGGCATGGCTCACACAATGGAAATCGTGCATTCGACCCGGCGCCCGTGAAGAGTTGTCTCATCAGATGAAAGGGGTCAATCCGAAGTACAGCCTGAGAGAATGGTTCGTTGTGCCTGCCTATCAGCAAGCCGCAGAGGGGAACTACACATTGTTGAGAGAGCTGCAGGAGGTCATGACGCAGCCGTACGCTGAGCAATCGAGAGATATTGAAGACAAATACTATCGGCTCAAGCCGCCAGAGCTCTTCGATCTTGGTGGCTCTTCACATTACAGTTGCTCGTCGTGAACTCTTTTTCAGTAAAACCTAAAAAAGGTCTAGATTTAAAACCAGTCTGCCGTTGGGGGATTCGTTGACAAAGAATGGTTATGGGCGAAGCTGAGGCCGTGAGACGCAGCGACAATCGGGCGCCGTTTATTGTTGGCGCTAAAACCGAATCTGAAGATTCGCTTTGGGACCGGCCGAGGCGTCTCCAATTAAACAAAAGCGGACATTCGCCTTGCGTCTTCTGAGCCTGTTTTTCCCTCCTGAGAAAGACCGAAATCCACTTTTTCTCGATCTCAATGATTCGAACCACAGACCTGGTTTCGAGTGGCCAATTAGGAGGGCAAACATGCGTGCGTATAATGAAAATCGCTCGAAATCGGGCAACGTCCTGTCAGCTCACGCTCTTCTGGAGAGTGCTGAGACCGATACCGCATCATTGCGCGGAATAACCCCGACGAGTGAACAGGCTTTGCGCTCGGATATCGTCGTTTCCGACAGGCTCAAGTCTCCCTTGTCGTACTGCAGCGGGCAGTCCTTCTTGATATTTGCTTTCAGCTCCGCTTGTATGTTGCTCGCAATGGCTCCCCACTCGTCAACGGGCATAAACTCCGGGAACAGAGCCACGAGCTTCTTTTGACCACGCGCATAGCCAGAAAAAATGGAACCATCATCACTTTCCTGCCGTTACAGATAGTGTAAGAACAAAAACAAGGAGATGTAACAATGAGGAAGGTTATTCTACTTTCAGCTCTATGCAGTCTATCGTTCGTTTCTCAAGCCTTTGAGCTAAAAGGGGGCGGAACCTATCTCTGAGCTGGAGGCTCAGGGATTCGTGGCGTCTGTCGATACTATTGAGATGGCACCAGAGTATTTGAACTGGGTGACTTCTTACTATGCTGTTACTTTATCCGGTAAACAAGAGGACGGTTCTTGTCTTAACAACCTCAGTGTAGAACTAGGAAATGACGAGTTGGAACCAGGTCAAGCGGTTTCGATGGTAGAGTTAGCCACAGACAATTCAAGATGTATTTCACTTCTAAAAGTTGGTATTACTGAGATTGATTCAGAGTCAGCAGAAATCCTATCAGACACGTCACCAACAGAGTCGACATTGATTGAGAGGACGGTTAATGTTGAAAATGGTGAGTCTGAGACACGATTTATACATTCCGAAAATGGCGAGGTGACCAGCACCTCTGAAAATTCAGGAAAGCACCAAGTTGGTATTTACACTTCATATACCGATGGTAATGCCGCGATTATAAGATGGCTACCACGTGAGATTGAAGTTAGTGCAGTACTAGCCGATCTAAAATATCCCCTTGATTGGTGTGATAACGGCGGAACTGCCGAAGCATATTTGGGAGACTACCCATTTATCCCCTCTGGGTGGCTAACAACTTCATCCGTTCTTAACGGATGGTATGGATTCAGCGCGAACTGTTACTCAAGCCCCCGAGAGTTGACTGTTGGATTTTCTGAAGTGATCCATGAAAATGACGTCTTTCCTACATGCGCAGAGCCGATTGAGATACTCAGAAAGCCTCAAATCATTACTGGCCGAAGCGATGGGACTAAGTCCTTCGACCTTCTTATGGCCAAGAGAGGGCCGTCGGAAATGTGCGGGGACTGGTTAGTAAGGTATATTACTCATGTTTACGAAGGGAACTATGATTACTCTAAAACTACATACCTGGATCACATCGTAGAATCGAATTGATTATGCTCACTGGCCACCGCTCAACCAATGCCGTTTACAAAAAAGCCTATATCGCAGCGATGCTGTGTGTGCCACTTTTTGTGATGGGGTGGCCAGTACTATCAAACAACCGCACTTATATGATTGCGTGGTTAGGGTTTTTCGGTTATCTGATCTTTTTTGTAATTTCCCTTTTAGCTCTACCTTTCTTAAAGGAGAAGGCGATAAAAATATTTATTGGACTTTCTCCATTTATATACTTAATAATACAGCCATTTGGCAGACCATTGTATCTTACGCTGACTGGCCACTTTGATCTTGCAAAAAACTCGATTTACCCATTTTACGGGTATGTATTAGTATATGGGGTTATTTATCTAGTGCTAGGTTATCTTTTTATTGCTACTGCTTGGTTGCTATGGCGTTGGATTTTTAGAAAGTTTATACCCCGTTCAAATTCCAATTAGTATGCCAGCCAGGGTTTGGCGCCTAGTGTTCCGTCCGGGTAATTATTTAGCGTTAACATGCTATGATCCAAGCTGTTATTCACGAGCTTGGAGACTCTGTTTTGGTCCTGAATGCTGGTGAATCTCCCAAAGACGTGGCTGAGCGACTCGAAACCATCACGCCCACGGTCTTCAAGTGGCGTAATCAGTTACACTGACCCTAGCCCCGTATTAGGTCCATCCAGAGTTGGAAAAATCCGGCTCCTGAATCAGTTATTCCAAGTCTAAGAGCGGAGGCAAACTCCAGAGGTGTCTGATACCCCAAGGATGAATGCGGACGCTGCTCATTGTAGTCCAATCGCCAATTGCTGATTTTCTCCCGGGTTCTAACCCGTTACTGCGGACATTCCTGAAAAGAGGCTGAATTTCTCCAAGGGAAAACGTTGGTCTATCCGCCTGACTGTTCGCTTTGCGACCAGCCCGAGCTAAACAGAAGCAAACATTAGTTAGCGCGTTTTATAGATCCAAGTCGCAATTACAAAGCGGACCTTTATGCTGCTCCGAAACGACTAAGTGAGAGTAGTCTGGTAAGAACGGCCGGTGCAGTCAGTCACTGGAAACCAGAGAAGCTTTTGTATCGCAGACCTCAAAATGGGTGGCGCAGTCTTGTGCTCAAAAGGGATATAAAAAAGCTAGAAAACGATCTCTTGTGTCGTTATCAGTCTTTTCCGGTTCTCGATTGTCGAGGACAGTGTCTCTCGTTCAGGTGCGGCACGAAACGGGCGGTGAGTCCATACTTTTCCAGAATCCGACAAATTTGGCCGTTTGCCTGGATTTGCTCGAAACCACGGTCGAACGCTTCGGCGATCGCTTTAGATCGGTCAGGCGTTTTTGGGGAGAGTGCCAGGTAACCACGATGGAGCTGTGGAAGACAGCCAGCGTTGATCAGGTCCTCATCATCCCTCTCAAATTCAAACAACAACCGATCATCAAGGAGCGCATCATTGCGTTCCATTTTTACCAGTCTGCGCATTCGATCGGGAATATTCTCGCCTCGAAGAAGCGTTACGCTTTGCTCTAAATTCGCGGAAATGTAGGCGTCAAGCATTTGGCCATAGGTATACCCTGACGTGGCAACGAAGTGGATGTTGCCAAGTGACTCGAGATCCGAATAACGCCACGTCTCATCCTGCGAAACGTAAAAACAGTACTCGGTGGATGAGACAGCATGCTTAGGAAAAATAAAGTCGGAGGCCTCCCCCTTGAAGGTTGGCACTGTGGCATCGATTCGGCCTTCACGAACCTCGTAGAGCGCGCGTTCATACGGCGAATTCTGATAGGTAACTTTGTGCCCACCTGAAGCCAGGGCGGTACGAGCAATTTCCACTGCGGCTCCCCAGCGCGGCTCGTTTTTGTCACAAGCATATGGGCACCAAAACGCTGGAGCGGCGATAGAGACATTCAGTCCTACTTTGGCTTGGGGCTCTGACCAGCTAGGTTCAGCTGAAAATGCACCGTACATCCAAATCAGACATGCCGCAGCCAGTGCTTTCAACCCGGCGTTTCCTCGAAAGGTGCTTGGATTCCACATTGATCGGCGACCCCAAACGGAATGAACTGACTCCGACAGTTTTCCGCATTGCTCAAAATCGAGTCAACGCAATACTTTTCAGCGTTCGAATCCGAGGGCTCACATCAGTGTGATTGGTAAATCCGAGGTCCAGAAGAGGTGTTTCCTATAGTGATTGCGAATGTTCGCTTTGCGACCAGTCCGTTCTGCTGAGTTCTCGTCTACACGTGGTTTGAGCGGGCCACTAAAGGGAACTCTCGTCGGCAATTGTGCGAATAATCTTGCACGGATTGCCGGCGGCGAAAACATCCTCCGGGATGTCTTTGGTCACGACACTGCCCGCCCCAATCACCGAACGAGAACCAATTTTCACCCCCGGACAAATGATTGCCCCGCCGCCAATCCAGACGTCTGAACCAATCTCTATGGGTTTTGCAAACTCCTGCTCTCTTCGCAGCTTCGCATCGAAAGGGTGGGTGGCTGTATAGATCTGCACCGCCGGACCAAACAGCGTATTGTTGCCGACCTGCACTCGGGCCACGTCCAGCACAACACAGTTGAAATTAAAGAACACGCTCTCACCAAGCTCAATGTTGGTGCCGTAATCGCAGAAGAAAGGCGGTTGGATCCAGACGGTATCGCTGCCCTTGCCAATCAGTTGGTTCAGGATGGTCCGGCGCGTCTCTTCGTCCGCTTCGCGGGTTACGTTGAGGTCTTGGCAGAGGTTCCTTGCACGATTGCGCGCAAGGACGAGATCCGGGTCGAGAGGGTTGTACAGCTCGCCGTTTAGCATTCTGTTCCATTCGGTAGGCAAATCGCTTCCCCCTCTGAGTTTCCAAGAAGATCAGACTTGATCATCGCCTTACCAGTTGTAGCTCAGTTTACTTTTTCTCAGGCAGGAAAAAGGGGGCTTGGCCCCCTTGATCACAGCGTGAGATCGAATCAGAAGTCCAGGCATGGCTCCTGGTACAAACGCGGGCAGGCGGTACCGTCAGCGCGGAACAAATGGCACTTGTTGGCGTTCAGGCCCAGGGTCATGGCCGCGCCTTCCTGAACCGGGTTGCCGCCGTCGGTGCGCATGGTCAGAACCCCGTCCACCTGGTCCACTTCCAGGTGGACCAGGGTCTGGTAGCCCAGCCGCTCGACCACCTGCACCTCGCCCTGCAGGTACATGTCCGCCTCCTCACTGTCGCGCAGGTGTTCCGGGCGCACGCCCAGAGTCACCGTCTCGCCGTCTGACAGGTTGGCGCCGTTCACCGGCAGCTCAAGGCGGTGGTCGCCGGCGAGCCGGACGGTCACTTTCTGGCTGCTGGCGGCTTCTACCTGGCACTGGATGAAGTTCATCTTGGGCGAGCCAATGAAGCCGGCGACGAACTGGGTGGCCGGGTAATGGTAGAGCTCCATGGGCTTGCCCACCTGGGCGATGGCGCCGCCGTCCAGGGCGACGATCTTGTCGGCCATGGTCATGGCTTCCACCTGATCGTGGGTGACGTAGATCATGGTGGCGCCCAGGCGCTTGTGCAGCTTGGAAATCTCGATGCGCATCTGGACCCGCAGCGAGGCGTCCAGGTTCGACAGGGGTTCGTCGAACAGGAACACCGCCGGCTCGCGCACGATGGTGCGGCCGATGGCGACCCGCTGACGCTGGCCACCGGACAGGTCCTTGGGCTTGCGTGCCAGCAGCTTGTCCAGTTGCAGCAGGTTGGCGGCGTCTTGCACCCGGCGGTCGATCTCGGCCTTCTGGGTCTTGGCGAGTTTCAGCCCGAACGCCATGTTCTCGGCAACGTCCATGTGCGGGTAGAGGGCATAGGACTGGAACACCATGCCCACTTCCCGTTCCTTGGGGGGCAGGTTGTTGACCCGGTCGTTGCCGATGTACATGTCGCCGGAAGTGATTTCCTCCAGCCCGGCGATCATCCGTAACAGGGTGGATTTGCCGCACCCGGAGGGGCCGACAAACACCACGAATTCGCCGTCCTGAATGTCCAGGTTCACATTGCGGGTCACCTGGGTCTCATCGTAGCTTTTGCAGATATTGCGTAGGGTAACGCTGGCCATAACTGGACTCTTCTTGTTGGGTCTGTTGGATCTCAGAGCCGGGCGATGTCGACACCCCAGGGCTCCAGGTTCAGAGTGGTGCCCTGCCACTGACCGCCGACAAAGTCGGGCGCGTCAGCAACCGGGGTGCCGGCCATGGGCAAGTCGATGCGGGCGGCGTGATCGCTCAGGTTCAGGGCCACCAACAACCGCTCCCCGTTCAGGCTGCGGGTGAAGACGAGGGTGTCGTCCGGGCTCTCGAGGAAGTCGATGTCGCCTTTGAGCAGCACTTCCTGGTGTTTGCGCCAGCCCAGGAACGCCTGGTAGGCCGCCAACACCGAGTCCTCTCGCTGCTGTTGCACCGATACGGCCGCAGTCAGGTGTTCATCATAAACCGGCAGCCAGGGGCGTGCATTCGAGAAGCCGGCGTGAGCAAGCGTCGGGTCCCAGGCCATGGGCGTGCGACAGCCGTCGCGTCCCTTGTATTCCGGCCAGAAGTTAATGCCGTAGGGGTCGACCAGGTCTTCGTACCGCAACTCGGCCTCGGTCAGGCCCAGCTCCTCGCCCTGGTAGAGGCAGACGCTGCCCCTGAGGGTCAGCAGCATGGCCATGTAGGCCTTCAACTGCTGGTCCGAACCGGCCTGCCAGCGGCTGGCGACCCGGGCCACGTCGTGATTGCCGATGGCCCAGCAGGGCCAGCCATCGGTGAGCTTGTCCTCGATGGTGCGCACGGTGTTCTCGAAGAAGGCGGCGCCATGCTCCTCGGTCAGCAGGTCGAAGGAGTAGGCCATGTGCAGCTTGTCGCCGCCCCGGGTGTAATCGGCCATGGTCTGCAGCGAATGGTCATCGCCGATCTCGCCGACCGTGGTGGTGCCCGGGTATTCATTCAGCAGGGCCCGCAGGCGCTGCAGGAACGCCAGGTTCTCGGGCTGGGTCTTGTCGTACTTGTGATACTGGTAGGCGTAGGGATTCTCCTTGCGCACGCCGATCGAGCCCTCGGCCACGGCGTTGCTGGCCGGGTTATCCCGCAGCTTGGGATCGTGGAAGCAGAAGTTGACCGCGTCCAGGCGGAACCCGTCCACGCCCCGGTCCAGCCAGAACCGGACGTCGGCCAGCATCTGGTCCTGGACCTCGGGGTTGTGGAAGTTCAGGTCGGGCTGGCTGGCTAGAAAGTTATGCAGGTAATACTGTTTGCGGCGGCTGTCCCAGGCCCAGGCCGGCCCGCCAAACACCGACAGCCAGTTGTTCGGCGGCGTGCCGTCCGGCTTCGGGTCGGCCCAGACGTACCAGTCGGCCTTGGCGTTGCTGCGGTCGGCGCGGCTCTCCTTGAACCAGGCGTGCTGGTCCGAGGAGTGGCTCAGTACCTGGTCGATCATGATCCTCAGGCCGCGTCGGTGCGCCTGCGCCACCAGTTCGTCGAAATCCTCCAGGGTGCCGAAGATCGGATCCACGCCCCGGTAGTCGGCCACGTCGTAACCGAAGTCGTTCATGGGCGAGGTAAAAAACGGCGACAGCCAGATGGCGTCGACGTTCAGGCTGGCGATGTAGTCCAGCTTGGCGGTCACGCCGGGCAGGTCGCCGATGCCGTCGCCGTTCGAGTCGTA
Organism: Marinobacter qingdaonensis; assembly: GCF_034555935.1. NCBI lineage: Bacteria > Pseudomonadati > Pseudomonadota > Gammaproteobacteria > Pseudomonadales > Marinobacteraceae > Marinobacter > Marinobacter qingdaonensis. The sequence goes on from NZ_JAYDCJ010000003.1 coordinate 2,256,423, forward strand.
AAAACTGCGTGGATAAACTTGGTAGATGACGGCGCCGCGCCACCAGTCCGGATTATTGTTCATGCTGCCTCACTTGGTTTCCGGTGGTGAAAGGGTGGTTCACTCCATACTGGGATGAACCTGGCCAGGGGGCATCCTCCTGCCCGAGTTTTTGCTGGCGTAGTCCGGGGGAGGAGGGGGCGTAGCCGGGCGGAGGGCCCGGGCCCGGTTCCACTCCGGGGCACACTCCAGGGTCCAGGAAGTGCCGGATGATCGGTCACGCACGCTTTTGGTGCGCGGTCTGGTTGTCCGGTAATCAGTGCGCCTGTTTCCGGTGCGCTGGCTGCGGCCGCCGGCCCCAGGAACACCGCCCCGGGGCGGCCTGAACCTTGCAAGCGACCTCTTCTGATCCGATGCGACCGACGCGCCTTGAGGCGACGCGGCGCCGATGTACGGTCTGGAGGTGTAGACGATGACCCTGAAAAGCGATGCCATGAAACTGACCAGCGCGGAGCGCAGCTGGCTGCCGGTCTGGGGGGCTACGGGAAAACTGGCCATGGGCTGGTCCTGTTTCCTGAACCGCGGCATGTACCAAACCAACGAACAGATTTTCGAGAGCATCGCGCGGACCCGGCGCGACGCCCTGATTGCCTGGGCCGAACACAAGTGGTCGTTCCTGGAGTCCCTGGCCGGCCGGCTTGACGGGCAGGATGAGGACGCCGTTCGCGAACTGGTGCAGTCCGCCGCCGGGCGGCTGCGGGAGATTTCCGAACTGTTTGTGATCGGTGACGACGGCTCGGTGCTGGAGTCCTCGGCCAGCGGCCGCCGGGGCCAGCGCGACCTGCCGGCCAAGGCGGTGGAAACCGGTCTGCAGTCCCGTTTGCTGCACGGCCCGTATCGTGACCCGGTCACCCAGGGCCTGGGCGCCACCACCTCCCGTTTCCACGACGCCGTCACCCTGATGTTCTACCAGCCCCTGCGTCTGGCCGACGACCGCCCGGCGGCGCTGTGCGCGCGGATTCCGAACGACGTCATGAGTGACCTGATCCAGCGCGAAGCCGGCCACGTGTTCGAGGAATCCGGCGACAACTACCTGTTCATGATCGACAGCACCTTCGATCCCAGTATCCGCACCGGCACTGCGCTGTCCCGGTCCCGGTTCGAGGACGCCACCTTCAGCCACGGCGACAACCTGAAGGACGGCATTCGCACCGGTTTTGGCACCGTGGGCGTGCGCGAGCACACCGAATTCGAGATCCGCTTTACCGATCCGGCCACCGGTCAGCTGCACCCCGGGGTGCGGGAAACCATCGCCCGGGGTGAGAACCTCTATGTGAAGTACCCGGGCTACTCCGATTACCGGCACATTCCGGTGATCGGCAAGGGCGTAACCTTCCAGATGCCCGGGTCACCGGACCGCTGGGGCATGATGTGCGAGGGCGATCTGGAGGAGGTCTACCGGCGCCGATCCATCTCCTGGCGCCTGTCGGCCCGCCTGACTCTGCTGGTGGGGTTGCTGTGGGCCATCAATTTTGCCCTGGCCTGGAGTGGCGTGCCGCTCTGGCTCGAGGGCACAGTCAACGGGTTGGCGGCCCTGGCCCTGGTGGCGCTGTTCCGGGTGTCCTCGACCCGCCCGCTGTCGGAAAAACTGGGGGCCATGGCGGATGTCATCCGCAATATTGCCGAGGGCGGTGGCAATCTGCGCCAGCGCATGGATCTGGCGCGCATGCGCCGGGATGAAACCGGTGACCTGGGGCGCTGGATCAACAGTTTCATCGACAGCCTGGACGGCATGGTCGGCCAGGTGATCAGTCTGGCCAACGATTCCCGACAGGCCAGTGACCAGCTGATGACCCAGAACCGGCTGGCGGACGAGCGCATTCGCGAGGTGCTGAATCACATCGACGACATGCTGCGCGGCGCCGCCGAGCAGGGCAATGAAATCCGCAACGCCTCCACCACGGCCCAGGAAATGCGCTCGAGCATGGAGGAAGTGGTGGAGCGGGCGCGGGCCCAGTTTGCCCGGGTCAGCCAGGAAACCCAGAGCATCCGTGACGTGGTCAACCGGTCGGCGGAAGGCATTCGGGCCGCCAACGACCGCACCGAGGAAATCAGCAAGACCGCGCTGGTGATCAACGACATTGCCGCACAAACCAACCTGCTGGCGCTCAACGCCGCCATCGAAGCCGCTCGCGCCGGCGAGTCCGGGCGTGGCTTTGCCGTGGTGGCGGACGAGGTCCGTCAACTGGCCAGCCGCACGTCCCAGGCGACCAAGGACATCGGGGAGCGGCTGGCGGGCGTGCAGGAGGAAACCCGGCGCGCGGTCATCACCATGGAAGAGGGCATGACGGAAATGGAAGAGCGGCTGGCCAAGGCCGAAGCCGCCGCCGACGACAATTCGGCGCTGCATCACATGGTGGAAAAGCTGTTCCGGGCCATCTCCGGCATTGAGGACACCAACCACCAGCAGAGTGCCCAGACCTCGGGTGTGGCAGAGAGCGCCTCGGTGATGAACGGGGTGATCGAGCAACTGACCCTGAGTTCGGAGCGGACCCAGGCCTCGGCCAACAAGCTGCAGCGCTTGACCGGTCAGTTCCAGGTGTCGGCGGAAGTGGCCTGAGCCCGGGTGGCGGGCTCAGGCCCGCAATTACCTCGGGCGGGTCAGGGCGATCAGCACGCTGACCACACCGGAACCGACCAGGGCGCCCACGAAGGGCATCAGGGTCGGAATACTGCCCGGGAAACTGGCGGCCTCAAGACCGGCCAGGACCGAGCCGCCGGCAATCCAGCCGGGCAGGATGGCGCCGACCAGGCCGGCCAGCCCGCCCAGGATGGCGGCGGTGGTGGTCATGCGGGACCAGAGCCCCAGCAGCACCGGCAGGACGGCGGTGGCGCACAGCAGATCCGCGATCAGGAACAGCCGCAACACCGAAATGCCCTGAAGCGCCACCAGAACCACCGGCACCATCAGCGCGACGGTGATCCAGCGCGCCGCGCTCAGACTGAGGCCGCGTTTTTCCGTCACCGCCAGAGAGGCCAGGGCATTCTGCAGGGTGTCCACCGAGGACGCCACCAGGGTAATGGCCAGCACCAGGGCCGGCAGTGCGAGCCAGGCCGGCGCCTCGTTCAGCAGGGCAAAAAACGGGATGGGCGGGTTGCCCAGGTCGGTGCCACTGAGCGCGGCCAGGATGCCAAGGCCGCCCACCAGCGCCACCACGATGACCGTAATCACGCCCCCCAGCATCGCGCCCCGGCTCAGGCTGCCGGTGTCCCGCGCCGACCAGAGCCGCTGCCAGTAGCCCTGATGGAACAGATTGGCGGCGGTGACCGCAATCACCAGGGTCAGCGCCACGCTGAGGGCACTGGCGGCAGGCACCTCCGGCAGCCGCGCCGCGGACAGTTCCGGCAGTTGGCCAAAACCAACGAAACCGACAATGGCCAACAGGCCGATCAACAGGAAGGCCTGCCACTGGTCGGTGACAATGCTGGCCCGCAGCCCACCCCAGGCGGTGTAGATCAGCGTGGTGATGGCGACGCCCAGCACCACCAGATTACCGTTGATGCCCGAGAGCATGGCGGTGATGGCGCCAATGGCGGTCAGCTCGGCGGTGAGAAAACACAGCATGTAGAGCACGGAAATCAGCGACACATAGTGCCGTACCCGGTTGCCGTAACAGGCCTGGGCGAACTCGCCGATGCTGCGGCCCTCCGGCAGGAAACGGCGGATGGCCGGCCCGCAGAAGGCAAACACCAGGAACGGCAGGGCGGCGCCCAGGGCGTAGCCGGCCAGGGCGATGGGGCCAACCAGGGCGCCCACTTCCGGCGGCGCGAACAGAATCCAGCCGCCCATGCCCGAGGCCAGGAAGGACAGTCCGAGGGCGCGGGCGCCCTGGCTGTTGCGGGCCGTGACATAGTCGTCCAGGCCGCCATCCGCCAGTCGGGCGCGCAGCCCCAGCCAGGTGAAAACAAGCAGTGCTGCGGCCAGGGCCGCCACTGTGGTGTAGATCATGGGTTGGTCTCCGCCGGTGACAGGGCTGGCAATAGTGCCATATCGAGGGCCAGACGGCGACCGGCGGGCACCCTCGTGCCGCCCCAGATAAATTAGACGGGCATCGGCGCCGAGACCGGCTTATGCTTGAAGAATAAGCCGGAATGGCTGTGCGAACGGGCCAATCGCTCGAAGGAGGCGTCGAATGACGAATCGCAAAGCAGAACTTGAGACCCTGCGGGCAGATTTGAAAGCCAGACTGACCCGCTTTGAAGCCCATCAACACCGGGAGGACGGTGCCCTGGACAAGGATTTCGAGGAACAGGCCACCCAGACTCAGAACGACGAAGTGGTCGACTCGCTGGAGACCGAGACCCGCGAGGAGTTGGCTCAGATCGAACGGGCCCTGGAGCGCATCGAACATGGCCTGGGCGATGAGTGCGAGGCCTGCGGCGAGGCCATCGATCCCCGTCGCCTGCAGGTTCTGCCTTACACCACCCTGTGCGTGGACTGCGCCGGCGAATGACGGTCGCCTGGCTGAGACGTCCGTCTCAACAAAAAGGCAGCAAACATTTCGGGTGACGGATAGACTGGTTTGGCATAACAACAACAAAACCGGAGATCGTCGCCATGAACCGTTACGACACCTTGATCCTGGGTGGCCGCTATTTCGATGGCACCGGCGCCCCTTCGCGCATCGCCCACGTCGCCATCAGCGATGGCAAGATCGCCCGCGTGTTCAATTCCGAGCCGGATCCGTCGCTTGCCGACCGGGTGATTGACGCCAGCGGCTGCTGGGTAACGCCCGGATTTCTGGACACCCACACCCATTACGACGCCGAGCTGATCGTCTCGCCGTCACTGTCCGAATCGGTTCGTCACGGGGTCACCACGGTGCTGATCGGCAGCTGTTCCCTGAGCATGGTTTGTGCCGAGGCTGAGGATGCCTCCGACATCTTCACCCGGGTCGAAACCGTGCCCCGGGACAAGGTGCTGCCGATCCTGCGTGAGCACAAGGCCTGGCGCACTCCGGCCGGCTGGTTGAATTTTATCCGCCAGCACCCCCTGGGGCCGAACGTGATCAGTTTTCTCGGCCACAGTGACCTGCGGGTGGCGGTCATGGGATTGCACCGGTCCACCGACCGGTCGGTCAGCCCCACGGCCGAGGAAATGCACCGCATGGAGCAACTGCTGGAGGAGGCGCTGCAGGTGGGGTTTCTGGGCCTGTCGACCATGTGCCTGAAGTGGGACAAGGTCGATGGCGACCGCGAATGGTCCAAGAGCCTGCCCAGCACCTACGCCCGCTGGCGCGAGGTCAGCCGCCTGAATCGCCTGTTGCGCCGGTACGGTCGGGTGCACCAGGGCGCGCCCAACGCCGCCAACCCGCTGCAGGTGACCCAGTATCTGCGGGAGACCCTGGGCTGGTTCCGCAAGCCCCTGAAAACCACCCTGATTGCCATGATCGACCTGAAGGGCAATCCCACGGTCCGGCCCATGGCCAACCTGGTGGGCTGGATCGCCAACGCCTTGCGCGGCAACTTTCGCTGGCAGCTACTGCCGACCCCCTTCGCGATCTACGCCGACGGCATGGACATCGTGCTGTTCGAGGAGTTCGGGGCCGGTGAAATGGCCCTGGATGTGCGCGATCAGTTGGAGCGCAACGAACTGCTGCAAGACGAGGGCTACCGCCGCACCTTTCGGAAGTTCTACAAGGAGAAGCTGTCGCCCCGGGTGTGGCAGCGGGATTTCGGCGATGCCATTGTCCTCGACTGCCCGGACCGGAGCCTGGTCGGACGCAATTTCGCCGAGCTGGCGTCCGAGCGTGGCGTCCATGTGGTGGATTTCTTCCTGGACATGGTGGTGGCCCACGGTCGGGCGCTGCGCTGGTTTACGGTCATCGGCAACCACCGGGAAGACCGCCTGCGACGGATGGTAAAAAGCCCCCACGCCCTGATCACTTTTTCCGACGCCGGTGCCCACATCCGCAACATGGCCTTCTACAACCTGCCGCTGCGGTTCCTCAAACTGGTGCTGGACAGTGAGCGGGCTGGCAAACCGGTGATGTCCCTGGAGCGGGCGGTGCATCGCGTCACCGGCGAGCAGGCCGACTGGCTGGGGATTGACGCCGGCCATATCCGCGAGGGTGACCGGGCCGATGTCACGGTGCTGGATCCGGCCGGGCTGGCGCAGGACCTCGAACAGGTGCACTGGGCGGAGATGGAGAATTTTGACCTGCAACGCATGGTCAATCGGGTGCCGGGTTGTGTAAAACACGTGCTGATCAATGGCCGGGCCGCGGTCACTGACGAACAACTGACGCCCGAACTCGGAACGGTGACGGGCTTTGGTCAATTCTTGCCAGCGACGAGAGGCGGATCGTGACCACCATCGCTTCTACCAAACCCATGCCGGCGCTGTCCGGCACCATCCTGGCCCATCATTCACCCTGAATCTTGCTCAACAGATCCTTGGCCAGTTCGATGGCTTCGGAGCGGTGGCTGATGTTCTGCTTCTGGTACAGGCTGCGGATGTGGGTTTTCACCGTGGTTGAGGCAACCTTCAGGTGCTCGGCGATCTGGTCGTTGGAGAGGCCGGCGTGGATCAGACTGAGGATCTGCCACTCCCGACGGGTCAGGGGCGAGGTGCGGATCAGCTCGGGCACGTCCGGCCGATCGATGATGTCCTGAATGATGGCTTCGTCCAGGGAGATCCGGATGGCCCGGCTGAAATCCCGCTGTTGCTGGGCCAACTGGATCAGTCGCTCGGCCCGCTGCAGCTCCATGCCTGCCAGGGTGCCCTCGTTGATCAGCGCCTTGAGCATGACAATGAGCACCTTGCCCAGACGCAGGAAACTGCCGACCGCGCCGGTGGTGCTGGCGAGCTCGAGCGCCTGGGTCAGTTGCGCCAGGGCCGGCTCCCGCTGTTCCTGCTGCCAGTACAGGTAGGCCAGGCTGATGTGGTTGCGGTTCAGGTCGGTGTTCAGACCCAACTGCCGGGCAACCCGGACCAGGGACTCCAGCAGGGGCTGGGCGTCGGCCCAACGGCCCAGGCTCATCAGGGCCCGGGCCCGGTTCCGGCCGTTGCACTGGTAAAAGTGGTTGGTGGCGGCGTCCGGATCGCACTCGGGCGCCACGGTAAGCCAACGCTGGATGGCTTCCTGGTCGCGCACCGCATCCCAGTAGGACAGCATGGTGGCGTGGGCATTGGCGACCCAGTCTAGGTGGTAGTCACCGGCGGCCAGCATCTTCTGGATCTTGCCGATGTAGTCGGCACACAGGGACTGCCGGCCCCGGGCCTGGGCCACCTTGGCGAGGGTCGTGTAGCTCTGCACGTACCAGCGTTCGCCCTGGGCCTCGAGAATTTCAATGCCCTGCAGGGCGCAGCGTTCGGCGCTTTCCAGGTGGTGCCACTCCCACATGATCTGGCTGCGGATACGGAACAGGAACTCAAGGATCGGCAGGTGGTTGAGCTGGTTCTCCTCGGCGTACTGGAAGGCCCGTTCCTGCACGTTGTAGGCCTTTTGCAGCAGGCCCATGGCAACACTGATTTCACTCTGCTGGCACAGCGCCCAGAGCACGTTCTGGTGTGCCTGGTGGGCGCGGGCCAGGTGCTCGGTGTCCTGCATCCGCGCCATCGCTTCCTCCAGCTCACCGCGCACAAACAGCGCCTCGCCAATGACCGACGCCGCCGCCACCCGGGAGGTGGGCAGGTAGCGCGCCTCCTGCTCGATGGCCTCGCGGGCCAGGGCCAGGGCCCGGTCGCCGTCACCGTAATTCATCGCGACCTGGGCTCGAATGGCACTGAATTCACCGTGCACCGCCTTCTGGGTGTCCTCGCTCAGGGACGCCTGCAGCCGGGTCTCGGCCGCGGATAGCCAGTTCTCGACTTCGTCAAAACGGTACTGGCCCTGGGCGACCCAGGCCCGGAGCAGGGTCAGGGTCGGGTCCTCGGCAATCTGGTCCTGGGCCAAGGCGTCCAGGCAGCGTTGCAGCAGGCTGAACTGGCCCTCGGTGAAGAACTTGCGGCCGTGCAGGCGCAGCACCTGGTTGATCCGGTCCGGATCATCCGCGGCCACGGCGTGCCGGGCCGCTTCCTCGGCGTGGTCCAGCTCGAGCCAGGCGTCGGCGGCGCGCTGGTGCAGTTCGCGCCGGTTTTCCTCGGTGGTGCAGGTCAGCAGATGGCGCAGGTACACCGAAAACAGCGGCTGGTAGCGGAACCACAAGGCCGAGGCATCGACCGGGGCGATGAACAGCCCCATGGACAGCAGGCTGCTCAAGAGCGCCTGACCGTCGGTGTCATCCATGACCCGCATCACCAGGCCGGCATTGAAGCGGTCCAGGATGCTGGTGCGCAGCAGGAACCGGCGTTGCTGATCGGTCAGGGTCTGGCCCACCAGTTCGTCGAAGTAATCGAAGATGTGCTGATTGCCCACCTCCAGCTGGTCGACAAACTCATTGAAATCAGTGCTGGTGGCCGCCGACGCGGACAACAGCTGCAGCGCCGAGATCCAGCCTTCCACCCGACGCACGGCGCGTTCGATGCTTTCCCGCGACACCTCGAAGGGTAACCGCCGCTCCAGGTAGGCCTGGGCTTCGTCGGCCGCGAACGCGAGGTCCCGGCTGGTGATCTCGGTCATCCGGCCCTGCATCCGAAGCTGGGCGACGCCGATGGGGGGCAGGGTCCGGGTCACCAGCACCAGCCGCAGGCTGGCCGGCAGGTGCCGGAGCAGGAAGCGCAGGGCGCCGTGGATGTCCGGGTTGTCGATCAGGTGGTAGTCATCCAGCACCAGCATCAGGGGCGAGTCCCAGGATTCGAGCTCAGCCAGCAGGCTTGTCAGCAAAGCTTCCAGGGAGTCAAAACCTGCCGTCTGCAGGGTGTTCAGGGTCGCCGCACAGCCACCGGCGGTGGCCCGGTCCAGGCTGTGGACCAGGTAGCCGCCAAACTGGCTGAGCTGGTTGTCGCTGGCCTCCAGCCGGTACCAGGCTGCCGCCAGATTGAGCGCGTCCAGGCGTTCGGCCACGGTCGTGGTCTTGCCGTAGCCGGCCGGCGCATGCACCAACAGCAACTTGACGGCGTCCAGGTCCTGGAGCCCGTCGGTGAACCGCTCCCGGGGCAGCAGGGCGGGCGGAGCCTCGGGGGCGGTGATCTTGGCGGAAATAAAGGTAAGGGGTCCTGGCTTGAGTGTTGTTGTCATCAGGATCTGCATCTGGAAGTGGAGAGCTCATCCGCGTTGATACCGGCTTTGGCAATGGGCGTCAACTTTTGGCCCCGGGCCGCCAAGCCTTGAACCAGTTCTCAGAAGGGTTTTTGGCCGCGACTCCGCGCCGACAGATTTGAGGCACAGTTATCTTTTAGGGCCGGGGCTTTTCTGTATCTTACCGTAACAACGTGTAACCCGATCAGTGTCATAGCCAATAAAAACAGGAACTTCGTCTGACATGCTGCTGGTGCTCGCCGGATCCATTCTCACCTTCACGATAGCGCAGGAAGCCACGGTGGTGGAGCCTATCGACAAGGGCACGATCGTCATCGAGCAGGATGTTGACGCCGGACCGGTGTTGTTGCGTTCCGATGTCCGGGTTGAGCCGCTGGTCGAGCAGAAGTACCGCAACATCGTGCGTCAGGCCTACGACTACAGTTGCGGCAGCGCGGCGCTGACCACGGTGTTGAACTTCTACCTTGGCCGCAACCTGTCCGAACGTCAGGTCATGGAAGGGTTGCTCCATTACGGGGAAAGCGAGCGGATCGTCGAGCGACGCGCGTTCTCGATGCTCGACATGAAACGGCTGGTGACGGCCCTCGGTTACCCCTCCGGCGGTTTCCGCGCCACCATCGACGACCTCAGGGATCTCGACCACCCCGCCATCGTGCCCATCCAACACGCCGGTTTTAAGCACTTCGTGGTACTGCGAACCATACGGGACGGCCGGGCCTACCTGGCTGACCCCGCGGTGGGCAACATCTCGTTTCCCGTGGCCGAATTCGAGGAGAAGTGGGACGACAACGTGCTGTTCATTGTCTTCCCCGGCAGCGACACGCCACTGGACAACTTGGAACTGAAAGAGGAAGACCTGCGCTTCGTGGACGACCAGACCATGACCCTGTTTGCGCTCGACCGCATTCCGGAATTTCACGAGGCGACCGCCAGACGCATCCAGAACGTGCTGGAGCGGCAGAAGAACAATCCCGACGGCAGTGTGGAAAACACCCGAAAACAATTGCACTACCGTCGCCACTAATTTTCCGGGTCAGTTCCGGACCAGGACACGACAAATAGAATAAGGGAGTCAGGATGAATCGTTGGTTTGTGCGAGGCGTTATCCTTGTTTCCACGGCAGGACTGCTTCCGGGCATGGCCCTGGCGCAGGAGGGAAGTGTGGACCAGGCGCGGGAAGCCCTCGCCAAGCAGGAAGGCGACGAGGATTCCTCGCGCCAGCTCGAGCAGGTGTTCCAGGCGGCGGAGAAGAACTATTCGCTGCAGAAGAAAGGCACCCACGCCTTGACCTACTCCTTCGACTATTCCTACACCGCCGACCAGCGGGTGGATCTGGCGATCACCGATGGCTCGGTGCGCAACCTGGATGTGGTGCCGTCCGCCACCCACAGCTTCACCAACGCCTTCTCCTACGACTACGGCCTGCTCAACAACCTGACCGTCGGTACCCGGGTGCCGCTGGTGGTGAAGTACGACTCCCAGGACGAACTCACCGTCTACGATTTCGGCGACATTTCCTTCACCGGCCGCTGGCAGCCGTTTGCCTATGTCCCCGGCAAGATGTCGACCACCCTGTTCAGCACCTTCACCACCAAAACCGGGGTCAGTCCCTACGAAATCGACATCAACGAGCAGCTGTCCACCGGCAGCGGTTACTACTCACTGTCCGGTGGTGTCAGCCTGTCGAAGGTACTGGACCCGGTGGTGGTGTTCGGCTCCGTCAGTGCCACCTACAACCTGCCGGTGGATGACCTGGACCAGGTTCGGGGTGCCCGCCGGCTGGTGGAGGTTGACCCCGGATTCGGCCTGTCCGGCTCGGCCGGCTTTGCCTACTCCCTGTCTTACGACATCTCCCTGAGCATTTCCGCCCAGCTCAGCTACAACGACGAAACCATCCTGACCTTCAGCGATGGCAGTGAAGCGGTCGCCCAGGACCAGATGACCGGGTTTCTCAGCATGTCGCTCGGTACCCGCGTCAGCGACACCACCATCGTGAACACCAGCCTTGGTATCGGCCTGACCGAGGATGCCCCGGACTTTTCCCTGGGTGTGTCCCTGCCCATTAATTTCTCCGGCCTGAAAGAGTGATTGGCGCCGTCGACGATTTACGGGAAGGGAAGGACTCCATGGTACACAACAGCCCCAAACGGCGGATTCTCGCGGCGCTGATCGCCTCGACCATCTCGTGTGGTGCCGAGGCCCAGCTGGCGCAGAACCTGACCATCCATCCGAAGGCGCTGGCGCTGGGCAATGCGGTGACGGCCGATCCCCCGGGGATCCTGTCCATCCATTACAACCCGGCCGGCCTCACCAAGCTGGATGACCGCCAGCTTGAGGTAAACCTGATGAGCGTTTACCTCGATATCGACGCCGATTTCCACGCGCCCGACGGCTACGAGATCTTCGGCATCGATGGCCTGGCCACCGATCCGGTGACCGGCAAGCAGAAGGATCCGGTCGCCAACACCCACAGTCACACCAACAACGTGGCCCTGTACGTGCCCGGCTATGGCATCCTGCGGGCGCCTCCCGGACCGGCGGTGGCGCCCTCGGCCGGCGTCAGCATCAACCCGCCGGGGTCCAAGCTGACCTTTGCCAACGCCTTCTACCTGCCGCTGGCGGCCGGTTTCTACCGCGACAAGGACGACCCGGGCCGGTACCAGCCTCAGGCCACCGCGCTGCAGCGCACCACCTACCTATCACCGACCATCGGCTACGAGATCAACGACGAGTGGTCGGTGGGCGCCGGCATCCATCTGTCCCACATGGGCATTGCCGCCGACCAGTACATGCGCGCCCCGAACATGCTGCTGGGGGTGGCGGAAATCCTCCAGGACGCCTTCAACTGTGAAAGCGGCGACGAGCCGCTGCAGCCCTGGATTGCCCTGTGTGGCGGCAACATCGGGCCCTGGGACGACATCGGGGCGCTCAGCATCAACGTTCAGGAGACCCTGTCGCCAACCTACGCGGTTGGCGTGATGTGGGAGCCCACGGACTGGTTCAGCTGGGGGGCGAGTTACACCTCCGAAGCGGACATGAACCTCAAGGGGACCTTCGAGATCGAATACACCGACGACTGGTCCGGGTTCTGGCAACGACTGAACGGCTCGGTTCTGGGCGCCATCACCTCGGCCATTCTCAGCCTGCCGTCCGGGGCGCCCCGGGAGGCCGGGAATGTCAGCATGGACCTGACCTATCCCCAGCACTTCCAGACCGGTATCAGCGTGGATGTGCACCCGAGACTGACCCTGAACGCCGATGTCGGCTGGACCGACTACGCCCAATGGGACGCCTTCGTCTTCCGGTTCGACCGCAACCTGGAATTCCTCAACGCGGCCAAGATCCTGTCGCCGGAAAACGCCACCTCCAGCACCCTGCGCCTGCCACTGGGCTTCAAGAGTCAGTGGAACTGGGCCTTCGGCGCCGAGTTCCACGCCTCGTCGCGGCTTGATCTCAGGGCCGGGGTGGAAATCCGGGATTCGGTCATTCCCGATGACCAGCGTTCGATCATGGCACCGTTCGGCGGCGCCAACCTGTACAGCGTGGGCATGGGCTACCGCTGGGACAAGGACACACAGATCGACATGAACCTGAGTTATTTGCAGTCAATCGAAAGCATTCCGGCGGACACCAGCTGTAACGTAAACTGTGACAACATCACCAACATCATCTACAACCCCTACGCCGGGCTGGACATCAAGACCTCCCTGCGGGTGGTCATGGCCGGCCTGAGCTTCCGGACCAAATTCTGAACCTGGGGGCGTTGAAGGGGCAGGTCGACCGCATGACCATACGTGCACGGATGACATCGTCGGCATGGCTACTGGTTACCGCCGTCCTGGCCGGGTGCCAGGTGGGCGGATCCACGGTGTCGGATCGCGAGGGGTATTTTACCTGGGTCGACGAACAGGGCCGGGTGCGCCATTCCCCCATCGCCAAGTCGGAGCAGAAGCGGGCGTCCGAGCCGGAGCCGCCCGTGGCCGAGTCGGCCCGGGCCCGGTCGCCGGACACCGCCCGGACGCCCTCCCGGACTGGCCCGGAGGGCGACGCCGACGCCTCCGAATACACCCTCGAGAATTACCCCGACGCCAGCCAGTTGGCCAAAGACGGGTACATCCGGCCGGGGCAGCGCCAGCCGTATTTCACCTGGCGGGATTCGGAGGGCAACCTCAGGGTCAGCTACTTCCAGCCCGATACCCGCTCGGACGCCGACAAGGGCCGGGCGCCGGCGCCCGTCGAATTGACGCCGGCCAGTGTCTATCACGCCAAGGCCGGCAGCGCCCCGGTCCGCACCGCACCTGAAGGGGAGCCCGATGCCTTTGCGGTACTGGGCATCGATTCGGGCGGCGATTTCCTGGAGCGCTTCAGCGCCACGTGTTGCGCCGCTCTGGATACCGACGACCACGAAGACTGGCACGAGGCCAGCGAGTTCGGCATCGACCTCGACGAGGCCTCGCCCTGGCACGATTTCCTGAGCGGGCGCAGCCCCTACCACGCCATCGCCCTGTCCGGGCTGGCAGACCGTCCCGACTTCATCCTGCGTTTGCGCTCCTACGCCGACGATGGCGTGTTCGTACCCTCCCTGGTGTTCCTCGACCGGAACCTCAAGCCGGTGCGGCTGGTGACCGACCTGGTCAGCCCGTTCACCCCGGAAACCTGGAGCCGGCGGGGCTTTCTGGAAGCCTGGGTGCCGGTGTTCCCGGGTCAGGGCGAGCGCTGGCTGGTGGTCTTCACCCGGGATGAAGACCTGGTCGGGCAAACCGTGCTGGAAACCCGCCGGGGCCCGAAGGCCATCCCCCACGTCACCCGGGGCGAGCTCGGCCTGCGCATGGCCGGGTCGGACTGAAGCCTGGCGTCAGTCCTCAGGCTGACTCAGATCCAACCATTGCTGCGACAGCCAGTAGAAGCGCCCGTCCCCGGCCGGGTGGGTGCAGTTGTAACGGAACCGCCGGCTATTGAAGGCCTCGGGAGCCTGGACCTCGATCCGGTCACCGGCGGTCCGGAAATCGATTCGGCCCTGACCCGACGCGAAACAGGTCAGGTGGCCTTCGGACAGAGCGGCGGGCAGCTCGAACGACAGCACCGGCGGGTTGTCGGTCATCACCCCGTCGGGCAACTGGCTGGCATCCACCGGCAAGGCCTGGCTTTGCAGTTTGTCGGGCAGGCTGTTCAGTTGGCCGTAGGCGTTGGCCATGGGGAATCGCGGCAGTCGGGTGGCCGCCGAGGTGGCCCCGATCGGGCCCGATTGCTGGCCATAGCCGAACCAGCCCCGGTCCGCCAGTTCGCCTTCCAGCGCGCGATCGAATTCACCGTAGGGGTAGGCAAACAGCGGGGTGGTGGCGCCCAGTTGCTGCTCCAGCGTCGCCTGGGCCGAATCCAGGCTGTGTTCGATGCGCTGCTGCCACTGCGCCTCCCCTTCGCCCGGCTTGCGCGCCAGGTGGCCATGATCGGCACTGTGGTTGGCGATGGTCACCTTGTCGTCGGCCTGCAGTTCCCGGATTTGCTCCCAGGTCATGTAGCCGTGGCCACCGACGGCGTCGGTGTTGACGAAGATGGTGTACGGATAATCGCGAGCGGCCAGGATGGGGGCAGCGGTGTGGTAGACCGAATCGTAGGCGTCGTCGAAGGTCAAGGCCACTTGGTTGGCTGCATCATCGTCACCCTTCAGCGCGGCTTCGGTGCCGGACGCCAGGGGCACCACCGCCAGCCCCAGGTCGGCAATCATCGCCATCTGCTCCTCGAACAGGGAAACCGAGGTGCTGGTGGCGGCCGGGGTCGAGTCGCTGATGTGGTGGTACTGAAGCACGACCAGGTCGGCGTGGGATGGCAGCGCGGCGCACCCTAGAGCCAGACCTGTGAGCGGTTTCAGAAGTCTCTGCAGAACCATGACGTTTCCTTTCGTTGAGTGATGATGGCCCGGTGAGGCCGGGCTTAATCTGAGGGCCGGAAGTGGGCCTTGAGCACGGCAAAAGCCTGGTTGAGTGTCTGGATGGTCTCGGTGTCGCCGCCCCGATCCGGATGCGCCTGCATCACCGCGCGCCGAAACCGTTTTTTCACCTCCGGGAAATCGTCCGGAACCTGGTCGAATCCCAGCTGCTGGGCCGCGTCCAGGGCTTCTTCGCGGTCGGGGTTGGCGCTGTGACGTCCGGCCCAGAAGTCATCCATCATGCGCAGGATGGCGTCGTCGGACATCCGGTATTGCGACAGGTCGAGGTAGAACTCCCGGAGCTTGTCGGTGTGATCCGGCAAACCCTCGCCCCCCACCACGGACTGGCTGTCAATGCGAATGGACAGGGGCGATATGCTCAGGGACTCGCCGTGTTCATGCAGTTGGTCGCGGAGCCGGTACACGGTGTGGAACAGCAGGAAGTGCACCGGGTAGAGTTTTTCCGGATCGTCGAAGCAGACCTTGCCAATGAGATTCCAGGGGTCCTTTTGCAGCGACTTGATCAGCGCCAGTTCGCTAAGCCCGGTCGGGGCCCGGCGCAGTTCGTGCTCCACGGCCACCAGCAGATGCTGGATCTGCTGTTCCAGTACGTGGTCGTCGTAACGGGCGTCCGCCCCGGGTGTGGGGCGGACAGTCGGCGAATCGGTCATGTCTTAATGGTAGGGGAGTCGTGCGCTTCAGGGAAGGGCCGACACCTGCGGGATACCGCCGAGAAACAGTGCCGTTGAGAAGCGGGTTGCCTGCAGGGCTTCCTGCGCGGCCTGCCCGGGATTTTCGTGGGCCCGGCGGGCGACCACCAGGCTCATTTCGTAGGCCACGCCAAAGAAAGCCGAGCACAGGAAGCCGTGGTCGAGCTCCGGCAATAGGCCACGGCGCATGGCCTCGCGCACGTCCTCCTCCAACGATCGCATGGTCAGGCCGAGCAGGTCGGCCCCGAACTGCTCCCGCAGGGCCCGGTCGTTGTGATGGGCCAGCTCATAGACCATGGGGTCACGGGCGGTGGCGGTGAACAGCGCCAGGTAGGCGGAGTGGATGAAGTCCTCGCTGGAACCGGCGGCCCGCCGGTTTTGCGTCAGGCTGCGGTTGAGCTGGGTCAGGAAATCGCTCAGCAGGGCCGTGAAGATGTCCTGCTTGCTCGGGAAATAGTTATAGAACGTGCCTGCGGCCAGGTCTGTGCGTCGGACAATGTCCCGGATGGTGGTGTTGTCGTAGCCCTGGTCCCGAAAGCATGCCCGGGCGGCGTCGAGGATGGCGGTCCGGTTGCGGATGCGGTTGCGCTCGCGTTTGCCGGAGCCTGTCGGCGGCGTTCCTGAACTATCCATGTTGCTATCCTGTCCCTGAATCCTTGTCATGCGTATAATCCGTCGCTCATCAATCCATTGAACGTTGTGGTATGCCCGAAGCAATGAGTGCCAGTCCCGAATCGTCCCAAACCGTCGATCTTGAGCGTCGACAGAAGCTGGAGCTGAACAAACTGCAGAAGCGCCTGCGCCGTGAGGTTGGGCAGGCCATTGCCGATTTCTCGATGATTGAAGCCGGCGACAAGGTCATGTGCTGCCTCTCCGGCGGCAAGGATTCCTACGCCATGCTGGACATTCTGCTCAACCTGCAGAAAAGCGCCCCGGTGTCCTTTGAGCTGATCGCCGTGAACCTGGATCAGAAGCAGCCCGGTTTTCCGGAAGAGGTGTTGCCTGAGTACCTGAAAGCCCTGGGTATCGAGTACCACATCATCGAGAAGGACACCTACAGCATTGTTAAGGAAAAGGTCCCGGAAGGGAAGACCACCTGTGGCCTGTGCTCGCGCCTGCGCCGTGGGATTCTCTACAATTTCGCCGAGGAACACGGGGTAACCAAGATCGCCCTGGGGCACCACCGCGATGACTTGCTGGAAACCCTGTTCCTGAACATGTTCTACGGCGGCAAGCTCAAATCCATGCCACCGGTGCTGCACAGCGACGACGGCCGCAACACCGTAATCCGCCCGTTGGCCTACAGCCGGGAAAAGGACATTGCCCGCTACGCCAGCCTGAGGGAGTTTCCGATCATTCCCTGTAACCTGTGCGGGTCCCAGGAAAACTTGCAGCGCCAGGTGATCAAGGACATGTTCCAGACCTGGGACAAACAGCATCCCGGCCGGCTCGAGACCATGTTCCGGGCCATGTGCAACGTCGAGCCGTCGCACCTGGCCGATACCGATCTGTACGATTTCCGCGCGGGCGAGCGTCTGGGTGGCAAACGCCAGGCGGTGCAGACTGCCGATCCGGCACCCGAGCAGGACTACGGCCGGCTGGACGTTCTGAACCTCTAGCGCGGCCGCGCCGGCGCCCCTGGCCGGCCTAGTGCCCGATCAGGCCCAGCCAGGGCAGGGTCCACAGACCGAACAGAATCAACAGGCCGCCGGCGGCCTTGCGGAACCAGGACTGCCCACGCAGTGCCTGGATCTGGCTGGCGGCGAAGCCGGTTGCCAGCATGGACGGCAGGGTGCCCAGCCCGAAACTCACCATGGTCAGCGCCGCCGATCCGACGGTGGGCTGCAGGGCCGCCCACCCCAGGGTGCTGTAGATCAAACCACACGGCAGCCAACCCCACAGCATGCCCAGGGCCAGTGCCTGGCCCGGTCCCTGCACGGGCAGAAAGCGCCGGGTCAGGGGCGACAGTCGTTGCCAGACCGGGGCGCCGACCCGCTCAATGTAGCGAATGCCCTGCCACCATTGCCCCATCGACAGCCCCATGATGATCAGCAGCACGCCCGCCAGGGTGCGCAGGATGGGCCCGAGCTCTGCCCATTGATTGACCGCGGTCGTGCTCAACAAGGCAATCAGCGCGGCAATCAGGGCGTAGCTGGCAATGCGACCGGCGTTGAAGGCCAGCAGCATCGTGGTCTGGCGCACGCGAAATCCACTGCCCACGGGCAGCGCCATCGACAGCGAGGCGCTGATGCCGCCGCACATGCCAAGGCAATGGGTGCTGCCCAACAGGCCGATCAGGAAGGCGCTGGGGTAACTCAGGTAGAGGTCCGGACTCATTGGCGGGGCGGGTGATCCTGCTCGGACTCCGACCCGGAAGCGGAGGTGTCTGACTCGTCAGCTGCGGGGCCCGGTTGGCGATCGGTGCGGGCCTCGTCCGGAATCATGTCCTTGTCGTCGTCGTACAGGATCCGGTGGGCCGGGCCCTCCAGGTCATCGTACTGGCCATTCTTGACCGCCCAGGAAAACAGGACGATGCCCAGGGCCACGACGATCAGCACCAACGGGACCAGAATCATCACGATTTGCACGACAGAACCTCATGAAAAACACGTCAGTTTAAGGTATCAGGACACGGCTTCTGCGCCAACCGCGGGTTTGTGCGGATGCCGCGGCTCGGTCGGGGCCCGGCCCAGCCTCAAGGCGTTCAGCACCACGATGAGCGAGCTGAGGGACATGCCGATGGCAGCAAGCCATGGTGGTACCAGGCCGGCGGCGGCAAGGGGCAGGGCGCAGAGGTTGTAGACCAGGGCCCAGACCAGGTTCTGGCGGATGACCTTCCGGGTCTGGCGACTGGCTTTCAGCGCCTCGACCAGCTGCGCCAGCTGCCCGTTGAGCAGGACCGCATCGGCGTGCAACTGCGTCAGGTCGGCGGCGGAGCCCATGGCCACCGAGATGCCGGCGCCTGCCATGGAGGGAAGGTCGTTCAGGCCATCGCCCACCATCATCACCTGGCGGCCTTCGTCGCCGAGTCGTTGCAGCACCGCCAGTTTGTCCTCGGGCGAGGCCCGATCGATGGCCTCGTCGATGCCCAGGGTTCGGGCGATGTGGTCGACGTGCCCGGAGCGGTCGCCGCTGAGCAGCAGGGTGCGGATGCCAAGTTGCCGCAGCGCGTCGATGGCGGCGGCGGCGTCTGGACGGGGCTCGTCGTCCAGACGGAAACAGGCCAGCCATTCGGTGTCGCTGGCGAGCCAGATCTCCATGCCGGCGTGCTTGGCGCCGGCGGCCGGGGCCGGCGTGCCCGTGTGTTGTTCAACAAAGTCTCGGTGCCCGATGTAGAGCCTGTGCCCGCCAAACTCGCCGGACAGCCCGCCTCCCAGGTGGTTTTCGACCCCCGATACCACCTCGGCGCGCCGATGATGGAAGACCCGGGCAACCGGGTGCTCGGAGTACTGCTCCAGACCCGCGGCCAGGGCCAGGCAGGTGCTCCGGTCCTGGCTGCCCACCACCGTGCAGTCCACCAGGCTCAATTCGCCCCGGGTCAGGGTCCCGGTCTTGTCGAAAATCACCGTATCAATGGTGTTCATGGATTCCAGGGTGTGGCCGCGCGTGGGCAGGAACCCAAGACGACGCAGCCGGACCGTGGCCGCGGTGATGGCGGTCGGAGTCGCCAGCGACAGGGCGCAGGGGCAGGTAACCACCAGCACCGACAGGGTAATGTCGAAGGCGTTGTCGGCACCGGCCAGCCACCAACCGAGCCAGACGATGGGCGCCAGGATCAGGACCCGGGCCACGAACTTGCCGGCCATCCGGTCCGCCATCAGCGCCGCCGGCGGCTTCTCGGCCTGAACCCGGTCCAAGATGCGCATGATGCCGGAAAGCCGGGTCTGGGAACCGGCCTTCAGCACTTTTACATCCAGCGGGTTCTCGCCGTTGATGCTGCCGGCGTGGACCCGATCCCCGGGCACCCGGGTCTCCGGCAGGTATTCGCCGGTCAGGGCCGCCTCGTTCAGGGTGGACTGGCCGGAGGCGATTTCCCCGTCCACCGGCAGGGTCTCGCCGGGCCGAATGCGAATGACGTCGCCGGGTTGCACCGAATGGGTGGGCACCACTTCGACCTGCTGGTTTTGGACCCGGCTTGCCACGTTCGGCTGGTAACCGGCCAGGGCGTTGCCGGTCAGCCCGGCCCGGAACCGGGCCTGGACCTCGATGTACCGGCCCAGCAGCAGGAAAAAGGTGAACATGCACACGGATTCGAAGTACACCTCTTCGCCGCCAACGGCGGTGACCCAGGCCGAGGCCAGGTAGGCCAGGCCGATGGCGATGGCCACTGGCACGTCCATGGTCAGGTGCCGGGACTGCAGGTCCCTCAGGGCATTGCTGAAAAACGGCCGGGCGCTGTAGAACACCACCGGCGTGGCGATCAGCAGGCTGAACCAGCGGAAGAAGCTGACAAACTCCGGGGACAGGTCGTTGACCATCTCAAAATACAGCGGGAACGCCAGCATCATGCTCTGGAACGAGCCGATACCGGCAAGCACCAGTCGAATCAGCATCGAGCGGTGCTCGGCCCGCAAGGCCTGTTCGGCCTCGTCGGGCTGATAGGGGCGGGCGCTGTAGCCCAGTTCGTGGATGGCGATCAGCAGATCGCTCAGTTTGACCTGGTCCTGGGCCCAGACCAGGCGCGCCCGCTGGGTGGTGTGATTGACGGTAAAGCCCAGCACACCGGGGCGCAGTTTCAGGTGATTCTCCAGCAGCCAGATACAGGCGGCGCAGGTGATGCCGCCAATCAGCAGTTGCGCCTCCTGGCCGCCCTGGACCGGCGATACGAAGGCCTGTTGGGCCAGCGGGTGATCCAGTTCCCGGATCCGTTCCAGCTCCGAATCGGACAGCCTGCGGGGGGTTACCGCCGGTTCCGTCCGGAACTGGTAGAACCCGGTCAGGCCTTCCCGATGAATGGTCTCGCACACCGCCTTGCAGCCCTGGCAACAAAAACGACGGGGCTGCCCATCCAGCTCCAGGGTAATGGCCGGCTGGTCTGCGGCGGGTTCACCGCAGTGGAAGCACGCCAGGGTTGTCACCCTTGGGCGGCGCCTTCTGAACTGACGGTGAGGCCGTTCTCGGCCGGCAGCCAGGCCTCGCCTTTCAGCCGCCAATCGTTGTCGGGGCCGCGCAGGTCGTAGTACCAGCGGCCGTCCAGGTCCTCCAGCAGCTTGCCGCTGTAGGTGCCGTCGCCGGTGCGCTGGAACTGGATGGTACGGTCCCGGTCCGCCAGGGTCGGATGGAACAGGTTCAGTACCAGGTAGGGGTAGTTGCTCGGGCCGTCGTCGGTGCTTACCTCGAGGGCAATGGCACGGTCAACGAAGCGCATCTCGGCGACCAGGCCCAGGTCGGCGGCCTTCTGGTCGCGGGCGATGTTCATGTTGATGCCGCGCCCCTCCTTGGAATAGTCATCGGTGACCATGGTGTCATCGAGGTTGGAGGCGACGATGATCATCACCGTGCACCAGGCGATGGCGGCAAGCGGGAAAATGGTCAGGAACCAGAACCAGGGTTGCCGGTACCAGGGAGCGATGGGGGTTTTCTCGGTCATATCAGTCATTCTCGTTAACACAGGGTGGGCCGCGGCGCCGTCAGGATCAGCGCGTTGGACCGACAAATCGGCTTTCAGTTTCAAGGATCAGGGTTTCGTCGGTGTCCGAGCGGGCCCGGAAGAAGATCTCGTTGTTGGACTGGGTGAGCACGTCCGGGGCGACATCGACCACCGTGGGCAATGAGCGGTTTTCGCCACTCTGCACGGTCACCGAGGTATCGGTCAGGATACGGATCCCGTCCAGGCCTTCCACCGACAGGCTGAAGGTCTGCGGCACTTCGGTCATGTTGGCGATCTTCAGGGTGTAGGAGTTCTCCACCCGGCCTTCACCATTGAAGCTGAACAGCGCCCCCCGATCCCGCAGCGCGTCCATCTGACCCGGGACCCGGGTGGCGATGGTGAACACGATGGCCGCCAGCATCAGCCCCAGCACCGCGCCGTAGCCAAAGGTGCGGGGGCGCATCAGTTTGGAGCTTTTGCCTTCCAGCTCGTTTTCCGTGGTGTAGCGGATCAGCCCTCGCGGGTAGTCCATCTTGTCCATGATCTCGTCGCAGGCGTCGATGCACAGGGCACAGCCAATGCACTCGTACTGCAGCCCGTCGCGGATGTCGATCCCGGTCGGGCAGACCTGCACGCACTGGCCGCAGTCAATACAGTCGCCCAGCCCGGCTTCGGCCGGATCCACGCCTTTCTTGCGGCCACCCCGAGGCTCACCCCGATTGGGGTCGTAGGACACCACCCGAGTGTCCGGATCGAACATCACCGACTGGAAGCGGGCGTAGGGGCACATGTACAGGCACACCTGTTCGCGCATCCAGCCGGCGTTCAGGTAGGTGGCGGCGGTGAAGAACACCACCCAGAAGTAAGCCCAGCCGTTGGCCTGCAGGGTGAACAGATCGGTGATCAGTTCGCGAATGGGGTAAAAGTAGCCGACGAAGGTCAGGCCGGTGGCCAGGGCAATGAGCAGCCAGACCGTATGCTTGGCGGATTTTTTCAGGATCTTGGTGCCCGAGCGCGGTGCCTTGTCCAGCTTCATGCGCTGGTTGCGGCTGCCCTCGATGCGCTCCTCGACCCACATGAAGATGAAGGTCCAGACCGTCTGGGGGCAGGTGTAACCGCACCAGACTCGGCCGAACAGGGTGGTGATGAAGAACAGTCCGAACGCGGCGATGATCAGCATCCCCGACAGCAGAATAAAATCCTTGGGGTAGAAAGTGATGCCGTAGAGGTGAAATTCCCGGGCCGGCAGATCGAACAGGATCAGGGGCTGGCCATCCAGGGTCAGCCAGACAAACAGGAAGTACATGCCCATGAGCAGCAGCAGGCTGACGTTACGGATACGCTGGAAGAAGCCTTTCACTTCCTTGACGTAGATTTTCTTGCGGCTGGCGTAAAGCTCGACGGTTCTGGGCTGGTTATTATTGGAGGGCTCAGAGGACGGGTCGATCTGCTTGACCGGAATCTCACTGCTCATCGAAACCTCCCGATGACGGATGGAGCGCAACGCGGGCCCGGAGGGTCTGCTGATCTTCTCTAGGCTGTACCCGGAGCCGGGTACAGGCTGGAAAAGACCGGGCCGGAGCGGCTGCTCCGGCCGGTTGTCTTAGTTGGACAGGCTGTACACGTAGGCAGCGAGAATCTGGATCTGGTCGTCGGTCAGACGGCCGCCCTGGGCGGGCATCTGGTTCTGGCGGCCATACAACACAGTCTCCTTGATCCACTCATAGGTGGAGCCGTAGAGCCAGATGTTGTCGGTCAGATTCGGTGCACCCACCGCCTGATTGCCCTTGCCGTCGGCACCGTGACAGGCGGCGCAACCCTGGGCGAAGACCTCGGCGCCGGCTTCGGCGGCTTCGGCGTCCTTTTCGCGACCGCTGTAGCTGAGCACGAAATTCACCACCTGGTCGACCTGCTCGTTGGTCATGTTGGGCATGACGCCCTTGGCCGGCATCGCGCCCTGGCGACCGTTGTGCAGGGTTTCCAGAATGTCGTCCGGGGTGCCGCCGTACAGCCAGTCGTCGTCGGTCAGGTTGGGGAAGCCGACCTGGCCGCGCGCGGCGGAACCGTGGCAGACCTGGCAGTTGTTGGCGTACAGACGCTGGCCCATCTTCAGGGCTTCGTCGTTCTCGGCCAGTTCAGCGACCGGAGTGTTGCCGAACTGGGCGTAGATCTCGCCATAGCGCTCTTCAGCGTCCGCCATCTCGGCTTCCCACTGGTTGGTCGAGGTCCAGCCGAGGATGCCCTTGAAGTTGCCCAGGCCCGGGTAGAGCACCAGGTAACCCAGTGCGAACACACAGGTCGCCAGGAACAGGTAGTACCACCACTTGGGCATGGGGTTGTCGTATTCTTCGATACCATCGAAGGAGTGGCCTGTGGTGCGGTCAGTCTCGGTATCGGTGGTCTGACTCTTACGGGTCGCCCACAAGAGCCACGCGCAACCGAAAATGGTACCGAGCACGATCACGCTGATCCAGAGGCTCCAAAAGGTACTCATTGCTTTTTCTCCGTTTTTTCCTGTTCGAGAGTACGCTTTTCGACATCGTCATCATCGAACGGCAGGTGAGCTGCCTCATCGTTGGCCTTCTTGCGGTGGGCGCTGTAGGCCCACCACACGATGCCCAAGAATGCGATCATGACCAGAAGGGTTTGGATGCCGCGTAACTCGTTCATATCCATCGGGATCACCGCTTGTCTGAAATCACAGTACCCAGTTGTTGCAGGTACGCGACCAGAGCCTCGATTTCGAATTTGCCTTCAACCTCAGACGCCGCGCTGGCGATCTGCTCGTCGCTGTAGGGCACACCCAGGGCCTGCAGTGTTTCCATCTTGTCGGCGGTCTTGGTGTGATCTACCCGATCTTCAAACAGCCACGGGAATGCCGGCATGTTGGATTCCGGCACCACGCTGCGCGGGTCGTACAGGTGTTGGCGCTGCCAGGCGTCGGAATAACGGCCGCCCACGCGGGCGAGATCCGGTCCGGTACGCTTGGAACCCCACAGGAACGGACGGTCGTACACGAACTCTCCGGCCACCGAGTAGTGGCCGTAACGCTCGGTTTCCGCCCGGAACGGACGAATCTGCTGGGTGTGACACACGTGGCAGCCTTCGCGGATGTAGATGTCCCGGCCTTCCAGTTCAAGGGCGGAGTAGGGCTCCAGGCCCTCCACCGGCTCGTTGGTCTCCTGGAGGAAGAACAGGGGAACCACTTCAACCAGGAAGCCGCCACTGATGGTAAAGATGATCAGGATGATCATCAGGCCCAGGTTCTTTTCGACAATTTCGTGTTTCATTTGGTCTCTCTCCCCTTACGCTGCCTGGGCCGCCGCGTTGTCTTGCGCAACCGCCTCTTTCTGGCGGACGGTCATGTATACGTTGTAGGCCATGACCAGCATGCCGCTGAGGAAGATGGCACCGCCCAGGAACCGCACGAAGTAGCCGGGGCCCGAGGCTTCCAGCGCCTCGACAAAGCTGTAGGTCAGCGTGCCGTCGGCGTTGACCGCGCGCCACATCAGACCCTGCATGATGCCGTTAACCCACATGGCGACGATGTAAAGGACGGTACCCACGGTGGCCAGCCAGAAGTGCACGTTGATCAGGCCAACGCTGTACATGGCCGGTACACCCCAGAGCTTGGGAATCAGGTGGTAGATGGCGCCGATACTGATCATGGCAACCCAGCCCAGGGCACCGGAGTGCACGTGACCGATGGTCCAGTCGGTGTTGTGGGACAGGGCGTTCACGGTCTTGATCGCCATCATCGGGCCTTCGAAGGTGGACATGCCGTAGAACGACAGCGACACCACCAAGAAGCGCAGGATCGGATCGGTGCGCAGTTTGTGCCAGGCGCCGGACAGGGTCATCATGCCGTTGATCATGCCGCCCCAGGACGGAGCCAGGAGGATCAGGGACATGACCATGCCCGCGGTTTGCGCCCAGTCAGGCAGCGCGGAGTAGTGCAGGTGGTGGCCGCCGGCCCAGACGTAAGTCGCGATCAGGGCCCAGAAATGGACGATGGACAGACGGTAGGAGTAGATCGGGCGGTTGGCCTGCTTGGGCACAAAGTAGTACATCATGCCCAGGAAGCCGGCGGTCAGGAAGAAACCAACCGCGTTGTGACCCCACCACCATTGCATCATGGCGTCGGTGACACCGGCGTAGGCCGAGTAGGATTTGAACGCGCCGGCCGGCAGGGCCAGGTTGTTGCCGATGTGCAGGATGGCGACGGTGATGATGAACGCACCGTAGAACCAGTTGGCCACATAGATGTGCGGACTGCTGCGCTTCATCACGGTGCCGAAGAAGACCAGGGCGTAGGAAACCCAGACCAGGGCGATGGCGATGTCAATCGGCCATTCCAGCTCGGCGTACTCTTTGGATGAGGTAAGACCCTGGGGCAGGGTGATGATGGCGGCAACCATGATGGCCTGCCAGCCCCAGAAGGTAAACGCAGCCAGACTGTCTGAGATCAGTCGCGCCTGACAGGTTCTCTGGACGACGTAATAGGAAGTGGCGAACAACGCCGAACCACCGAACCCGAAGATAACGAGGTTTGTGTGGAGAGGACGGAGACGACCGAAGTGCGTCCAGGGCAGATCCAGGTTCATCGATGGCCAGACAAGTTGGGATGCGATCAGCACACCCATGCCCATGCCAGCAATGCCCCAGACCACCGTCATGATGGCGAACTGTCTCACCACCTTGTAGTTGTAAGTCAGGTTTGCATTTACTGTGCTCATAGCCTTACCAATGGGTTTCGAGTGATAAAATTATGCGGGCGCAAGTATGGAGAAAGCATGAGCGCTTTGCAATGACTCAGGTCAACTCCCGAATCCCGCCAAATGCGCCGAAATCAGCAACCTGGCAAGCTTGCTTCAGTAGCTGATGGGAAGTTTCAGAGTGGGGTAGTACCCTCTGGCTGACCTTTAATAATAGACGCGAAAATCGAGAAGGTGAATGCATTGGAATTGATCCATTCTGGAAGCTTTGGGCCCCGGTCCAAACGGGTAATGATTCTGGCTCACGGCGCCGGTGCCCCGGCGGACTCGCCGTTCATGGCAACCCTGGCGGAGCGGCTGGAGGCTGAGGGGATCGCCACCGTGCGGTTCGAGTTCCCGTACATGGAAAAGCGCCGCGCCGACGGTAAGAAACGCCCGCCAGACCGTCAGCCCCGGTTGCTGGAGCGGTTCTCCCAGGTTGTGGATGAGGTGCGCGAGACCCTGGCTGATGAGTGCCAGTTATTGATTGGCGGCAAATCCATGGGCGGTCGCATGGCCAGCGTGCTGGCCAGTGAGCGGACCGGCATCGACGGTGTGGTGGGTTTCGGCTATCCGTTTCACGCGCCGGGCAAGCCGGAGCGCTGGCGCACCGAGCACTTCCCGGACCTGACCTGCCCGATGCGGATCGTCCAGGGCACCCGGGATCCGTTTGGCAAAGCCGAAGAAGTGGCGGCCCATGAACCGGAACTGGCCGCGGTTCGGATCACCTGGCTTGACGGTGGCAATCACGATTTTCAGCCCCTGGCCCGGCAGAAGTCCAGTCAGCAGGCGTTGATTGAGGAAGCAGCGCGGATTGCCCGCGCCTTCGCAGAGAGCCTCGCGCCGGGCTAGGGGGTATTCACCGGGACCGGTCGGGCCAGTCGGAGTCGGTTCCGGCCCTCGGTTTTGGCCCGATACAGGGCTTCATCGGCGCGCTCGAACAGGCTGGCGCGATCCTCGCCCGGCGCCAGCGAGGCCAGGCCGGCGCTGAGCGTGATCCGGGCGGCGGTGCCGTCCGGGCTGGTCAGGGCCGTGCCGCCTACCTCCTCCAGAATGGCGGTACACACCTGGCGGGCGCCTTCGGCGTCGGTGCCCGGCAGCAGCAGGGCGAATTCCTCGCCGCCGAAGCGGATGGCAACATCCCGCGGCCGCTTCACGTGGCGGGTCAGGATCTCGGCGATCAGTTGCAGGAAGGTGTCACCAAAGCCGTGACCCCAGGTGTCGTTGACGGCCTTGAAGTGGTCGGCGTCGATCAGCGCCAGGGTCAGAGGCTGCCCGGTGCGCCGGGCTTCGGCGCACAGCTCCGGCAGGATGTTGTCCATGTGGCGGCGGTTGTACAACCCGGTCAGAGCGTCGTTGAGGCTCAGAGCTGCCAGCTGGCGGTTGGCTTTCTCCAGCTCCCGCATGGTGTTGCGCAGCTGGGCGGTGCGTTCATGGACCTTGAATTCCAGTTCGGTGCGGGCCGAATGCTCCACCGACAGCAGCTTTTCGTTCAACAGTCGCCAGCGCTGGACCAGGGCGTAGTTCAGCAGAACCACCTGGCCGCCGACCGCAATCTGCATCAAGGCCTCGCGGACCAGGAAATCGGCGAGGTAGCCGAACGCCGCCAGGGCGTAGATCAGTCCGCCCACCAGCATGACCAGCCAGGCCAGGATGTACCACATGGCTGGCTGATAGCCCTGGCGCCAGCGGGCCACCGCGATCATGAACAGCGAGGCAATCACCGCCAGGCCGAGCACGGTGTTGAGCAGGATGGTCGTGCTGTAGGGCAGGGCCAGGGTCAGGGCCAGAAAGCCGACACAGACCCAGGCCATGACCTGGACCACCCGGGCCGAGGTGGTGCGTCGCTCGATTTCCAGGAAATCCCGGCCAAAGAGGGTCATGGACAGGGCGCACAGTACCAGGCTGAGGGGGATGGCCGCATTGGCGACCGGGGCATTGTCGGGCCAGAAATACTGGTTGGCGAAGCCGCCCATGGCGAACATGAACATACCCATGGATGCCATATAAAAGGCGTTAAAAAAGTAAGAGGCGGTGCCGGAGCTGATAAACAGCAGCAGGTTGAAAATGGCGAAGACCAGCAGGGCCCCGTAGAACAGGCCGTGGGTCAGGCTCAGGTGGTTGCTCTGGGCGATCACCTCATCCGGGGTTTCAAGGGTCAGGGGGATGTTGAGTGCGCCGCTGCTCTGGACCCGAAGGGTGATGGTCTGGCTTTCGCCACCGTCGAGCGTGACGGGCAGGAGGAAATACCGGTAGTCTATGGCCCTCGAGGCAAAGGGGCGCTGGTCGCCGGTCACCAGGCGCCGATCGCTATCCGCGCCGGTCTGCCAGAAGGTAACGTCGTCGAGCAGCGGGTAGTTGAGTTTCAGGTACCAGAGGCCCTGGTGCTTGCCCGGGTTCTGTACGGTCAGGGAGATCCAGTAAACCGACTTGGTATGGCTGAACACCAGATCGTGACCGGCCGCGTGTCGCCATTGCAGATCTGTCGGCAGGGCCTGGGGGCCGTCGGCTTGGTGCGCGGGGTCGCCCGGCGCGGCCCGGTAAAAACACACGTAGTGCATTAGCGACTGCCGGGCCTGGTGGTCGGTGGCGCTCAGCGTCGGGCAGCCGCTCGGGTTTGGCCCCGGCGAGGCGAGCCCGGAAACCAGGCTGAGGCTCAGGATCGTGAGCAGGCGCAGAACAGATGACATCAGGAATAATCCACCGGCAATAGATGCGAGAGTGTAGACAAAGCCGGCTGGGATTGTTGTTAAACAGTTTGAAATTTAAGGGGGCAGGGCTATCCCAGGGGTAGCCGTAAGTGCATGCAACAGATTGTGGTTTTCTGTCGACCGGGCTTTGAGGCCGAGGCGGGGCTCGAGCTGACTGAGCGGGCCGCCGAACGGGGTATTTACGGTTACTTTGAGCCCAGCAAAGGCGCGGGCCTGCTCTGGTATTCCCTGGGTGGGCCGGAAACCGCCGAGGATCTGATGGCGCGCCTGCCCCTGTCCGACCTGGTGTTCGTCCGGGACTGGTTCGTGGTGCTGGCCAGGGTTCCGCTGCCCGAGAGTGATCGGGTGGGCGCGGTCATCGAGGCGCTGCGGGGCCTGGAGCGTGGCTACCCCGGCTGTGCCCGGTTGGAGGTCCGACTGCCGGAAACCAACGCCGACGCCGATCTGGGCCGCTTCGCCCGCAAATGGGTCTCGCCGCTGTCCCGGGGCCTGCGCGGCGCCGGCCTGCTGAAAGCCGATCAGGACGCCGCCGCCCCGGCCCGACTGGAGTTGCTGCTGACCGATTTCGGCCAGGCCCTGGTGGGGTACAGTCTTGAGCGCAACCGGGCAGCCTTTGTCAGCGGCATCCCGCGCCTGCGCTTACCGGCATCGGCGCCGAGCCGCTCGGCGCTGAAACTGGAAGAGGCCTGGAAGGTGTTCCTGCCACCCGAGCAGGCATTGGACTACCTTGGTGGCGGCAAGAAGGCGGCCGACCTGGGCGCGGCCCCGGGTGGCTGGACCTGGCAACTGGTGCGCCAGGGCATGACCGTCACGGCGGTGGATAACGGGCCCATGCAGGCGGAGCTGATGGCTTCGGGCCAGGTCGAGCACGTCGAAGCCGATGGCTACAACTGGCGCCCCAGGCGCGGCCTTGACTGGATGGTGTGCGATATCGTGGACCAGCCCCGTAAAACCGCCCAACTGGCGGTGGACTGGGTGGGTGGCGGTCTGTGCCGCTTCACGGTGTTCAACCTGAAATTGCCGATGAAGAAGCGTTATGAGGAGTGGCTGATCTGCCGTGATATCATTGCTCGAGGTCTGGCGGAGGCGGGCATCGGCTACAAGCTCATGGCCCGCCACCTTTACCACGACCGCGAGGAAATCACCTGCTTTATTGAACGGACCGGGTGAGCCCGGTCGGTCAGATGGCGCTTTGCTGGAGCACGGTGATGATTTCCTCCCGGTCCATCATGGGCACCAGCTCGGACATCAGGTCCCGGCGTTCCTGGGACCGATACCAGCGGTCCCAGTCCGCTTCCGAGCGCCAGTTGGCGAGGGTGATGCGGTGGTTCGGGTCGTGGCTGTCGGACAGGGTCTCGCCGGAGATGAAGCCCGGTGCACTGATGGCCTGTTGCAGAACCTTTCGGGCCCGTTGCTCGTAAGCGTCTTCAAGGGTTTCGGCAATATGACGTTCGATCAGCACTCGAATCATGATTCAGCTCCATCTTTAACAACTATAAACAATAATTTAGCAGGTTTTTCCGAAATAACAGGTTACAGATGCAGGAGAAGGTTTTGACGGCTTCAGATTACGACGCAGAGCTGGACGCACGGGGCCTTTTTTGCCCGGAGCCGGTGATGATGCTGCACAACCGCATCAATGAGGTGGAGCCCGGGTGCCTGCTGCGGGTGGTGGCGACGGATCCCTCGACCACCCGGGACATCCCCCGGTTCTGTCAGTTCCTCGGTCACGAATTGGTGCAGGAAGAAGAGCTGGGCGACGAGTTTGTGTTTGTGATCCGTCGGGGCGATGGCTGAGCGACTGACTTAGACGCCGGCGTTCAGCCCATCCAGGTGGCGCATGAACTCGCCACGATCCATTTCACCCAGCACCCGCTGTCCTGCCAGTTCCTCGCCGTTGGTGCGGAAAAACAGAATCGCCGGCGGCCCAAACAGTCCCAGCTCATCCAGCAGCGCCTGCTGTTCGGGGGTGTTGTCGGTCAGGTCGATCTGCAGCAGGGTGTAGGGGCTGAGCGCCTGGATCACCGTCGGATCGCTGAACACGGTGCGTTCCATGACCTTGCAGGAGATGCACCAGTCGGCGTAGAAATCGAGCATGACCGGGCGATTCTGGGTCTGGGCCTCCCGCAGCATGGCTCGGATCTGGGCCGGGGCCTCGACCCGCACGAACGGCGCGTGCGAGGGCTCGGAGCCCGCGGTCAGTGACCCCGCGCCTGAGGTGAAGGGAGTCAGCGGCCGCAGGGGGTCGGTGGCACCGCCCACGGCGCCCGCCAACAGCGCCAGGCCGTAGGCAAACATCACCAGCCCCAGGCCCTTGCGGGTGCGCTCCCAGCCCGCCCGGGCCGCGTCGAAGGCACCCAACTGCACCCCGGTAATGGCCACCAGCAGCCCCCACAGGGTCAGCGCCAACCAGGCCGGAACCATCCGCTCCACCAGCCAGATGGCAACCGCCAGCAGCAGAATGCCGTAGAAGTGCTTGACCGTGGTCATCCAGTGCCCGGTGCTCGGCAGCAGCTTGCGGCCACCGACCGCCACCAGAATCAGCGGTACCCCCATGCCCAGGCCCAGGGCGAGCAGGGCCAGGCCCCCCATCAGGGCGTCCTGGGTGGTGGAAATGTACAGCAGGCTGCCGGCCAGGGGCGCGGACACGCAGGGTGAGACAATCAGCGCGGACAGGGCGCCAATGCCGAACACGCTGACCATGCGGCGGCCGGTCAGGCGATGACTGGCGTTGTTCAGCGGTTCACGGATGAACCGGGGCAGCTGGAGTTCAAAGACATCGAACATCGACAGGGCAAACAGCAGGAACAGGGCCGCGAAGCCGCCCAGGACCCAGGGTGACTGCAACTGGGCCTGCAGGTTGAAGCTGGCCCCAAGCAACCCCGTGATCACCCCGGCCGCGGCGTAGGTCAGGGCCATGCCCAGCACGTAGCTGAGCGACAGCGCCAGGGCGTGGCCGGAGGTGCGGGTGTTCTGGCCCGACACCAGGGTGGAGATGATGGGCACCATGGGCAATACGCAGGGGGTGAAGGTCAGCCCCAGGCCGAGCAGGAAAAACACGCCCACGATCATCAATGTGCTCTGGCTGGAAAGAAACCCGGCCAGGCCCGTGGCCGACCCGGTGCCGGCGGTGGCCGCCCCCGGAATGGCGCTGGCAGGGGTGCCGGAGGGCTGGGCGCCAACTGTGGCCACGGCCGCGCCGTCGGCGCCACTGCCCGGGAAGTAGAGGACGTCGCGGGTCTGCGGTGGGTAACACAGGCCGGCATTGGCACAGCCCTGGTAGGTGACTTTCAGTTCGGCCTCGCGCACCCCGTCCGGCAGCGACACCGGCACCCGGACTTCCACCGGGTCATAGAACACCTCAACCTCGCCGAAATATTCGTCGTGTATGGTGGTGCTGGCCAGGGAGAACTCCGGCGCGCCGGTCTGCACGCCCTCGGTCACCGCGGTCACGCTGATCCGGCCCTGGTACAAATAATGGTCGGGGGCAACGTCCCAGTTCAGAATCACGGCGCCGTTGTCGGTGCTGTAGCGAAATTGCAGCGCCTGGTCGACCGGCAGGAACCCGTTGGTGCTACCGCCGAACAGTGACGATCCGCTGGAGCCCAGGGCTGAGGCCGTGCCGGTGAACGCCAGGGTCAGGGCAAACAGCAGTAACTGGGGCAGGGCAAGCGCGCATCGGCTGGGGCGTGTTGCAGCGGGGGCTGTCATTGATGGGTCGAATCCTGATAGTTGGTGGTCTGGTTGTGCCGGTAAAGGCGCCGCCGGGAATACCGGCGGCGGGCGTTGGCGCTCGATGCCAGTGGACAGAGGGGCGGCCGCAAAGTTCCCGCTGGCATTGCCGGCGTTAAAGTCGCACAATAGCCAGCCAATGAATCACAGTTCAAACGATCTTATCATGCTGTTCAATGACTTGTTCCGGGAAACCCACCGGACGGTTCTGGTCAAAGGCAGCGGCGAACCCGAATACATTCCAGCCGAGGGGACGCACGGGCTTGCCCAGGTGGTCTTTGCGCACGGCTATTATGCCAGCGCTCTGCACGAAATCAGTCACTGGTGTATTGCGGGTGCGCACCGTCGCACACTTCATGATTACGGTTACTGGTACTGTCCGGACGGTCGTACCGCGGAACAGCAACGGGCGTTTGAGCAGGTTGAGGTGAAGCCGCAGGCCCTGGAATGGCTGTTTGCCACGGCCGCGGGATCGCGTTTTCACATCAGCCTGGACAACCTGTCGGGAGACGGGGGCGCCAACGAGCGAACCTTTCGGCGCAATGTCTGCCGCCAGGCCGAGCACTATCTGGCAACCGGCCTGCCGCGCCGCGCGGCGGCGTTTGCGGCTGCCCTGAAACGCTTTTACGGAACCACCGATTCGTGGCTCGCAAACTGGCGGCAAGACCTTCAGCGCATTGCTCCGCCTGGTTTCGAACCGAACCATTCGAGGGAAACTGAGACTGTATGACATCTGACGTAAAGCACACCGGCGATCTCCGCTTCCAGGATCTGAACCTGGACAAGCGCCTGCTGGACGCCATTACGGCGATCGGCTTCGAATACTGCACCCCCATCCAGGCGGAGACCCTGCCCTGGACCCTGGCGTGTGAGGACCTGATTGGTCAGGCCCAGACCGGCACCGGCAAGACCGCGGCGTTTCTGATCACCGCGATCCAGAGCCTGCTGGAAACCCCCGTGGCGGACAGCGAGCGGTTTGCTTCCGAGCCCCGCGTGCTGGCCCTGGCGCCGACCCGGGAGCTGGCCATGCAGATCGCCAAGGACGCTGAGCAGCTGTGCCGCCACACCGGCCACAATGTGGTCACCGTGGTTGGTGGCATGAATTACGACAAGCAGCGGGACCAGCTTCAGAACGAGGTGGTGGACATCCTGGTTGCCACCCCGGGTCGGCTGATCGACTTTCTCGGTTCCCAGGACGTGTTCCTGGACCAGCTCGATATCCTGATCCTTGATGAGGCGGACCGCATGCTGGACATGGGCTTCATCCCGGACGTGAAGCGGATCATCCGCAAGTGCACGGCCAAGGATGACCGCCAGACCCTGCTGTTCAGCGCCACCTTCAATCAGGACGTCCTGAACCTGGCGTCGATGTGGACCAAGAACGCCGAATTTGTCGAGATCGAGCCGGAGCAGAAAACCGCCGAACGCGTGGAACAGACGGTGTACCTGGTGGGCGAGGACGAAAAACTGCCGGTGCTGGTCAACTACCTGCAGCGTCCGGAAGTGGAAAAGGCCATTGTCTTTGCCAATCGTCGGGACCAGTGTCGCGATCTGGAGGAAGACCTGCGCAACCAGGGGGTCAAGGTGTCCCTGATGTCCGGTGAGATTGCCCAGAACAAGCGGCTGAAGACGCTGGACCAGTTCAAGAAAGGCAATATCCAGGTGCTGGTGGCGACCGACGTGGCCGGGCGCGGTATTCACGTCAACGGCGTTACCCACGTTTTCAACTACAATCTGCCTGATAATGCCGAGGATTATGTCCACCGCATTGGCCGTACCGGCCGGGCCGGCAAGCACGGGGTGTCGGTCAGCTTCGCCGGGGAGGACGATTCCTTTGCGCTGCCGGCGATTGAGACCTACATCAGCCAGAAGCTGAAGACCGCCGTACCCGACGAGGCCCTGATGACGCCGATGGCCAACCCGCCGATCACCCGCAAGCGCGGGCGTCGTCCCCAGGGCGGTCGTGGCGGCCCCGGCGGTCGCAACCAGCGTCCGCGCAGGAACTGAGAGAACCGAGTGCCACTATGTTGATCGTAGCTGATGAGAACATTCCCTTACTGGAATCCTTCTTTGGCGACATCGGGGACATCCGCCGGGTCTCCGGTCGGACCATGACCGCCGCCGATGTCCAGGACGCAGACGTCCTGCTGGTGCGATCGGTCACCCGGGTCGGTCCGGAGTTGCTGGAAGGCAGCCGGGTGCGCTTTGTCGGTACCGCCACCATCGGCACCGACCACGTGGATCAGGCCTGGCTGGCCGAGCGCGGCATCCGCTTTGCCGCCGCACCCGGTTGCAACGCCAACAGCGTGGCGGAGTTTGTGCTTTCGGTACTGTCGGTTCATGCCGAGGTCCGGGCCCTGTCCGACTGGACCGCCATGAGTGTCGGCATCGTCGGGGTCGGCAACGTCGGTGGCGAGCTGGCGCGCAAGCTGGAACGACTTGGTTTCGAGGTCAAGCTGTGCGATCCGCCCCGGGCCGAAGCCGAGGGCGATGAGGAGCAGTTTGTCAGCCTGGAAGAAGCCATGGAGTGCGACGTGGTGACCCTCCACACGCCGTTGACCCGGGACGGCAAGCACGCCACCTTCCGGATGCTGGATGCCGCCCGGCTCGACCGGTTGCGGGCCGATCAGTTGCTGATCAACGCCGGTCGCGGCGAGGTCATTGATGCCCGGGCCCTGCACGAGCGCCTCGGTCAGGCGAACGCCCCGCGGGTGGCGCTCGACGTCTGGGAGCGGGAGCCCCGGATCGACCCGGAGCTGGTGGAGCGGGTCTGGCTGGCGACCCCGCACATTGGTGGCTACAGCCTGGAAGGCAAGGTCCAGGGCACCGAGATGGTGTACCGGGCGCTGAGCCATTACCTCGGGCTGCCGGTACGGAAAAAAGCCGGGCAGTTTCTGCCGGAGCCGGCCCTGAGCAAGGTGTCTTTCACCAGTGCGGCGGACGAGCAGGATGCGCTGCGCATTGCCCTGCGGGCCTGCTACGACCCCCGCGCCGACGATGCCCGGCTGCGCGCCGCCATGGGCGGCTCGGCCGATGAGCGGGCGGCGGCGTTTGACCGCCTGCGCCGGGATTACCCGGTGCGGCGCGAGTGCTCCAGCTTGAAAGTTCAGCTCAAGGGCACCAGCAAGTCACTGCAGGACAGTTTTCGCGCCATTGGCTTCAAACTGAAAATCTGACCGTCAGGGCGAAACAAAAAACCGGGGCAAAGCCCCGGTTTTTTCGTTTACAGCCTGGCCTGTTGCAGGGCCTCGATCCGCTCCTCGAGCGGCGGATGGGTCATGAACAGGGCGCTCAGTCCACCCCGGGCGCCACGGTTGATGCCGAAGGCCTGGAGGGTGTCGGGCATCTGGTCGGGCACCTCGCTTTCCTGCTTCAGGCGGGCCAGGGCGCTGATCATCGCCGACCGGCCGGCCAGCTGGGCGCCGGCAATGTCGGCCCGGAATTCCCGGCGGCGGGAGAACCAGAACACGATGGTGCTGGCGAGAATACCGAGGACCAGTTCGGCGGCGATGCTGACCACGAAGAAGCCGATGCCGTGGCCGTTTTCGTTCTTGAACACCACCCGGTCCACAAACGAGCCGATCACCCGTGACGCGAAGATCACGAAGGTGTTCACCACGCCCTGGATCAGCGCCAGGGTGACCATGTCACCGTTGGCCACGTGGCCGATTTCGTGGCCCAGAACGGCGCGGATCTCGTCCTTGTTAAAGCGGTGCAGCAGGCCTTCGCTCACCGCCACCAGGGCATCGTTCTTGTTCCAGCCGGTGGCGAAGGCGTTCGACTGGGACGCCGGAAAAATGGCCACTTCCGGCATGCCAATGCCCGCCTTCTGGGCCATCTCGGCCACAGTATCCACCAGCCAGCGCTCGGCCGGGGTCCGGGGCGACTCAATGACCTGGGCCCGGGTGCTCCACTTTGCCATGGGCTTGGAGATCAGAAGCGACACGATCGCACCGGCAAACCCGAACACCGCGGCAAAGGCCAGCAGCGGACCGTACTGGATACCGTGCTGGGACAGGTAGCTGTCGACGCCCAGCAGCCTGAGGGTAAAGCTGGCTACCAGGATGACCGCCAGGTTGGTGGCTAGAAACAACAAAATTCTCATGGTGAATCCCTGAAACCGTTGATGAAAACCGTTTGGTGGTGCTTCTGACCGTGATATGCGGCCAACCGTTCCGGCTTCAATACCCGGGTGCGGTTTTATTCACTGGTGTCGGCGAAGAAGGTGGCCTGGATCACCTGGCTGATCCGGCCCGAGTGTCCGCTTCTCAGGGCGGTCCGGATCAGATGGATGTAGGTGGACAGGTCCTCCTGCACCGAGGACGGCAGCGCATCGGCCTCGACGTCGCGCTGGCCGCCCAGGGCCCGGGCCAGGGCCGAGGGGGCAGGCGCGCTCAGCCGGACAAAGGCGGTCTGACTCAGTACCGCCTGGTCCAGGGCTTCCTGGCGGATGGTGTCGACGTAGCGCAACAACCCTTCCTCCTCCAGCCAGAGCAGGGCTCCGAAACAGGCCATGTGGCGCTTGCTGTGCAAGCCGAACTCGTCGGGCTCGTCCGGGCCGGCAATGTCTTCGACGAACAGGTTGACCCGCCGCGGAAAGGCCCCGTACAGCTGCACCAGGGCGATGGCGACGTCCTTGTAGAACTCCTCGATGTGAAGGTCGGCCACAACCACTCCTACTGCTGGTAATTGCCCAGGAAACGGCCGAGGCGTCCCATGGCGTCACCGAGGGTGTCCTCGCGGGGCAGGAACACCACTCGCAGATGCTGCTTGTCGTCGATGTTGAACGCCGAACCCTGAACCAGAAGAATGCGCTCCTGCAGCAGCAGGTCCAGCACCAGCTTCTCGTCGTTCACGATCGGGAAGTGTTTCGGGTCCAGTTTCGGGAACAGATAGAGAGCGCCCTGGGGCTTCACGCAGCTGACGCCGGGGATGTCATTCAGCATACGCCAGGCGGTTTCGCGCTGCTCGTACAGTCGCCCGCCGGGAGCCACCAGGTCGTTGATGGACTGGTAGCCCCCCAGTGCCGTCTGGATTGCCAGCTGGGCCGGCACGTTGGCGCACAGGCGCATGTTCGACAGCATCTCGATGCCTTCGATCAGGTCGGTGGCCCGGTGCTTGGCACCGCTGATGATCATCCACCCGGACCGGTAGCCGGCGGCCCGGTAGTTCTTGGACAGGCCGTTGTAGGTGAAGAACAGTACGTCGTCGGCCAGGGCGGCGGTGGAGACGTGCTCGGTGCCGTCGTACAGGATCTTGTCGTAGATTTCGTCCGACAGCACGATCAGGTTGTGCTGGCGTGCCAGCTCAATCACCTGTTCCAGCAGCTCCCGGGAGTAGACGGCGCCGGTCGGGTTGTTGGGGTTGATCAGGACAATGGCCCGGGTCCGGCGGGTGATCTTCTTGCGGATGTCGTCAATGTCCGGGAACCAGTTCTGGGCCTCGTCGCACCGGTAGTGCACCGGCTTGCCGCTGGACAGGGTAACCGCGGCGGTCCAGAGCGGGTAGTCCGGCGCCGGGATCAGCACCTCGTCGCCGGTGTTGAGCATGGCCTGCATGGACATGACGATCAGTTCGCTGACGCCGTTGCCCAGGAAGATGTCGTCGATGTCGACCTTGTCGATGCCACGCTGCTGGCAGTAATGCATCACCGCCTTGCGGGCCGAGAACAGCCCCTTGGATTCCACGTAGCCCTGGGCCTGGTGCATGTTGTAGATGACGTCCTGCTGGATTTCTTCCGGAACGTCCAGTTCAAAGGCGGCCGGGTTGCCGATGTTGAGCTTCAGCACCCGGTGACCTTCTTCCTCCAGTCGACGCGCCTCCCGCAGAACCACGCCACGTATTTCATAACACACGTTATCCAGCTTGGCGGATTTGAAGTAGTTCTGCATAAGGCCCGAATTTCCTTGGTCTGCTGTCGAATCGAAGGTGTCTGCTCAATGGCTTTTTATTCTAGCGGAGCAAAGGCCGGCGACAACAGGGGAATTATGATGAATTGTGGCGTGATGAGGCAGATTTAGCGGGCAAACCTGAAGTTTATTGGAGAAAGTCCGGGTTTCTTTCCCACTGATCTTGGTTTTTGAAAAAAGGTTGTGCACAATCCAATTTCCAGCAATTCAATATCGATCAAAACAAGGAGAGTCCCATGGCCGAGGCCAACGTTTACGATTTCACCGTTCGCGACATACAGGGCAATGAGAAGAGCCTGGAGGAATACCGTGGCAAGGCACTTCTGATCGTGAACACCGCCAGCAAGTGTGGTTTCACCCCCCAGTTCGAGGGCCTGCAGACGCTGCACAAGGAGTTGGGCGGGCGCGGGTTCGAGGTCCTGGGCTTTCCCTGCAACCAGTTCCTGAATCAGGACCCGGGCAACGACGAGGCCATCAGCCAGTTCTGCAGCCTGAACTACGGCGTCGATTTCCCGATGTTTTCCAAGGTTGAAGTGAACGGTGCCGGGGCCCACCCGCTGTTCCAGTTTCTCAAGCGCGAGGCGAAAGGGTTGATGGGCTCGGAGAAAGTGAAGTGGAACTTCACCAAGTTCCTGGTCGGCCCGGATGGGCAGGTGATCCGCCGGTATCCGCCGACCGCCAAGCCCGAGGACATCCGGGCCGACATTGAGAAACTGCTGTAATCATGGCCGACGCCGACGACCTGCTGTCACTGGACAACCAGGTCTGTTTCGCCCTGTACGCCGCCAACCGGGCGGTCACCGCCCGTTACCGGCCGTTGCTGGCCGAACTGGAGCTGACCTACCCGCAATACCTGGTGATGCTGGTGCTCTGGGAGCAGGCCCGGGCCGGGCGCAAGACCCGGGTGTCGGACCTGGGGCGGCGTTTGCGGCTGGATTCGGGCACGCTCACGCCACTGCTCAAGCGTCTGGCCGAGCGTGGTCTGCTGCTGCGCCAGCGCAGCGCTGAGGACGAGCGGGTGGTGACCCTGACCCTGACCGCCGAGGGCGAGGCTCTGAGGGCGCGCGCGCAATCGGTGCCGGAGCGCCTGCTGTGTGGGGTTGGGGTTGCGCCCGAACGGCTGCAGGCCCTCCGCCAGGAACTCAGGGCGATGCTCAGTGCTCTGGAAGGGGAGGCGCCCAGCGGGTGATGGCCGCCCGCAACTCGTCCCGGTTGTAGGGCTTGGTCACGTAATCGTTCATGCCGGCGGCGATGCAGTCCTCGCGGTCGCCCTGCATGACATTGGCGGTCACCGCGATGATGGGCAGGTCACGCCAGTTCGGGTTCTTGCGGATTCGGCGAGTGGCCTCGTAACCGTCCATGATCGGCATCTGGCAGTCCATCAACACCAGATCATAGCGGTCGGCTTCAAGCGCCTCCAGCGCGCGCTGGCCATTCTCCGCATGATCGACCTGATGGCCCAGTTTTTTCAGCAGGCTGCTGGCCACCATCTGATTGACCTGATTGTCCTCGACCAGCAGGATTTTCAGGGTGGCCTGTGTGGTCGCCGGGGTCAGGGTTGGAATCGGCTGGACCTCGGTGTCCTCCCGCAGGATGCCGACCACCCGGCACAGGCATCGATACAGTTCATCCCGCCGCAGCGGCAGGGACAGGAACTGGTGGCTGGCGCCACTCCGGTTCGAGGTTCCGGTGGCATTGGCCAGAATAACCCCTTCACCTTGCCAGCCTTGCGCCAGGTCGGGCGCCGGATTGTCGCCGTTCTCCGCCATGGCTATCAAAACGCCGCCCTGGTCGTCCTCGGGTTCCCACACCGGGATACGCCAGGCCCTCAGTTGCCGTTCGATGGGGGAGCGATGGGCATTGCCGGGGCCGAT
This sequence comes from Marinobacter qingdaonensis, assembly GCF_034555935.1. Lineage (NCBI taxonomy): Bacteria > Pseudomonadati > Pseudomonadota > Gammaproteobacteria > Pseudomonadales > Marinobacteraceae > Marinobacter > Marinobacter qingdaonensis. The sequence goes on from NZ_JAYDCJ010000003.1 coordinate 2,296,811, forward strand.
CACCAGGGTTACCCCGATATTTCGAAGCCGCGCCGCGACCTTGGGCAACTCGTCCCGACTGCTGTCCTCGTGCATGGGCAAAGGCAGGGTCACCGTAAAGTGGGTGCCACGGCCCTGACGGGAATCCACCAGAATCTGACCGTGCATGCGTTCCACCAGCTGCCGACACAGGGTCAGGCCCAGACCGGTACCGCCGTAGAGGCGCGTGGTCTCGGCATCGGCCTGGGAGAAGGGTGAGAAGATCTTGTGCAGGGCCTCGGACGACATGCCGATACCCGTGTCGATGACATCCAGGCGCAGGCTGCCGTCGGCGTAGCTGGCCTTGATGAAGACCGAACCCTCGTCGGTAAACTTGATGGCGTTGCTGAGCAGGTTGTTGAGGATCTGGCGGGTGCGGGTCGGGTCGCCCAAGAAGCTTTCGGGCAGGGCCGGATCGATCTCGTTCACCAGTTCGATGTTTTTGCGCCGGGCCTGCTGGGCGTGCAGGGTTGCCGATTCCTCGATCAGGTTGCGCATGCTGAAGGGAATGTTTTCCAGACTCAGCTTGCCGGCCTCGACCTTGGAGATGTCGAGGATGTCGTTGAGCAGCCCCAGCAGGCTTTCACCGGCGTTGAAGGCGACCTCCAGCCGGTCGCGCAGGGTCGGGTCCAGATTGCCCTCCAGGGCCAGGCCCAGCATCCCGAGCACGCCGTTCAGGGGCGTGCGGATCTCGTGACTCATGCTGGCGAGGAAGTTGGCCCGGGCCCGAGCCCGGCGCATGGCGTCTTCCTTGGCCTTGATCAGGGCGCGGTTGCTCCGTTGCAGGGCCTCGTTCTTCTCGGAGATCTCCCGGGTCCGGTCGTCGACTTCCTGTTCCAGCTGGGACGAGTAATTTTTCATGGCCGTCTCGGCCGTGCGCAGCTGGGCCAGGCTGGAATCGATGGTTTCCAGGTGCTGGTTGATGATGCCGACCATGGTGCCGATTTCATCTTCCTGGTGGTTCGCCGGCACCGGCAGGCGCACCTTTTCCGGAGAGCTGGCCTTGACCTGGCCCAGGGCGCTGATCACGTTCAGCATCGGCCGGGTCAGCACCAGGTAGAAAATACCGAGCAGGGCCGCGGTCAGGATCAGGCTTTTCAGCAGGCCGCTGACCAGGGTGTAACTGGCCCGTTCCAGGAACTGCAGGCCGTAATGGTAGGTGTCGATGGTGACGATGAGCTGGCCCAGGGGCAGATCTTCCAGCTGCGGCACCCGAAGCTCCTGGCTGAACACCCGGCTGGCCTCGAACAGCAGGTCGCTGATCCGTCGGTAGGGGGAATCGGGGCTGCTCTGACTCGCCGCGGCCATGGTCTGGCCGTCGTTGTCGATGATTCGCGCGTCGATGGTGGCAGGGTGGCGGAGCAGACCGTCGAGCAGCTCCTCGGCGAGCCGGACATCGATGTTGTAGGCAATCTGGGACGCCGGGCTCACGCTGATGTCGATCAGGGCGTGAATTTCCTCTTCCATGGACTGCCGGGCGTTGAAATAGTCCAGGGTAATCTGGATGACGTTGAGCACCAGCCCCAGGGCCATGGCGACCAGAACGGTGTCACGGGTCAGGCGAAAAGAGAGGCGTTTCCGGAAACCTTTGATCACGAGTACCTACTGTCCCTGGCTCGGATAATGCGGACCTGCTCGGCGGTCCGGCGTTAATCGTCGTAGTCGGCCTTTTTCTTCTTGAACTCTTCGTCGTGCAGGAAGGTATCCCACTCGCGGTCCAGCTTGGCCTGGGATTCGGTACTGGCGGTATCCTTGCCCTCGGCGTCCATGGCTTCCAGTTCCTTGATGCGGGTCCGGAAGCTCTTGACCGCCTTCATGGCCAGGGGGTTGTCCCGGGACTTGCCCATTTCGGTGCTGGCCAGGTGGTACGCGTGAATGGCCTTGCGGAGCTGGTTTTGACGCACGTAATCCCGGGCCTGGAACACATGCAGGTCGGCGTGGGTCTTGTGCACCAGAAACAGCACGTACTTGAGGTTCTTCTTGGCGGTCGCGGCGTCGATCTTGCCGCTCTTGTGCATGCCCTCGATCATCTTGAACAGATTCTGCAGCAGTTCCTTGACGTAATTGGACTTTTCCGCGGAATCGATCTTGACCGGGGAGCGGGTATCCTGCTTTTCCAGTACCTGGGTCTTGAGCTGCTGGCTGGCTTCCTGCCACTGTTTGATCGGAAGGTCGGCTTTCAGGCTGGCCAGCTGCGCGCAAGCGTCTTCCTGGCGCTTGATCAGCAGCAGCTTGAGATCGGTGGTCAGATACTGGCCGGGAATCTCGCTCAGCAGGCGGTCGGCGCGGTTGTAGGCGTCCTGCTGTGCGGTGATCTTCCGACCGCGCTCAATGCGGGCGCGCTCGCGCATCTGGCTCAGGACAATGATGACGATGGATACCGTCACGACGGCGGCCAGGATGATTACGATGGTGATGGCGTCCATTGTGTCTGCTACAGCTCCGGCTACTGGATCCAACAACGTCGGGCAGATTCTTGCCCCAAGATCCCGATAATATTCAGCAAGTCGGTGAAAGCCTAGCAGAAATACCGTGCTGAATCCGTTCCGAAATGTGAATGTTGCAAATATCTATTTATTTCGTGAATGCGCGTGCTTCTGTATATTGGTCTGATGAATAAAAGTCTGGGGCAGGTTGCTGCAACCGGCCCGCGATGACGTGCAAAAGGAGCGACCCATGGATGTATCCCGCGTTGATCTGAACCTGCTGGTGTACCTCGACGTCCTGCTGCGGGAGCGCAATGTAACCAAGGCCGCCAACCATCTGGGCATCACCCAGCCGGCCATGAGCAATGGCCTGCGGCGGTTGCGGGACCTGTTCAACGATCCGCTGCTGGTCCGGACCAGCGAGGGGATGACCGCCACCGAGCGGGGCCGGGAGCTGCAGCCGCTGGTGCGTGGCATCCTCTCGGACATCGAGCAGGCGGTGCAGGAGAAGACGCCGTTTTCGGCGCTGGAAAGCCACCGGGTGTTTCGGATCATGGCCAGTGACTATGCCGAATCCTGCCTGATGCCCCGGGTGCTGCGCCGCATTCGCCAGGAGGCGCCCCACGTCACCCTGGACGTGCTCACCCCCAGTGACGTCAGTTTCCTGGACGTCGAGCAGGGCCGATTGGACATGGCCATCAACCGGTTCGATAAAATCCCCCAGTCGTTTCATCAGAAAACCCTCTGGACCGAGTATTTCGCCTGCCTGATGAACGCCCGCAACCCGATTCTCAAGGAACCGTTCACCCTGGATACCTACCTGGACGCCAGCCATATCTGGGTCAGCAAGACCGGGTTCGGGGTTGGGGTCGGGGTAAATCCGAAGGATGTCCAGCGACTGGGTTGGGTGGATGAGGCGCTGTCGCGGATGGGCCGCAAGCGCCAGATCTCGGTATTCACCCGGCACTACCAGGTGGCCATGCTGCTGGCCGAGCAGCACGATCTGATTGCGACCCTGCCGTCCCGGGCCGCCTGGCTGCAAAAGGACAACGGCAATCTGGTGGTTAAGGTGCCGCCGTTCGAAATTCCACCGTTTGAATTGAAGATGGCCTGGAGCCCGCTGTTGCAGCACAACACCGATCACCAGTGGCTACGCAAGCTGATCGCCGAGGTGGCCAGCGAGGTGGACGACGAGTTTGCCCCGTTCGGTGCCCGGTTCGAGGGTGCCGAGGCACCCCAGGCCCATCACTCAGAGCGGTAGTTCGCGCAGTTCCAGGGAGCTGCGGCCGGCGTCCCACATGCGCTGGAAGGACTCCGCCAGCAGCTTGACCCGGCCCGGGTCGGAAAACTTGGCGAAGCCGGCGGGTTTGAAGAAATCGTGGCGGTACACCAGGCCCTCGCGGTCGGCCAGCAGGAAGGGCTGATCATCCACCGGGGAGTCGGTGTTGACCAGTCGCAATTCGATGCGGCTGGGCAGCCGTCGCATCAGTTCCACCAATTGATGCCGCCGCTTGACCAGGGGCGTGTCGTCGTGAATCAGCAACCGCACCTCGCTCAGCCGGTGGCGTCGGGCCAGGGCGGAGATCAGTTCCCGGAACCGGTGCCGGTCATACAGGTCGTGGTCGAGCAACCGGTCGTACAGCCACAGCCGCTGGCTGGCCTGGCCCGTCACCGAGTCGATCAGCTTGAGCTGGCGCTGCTCGTCGGTGAACAGCCAGGATTCGGTGTCCTCGCCCAGGACCATGGCTTTGGGGTGCTGGCCGATGGTCTCGGCCAGCAGGCTGGGCGCCAGACTGCGCATATCCACGTGGGGGATGCCGGCGTCGTCGTAGACCTCGGAGCAGACGTGAAAGCCGGAGCGCTGGTAGAACTCGATGGCGTGCACCTGGGCCGACAACTTGAGCTCGTCGAACTGGCCATCCGCCTCGGCGACCAGGTGTTGCAGCAGGGCCTCGCCAACACCGCGGCCGCGAAACCCCGGAAGAATGGCCATGCGGCCAATGTGACCGGTTTCACCCAGGGCTGAAAACATCCGGGCGGTGCCGACCGGGGTATTGTCCGGCAAGACTGCCAGGTAATGGTCGGCGATCTCGTCAGTGTCGTCCCACTCCAGTTCCGGCGGCACCTTCTGTTCGTCAATGAACACCCGTTGGCGGATGTCACGGATGTGCCCCGGCGCCAGTTGCCAGCTGTACTTCCTGAATTTCAGTCTCATCGCGAACGGTTATTCGAAGTAGATCGAACCCTGATTATACAACGTGCACAGCAATCCCAGCAGTGCCTCGTCGTCGGCGAAGGTCGCCAGTTCGGCCATGTCGATGCGGGCACCCTGGCACATCAGGGGCGCCAGCGGGCGGGCGTCGCCGCGCAGCAGGTATTGCTCACCGTCGACAAAGAGCGCGGTTTCCTCGCCCAGTTCGTGATAGGCAAAGCGGGAGCCCTCGTTCCAGCGCAGCTGTTCTCCGGCCCGGATGGCCTCGGCCAGGTCAGCCACAGTGGCGGGCTCCTCGGTGGGCACCACGATATCGAGGTTCTTGGGGGCGGTGGTGTACTGCCCGAACCACAGCGCCAACTGGCGCTTGTCGGCCAACTTTTCCCGCAGCACGGCGGCGAGTTTCTCGATCACCTCGGGCTGGATGGTGCCGGGATTATCCTGAACCTGAAGGTCGGGGTCGGGCAGATGGTCGCTGGCGTCGGCCTGGCTGCACAAGAAATCGCTGAAGCCAGTGAGCAGGTCGTCGATGGTGGGCGCCCGGAACCCGATGGACAGGGTGATGCAATCGTCCTCGGCAACCCCGTGGTGGCCGACGCCCGGCGGCAGGTAAAGCATGTCGCCCGGGGCCAGGGTCACGGTTTCCTCACCGTCCCAGCTGCTCAGGATGCGCAGGGGGGTGCCTTCGACCCGGGGGGAGGTATGGTCGCAGTGACCACCAAAGGTCCAGCGCCGATGGCCCTGGGCCTGCAGCAGGAAGACGTCGTACTGGTCGTAATGGGGGCCGACGCTGCCACCTTTGGGCGCGTAGCTGGCCATGATGTCATCCAGGCGCCAGTTCGGAATGAAACGAAAAGGCTCCAGCAGGTCGGCGACGTCCGGCACCCAGTGGTCCAGGCCCTGTACCAGCAGGGTCCAGTCCTGCTCGGGCAGCTGGCTGAAGCGTTCGGCCGGGAAGGGGCCGTTGTGCAACTGCCAGGGTTTGCCGTCGTCATTCTCGATGACGATCCGTGACTCGACGCCTTCCTCGCACGCCAGCCCGGCCAGTTCGTCCGGGCTGACCGGCGATTGCAGCCCGGGAAACGCCTGGCGAATGACCAGCGGTTTTTTCTGCCAGTAATCGCGCAGAAATTCTGAGGCTGTCAGTCCGCCCAGCAATTCCATGAGTCCACTCCTGCCGTTAAATGTTGCGGGCCTGGTCTGCCGCGTTGCCGATGTAGTTGCCCGGGGTCAGAGCCATCAGCTCGGCCTTGGCCGCGTCCGGAATCTCCAGGCTGTTCACGAAATTCTGGATCAGTTCCGGGGTCATGGCCTTGCCGCGGGTCAAGGCCTTGAGCTTTTCATAGGGCTTTTCGATGTTGTAGCGACGCATCACGGTCTGAATCGGCTCGGCCAGGACTTCCCAGGCGTGGTCCAGGTCCTCGTCCAGGCGAACCGGGTTGAGTTCCAGCTTGCCCAGGCCCTTCAGGGTGGCCTCGTAGGCGATCAGGCTGTGGGCGAAACCGACGCCCAGGTTGCGCAGCACCGTGGAGTCGGTCAGGTCACGCTGCCACCGGGAGATCGGCAGCTTGGCCGACAGGTGGTTGAGCAGGGCGTTGGCGATGCCCAGGTTGCCCTCGGAGTTCTCGAAATCGATCGGGTTGACCTTGTGCGGCATGGTGGAGGAGCCCACCTCGCCCTCGACGGTCTTCTGCTTGAAGTAGCCCAGGGAAATGTAGCCCCAGATGTCCCGGTCCAGATCGATCAGGATGGTGTTGAAGCGGGCTACAGCGTCGTAGAGTTCGGCGATGTAGTCGTGGGGTTCGATCTGGGTGGTGTAGGGGTTCCAGTCCAGGCCCAGGCTCTCGATGAATTCGCGGGCGTTGGCGGCCCAGTCGACCTGCGGGTAGGCGGACAGGTGGGCGTTGTAGTTGCCGACTGCACCGTTGATCTTGCCCAGCAACTCGGTCGCCCGGATCTGCTTGAGCTGTCGGCGCAGCCGGTGCACGACGTTGGCCAATTCCTTGCCGACGGTGGTGGGCGAGGCGGTCTGGCCATGGGTCCGGGACAGCATCGGCTGGTCGGCGTGCTCCTGCGCCAGCGCGCCCAGTTTCTCCACCACCCGATCCATGGCCGGCAGCAGACCGTGATCCAGGCCTTCACGCAGCATCAGGGCGTGGGAGAGGTTGTTGATGTCTTCCGAGGTGCAGGCGAAGTGGACGAACTCGGTGACCGCGTGCAGTTCCGCCACCTCGACAATGCGCTCCTTGATGAAGTACTCGACCGCCTTGACGTCGTGGTTGGTGGTGCGCTCAATGTCCTTGATGCGCTCGGCGTCCTGAAGACTGAACTCGCTCACCAGCTGGTCCAGGAAGCCGTTGGCCTCTGCCGAAAAGGCCGGTACTTCGGTGATCTCCGGATGAGCGGCCAGCTTCTGCAGCCAGCGGATCTCGACGGTCACGCGGTTCCTGATCAGGCCATACTCGCTGAAAATGTCTCGGAAGACGCTGACTTTGTTGCCATAGCGTCCATCGACCGGGGAAATGGCGGTCAGGGCGGTGAGTTCCATCGAAAACCTCTCAAATCATCAAAGAATCGGGTCAAAAGAAATTGGGGCCGACTATGATACACCAGCACCGGCCCTGAATCAGTTCTCTCGGGGGTCAGAGTGGGCGTTGGCCCTGTTCGGCGAGCTGGCGGGCCCGCTCGATGACTTTCCGGCGGGAAAAGATAAGCTGCCAGCGCCGGCCCCCGGTCTGACGCCAGAGCACCGTCGACCGGATACCGGCGAGCAGCAGGGCGCGCACCTTGGCAGCGTTCTCATCGCGCTGCAGCACGCTGGGGTTGCCGCTGACCTGGATCCGCAGACGGAAGGTGCTGATGGTGTCGGTGTACACCGAGGCCAGGTTGCTGATCAGATTGCTGTGGGTAAAGCCGAAATGACTGGCGGTGTGGCGAGCCTGATCGATGCGGCTGCCGATCACCTCGAGCATGTCGGAGCGCCGGTTGAGCTTGGACTCCAGGTGGATCAGGTTGAGCACGTAGCGCAGCACCTCGATGTCCTGCTGTTTGCTCTGCTGGCCCAGCACCGAGGCGAGGGTGACCAGACCCTCGCGGATATCGGTCAACTCGCCGCCATAGACATCCAGGGTCGAGGCCGGATTGGTGGCGAACAGGGAGCGAATGCAGGTTTCCAGACTGGTTTCCGAACACTGGCCATTGTGGGCAATCTGTTGCACCAGGTTGGCGGCCTGGAAGACGCCCGCCAGGGCCAGGGTCTGATCGTCGAGGGAGCGGCTCATACGCCCGCTTCCTGTTGCGTCGCGGCGGTGGCACGGGCCGGCACGGCCTCGCCATCCCGCCAGGTTTCCTCGATCACTCCGCCGCCGAGGCAGACGTCACCGTCGTAGAACACCACCGACTGGCCGGGTGTGACCGCCCGCTGGGCGTCATCGAACACCACTTTGACGTTGCCGTTCAGGACCTGGACCTCGCACTCCTGGTCCGGCTGACGGTAGCGGGTCTTGGCCTTGCAGCGGAACTGGCCAGCGGGCGGCGCGCCGGCCACCCAGTCGATCGGCCCGGACACCAGGCCACGGGCGTACAGCAGCGGGTGCTGTTTGCCCTGCACCGCGATCAGGACATTGCGGGTGAGGTCCTTCTCCGCCACGTACCAGGGCTCGTCGCCAAACTCACTCAGACCGCCGATGCCCAGACCCTGGCGCTGGCCAATGGTGTGGTACATCAGGCCCTGGTGGCGACCAATGACCTGGCCGTCGGGCGTTTCGATGTCGCCGGGCTGGGCCGGCAGGTACTGCTTGAGGAAGTCGGTGAACTTGCGCTCGCCGATGAAGCAGATGCCGGTAGAGTCCTTTTTGTCGTGGGTGACAAAGCCCTGGGTCTCGGCAATGCGCCGGACCTCGGGTTTTTCCAGTTCGCCCACCGGGAACAGCGTCCGGGCGATGCGCTCACCGGAGACCGCGTGCAGGAAGTAGCTCTGGTCCTTGTTCGGATCCAGGCCCTTGAGCAGCTGGGCCCGGCCCGAGCCGTCCTGGAGCGGGCGCTGGCGGGTGTAGTGGCCGGTGGCGATGAAATCGGCACCCAGGGTCACGGCGTAATCCAGGAAGGCGCGGAATTTCACTTCCTTGTTGCAGAGGATGTCGGGATTGGGGGTCCGGCCTGCGGAATACTCCGACAGAAAATGCTCGAACACCCGGTCCCAGTACTCGGCGGCGAAACTGGCGGTGTGCAGGGGGATGCCGATCGCATCCGCCACCGCCTGGGCGTCGGCCAGATCGGTCATGGCCGTGCAGTATTCGGTGCCATCGTCCTCGTCCCAGTTCTTCATGAACAGGCCCTCGACCTGATAACCCTGCTGCTTGAGCAGCCAGGCCGCGACGGAGGAGTCGACACCGCCGGACATGCCGACGATGACACGGGTGTTTGCATTGGCGCTGTGGTCGGCGGAGTTGGTCATAGCCCTTTCATTCCGGGTGAAAAACACGGGATTCTATCACTGGAGCGGGGTTACGTCTGCGCGTCCACCACCACTTCCAGCGGATAGCGGCGCCCGTTTCGGTAATCTTCTATGCATTCGAGCACCAGCGGACTGCGCAACTGGTCGCCCAACGCCCGGATGGCATCGAGGGTCAGCCAATGGGCGGCGATGATGCCGGTATCCAACTGCTCGGAGACCCGGTGCAGGGCACGGGCGGCGTAGCAGAAGCGATAGTAGGTTACGCCGTTGCTTGGAGCCTTGTAGGTATAGACGCCCAGAAAGTGCTCGGGTTCGACCTCCCAGCCGGTCTCTTCCAGGGTTTCCCGGCGAGCCGCATCCAATACCGCTTCGTCCTCCTCGACGTGCCCGGCTGGCTGGTTGAACACCACGCGGCCACCGCTGTGTTCCTCCACCATCAGGAAGCGGCCCTGATCGTCTTCAATGATAACGGCTACGGTGGCGTGGGGAGTCCAGGTCATCGTTTCGGTTTGCTCCTCGTGGCGGTACGGGCTTTGCGCTGGCTCGGACGCTTGCGACGGTTGGTCGGCGCCGGGACGTGGATCTCGGTGCTTCGGTACTGGCCGGGTGCCAGTCCATCCAGGGTCCAGTCGCCTATACGGTAGCGAATCAGTCGCAGGGTTGGGAAGCCGACGGCCGCGGTCATGCGTCGCACCTGCCGGTTGCGACCCTCGGTGATGGTCAGCTGCAGCCAGCTGGTGGGGATGGCTTCCCGGTGGCGAACCGGCGGGTGCCGTTCCCAGAGTTCAGCGGGCGCGGGCATGCCTTCGGCAGTGGCCGGGGCAGTCAGGCCGTCTTTCAGAGTGACGCCGTGCCTGAGTTGGGTCAGGGCGGCCTCGGTGATCTGGCCTTCGACCTGAACCCAGTAGGTCTTGGGCATTTTTTGCGTGGGCGAGGCGATGCGATGTTGCAACGCACCGGTGTCGGTGAGCAGCAGCAGGCCCTCGGAATCGTAGTCCAGGCGTCCGGCAGGGTAGACGCCGGGTATGTCCAGCCAGTCGGCCAGGGTGGCCCGGACCGGTTTGCTCGGATCCTTGCGGTCGTCAGTGAACTGGCTGAGGACGCGAAACGGTTTGTTGAAGAGGATCAGCTTGGCCATGCCGGTACGGAAATCCTGCGCGGTGCCGTGAATGTGGTCGGCAAGGTTACTGCAACTGCGTGGGATGGCAAAGCCCCGGCCGGCAAGTGGTTTGGAGCCGGGAACAGGGAGTTGGGCGGGAATTTTACAAAAGTATTGAGCTGCCACTGGCGAGAGTCAGTGGAGGCCGCGTGCGCCAACCAGTCAGCCGGCGCGCCGCTGGAGCGGGCGGGACAGCGTCAGGCGCTGGCAGCACGGGGTGGGAAATCGCCCTCGCTGGATTCTCCGGCCCCGGATTTCGTTTCGGCTGAGGAGCCTGCGCCCTCCTGGGCTTGTTTCTGGGGCTGCTCGTCCGGAACGATGTTGATGGCGTGAACGCCTTTGTCGCTCGGTTTCTTGTCGAAGGTGACGGTTTGGCCGGCTTTCAGCGTTTTATACCCTTCCATCTGAACCGACGAGAAGTGGGCAAACAGGTCGTCACTGCAGCCATCCTCAATAATAAAGCCGTACCCCTTGGCATTGTTGAACCACTTGACCTTGCCTCTTGGCATGATGAACTCCCCTGTTCATGTGCTGTCACATTTTATTATTGGTGTTGTGAGCCTTCCGCCCGGCACTCCGGCGCGGACCCCTGTTACAGAACTCTCGTACGAATTTACATAATTTAACAATACCTCCTAACTTTCGACCAATCGGGGGCGCTAGTCAATAGTTTCCACTGCTGTAATGTGTGGTTTGACCGGGTCCGGAACCGGTATCATGTCCGTATTGATAAATAACTCACGCCCGGTTTTCGGCACTGCTTGAAAACACGGGGTCAGACAACCACATTAAGCCAAGGGCACCGATAACCGGTACAGAATGATGCGGACTATCGAAGATTCTCTACTAATATTTAATCAAGGGGAGGACGATCAGCCAGGGCGACAGGACGATCTGAGCGTTGCGCCTGAGAAGCCCGCCCTGAAGCGGCCCGCGCGATATCGCGTGGTGCTCCTGAACGACGACTACACACCGATGGATTTTGTGGTAGACGTGTTAATGACGTTCTTCGGTATGAACGAAGAAAAGGCGACGCAGGTGATGCTGCTCGTCCATACGCAGGGAAAAGCCGTATGTGGGGTGTATACCCGAGACATCGCAGAAACAAAGGCGGCACAGGTGAACCAGTATTCTTCGGAATGCGAACATCCGCTCCTTTGCGAGATTGAACGTGCGGACTGACAGACGTTGGGGTGGCCCATGCTGAGCAAAGATCTAGAAATTACGCTGAATACGGCCTTCAAGAATGCCCGCGACAAGCGTCATGAATTCATGACCGTGGAGCATCTGTTGTTGGCCCTGTTGGACAACGAATCGGCGGTGGGCGTTCTCAAGGCCTGTGGGGCCGATCTCCAGCGACTCCAGGAAGAGCTGGTTGAATTTGTCGACTCCACCACACCGTTGATCCCAAGCAATGACAGCGAACGCGAAACCCAGCCGACCCTTGGCTTCCAGCGGGTCCTGCAGCGGGCCGTGTTTCATGTCCAGTCATCCGGCAAGAAGGAAGTGACCGGAGCCAACGTACTGGTTGCGATTTTCAGCGAGCAGGAAAGTCAGGCGGTCTACGTTCTCAAGAAACAGAACATCGCCCGCATTGATGTGGTCAATTTTGTCTCCCACGGCATCTCCCGGGTTCAGGGCGCCGAAGATCAGGAAGGCCACGATCAGGCCGCCCCGGACGAAGCGGGCGAAGAGGGCGGTCATGCCAAGCCGCTGGAGAGCTACTCCACCAACCTCAACGAGCAGGCCCGACAGGGCCGGATCGATCCGCTGATCGGCCGTGAGCACGAGGTGGAGCGCGTGGTGCAGATCCTGGTGCGCCGGCGCAAGAACAATCCCTTGCTGGTGGGTGAGGCGGGCGTCGGCAAGACCGCCATTGCCGAAGGCCTGGCCAAGCGCATTGTCGACGGCCAGGTACCGGAAATTATCTCCGACGCGGTGGTCTACTCCCTGGACCTTGGCGCGCTGCTGGCCGGTACCAAGTACCGCGGCGACTTCGAGAAGCGCCTGAAGGGGCTGCTGGCCGAGCTGAAAAAGGAAAAGCACGCAATCCTGTTCATCGACGAGATCCACACCATCATCGGTGCCGGGTCGGCGTCCGGTGGCGTGATGGACGCCTCGAACCTGCTCAAGCCGATGCTCAGCTCCGGTGAAATCCGCTGCATTGGTTCCACCACGTTCCAGGAATTCCGCGGCATCTTCGAAAAGGACAGTGCACTGGCCCGCCGGTTCCAGAAGATCGACGTCAACGAGCCGAGTGTCGAGGACACCTACCAGATCCTCAAGGGTCTCAAGCCCAACTTCGAGAAGCACCACGATCTGAAGTACACCGACAAGGCCCTGCGGGTGGCGGCGGAGCTGGCGGATCGCTACATCACCGATCGCCATCTGCCGGACAAGGCCATCGATGTGATCGACGAAGCCGGGGCGCGGCAGCGCCTGCAGCCGGAAAACAAGCGCAAGAAGGCGATCGATGTCTCCGATATCGAAGACGTGGTGGCCAACATCGCCCGGATTCCGCCGAAGAACGTTTCCACCAGCGACAAGGACCTGCTGCGCAACCTGGAGCGGGACCTGAAGATGGTGGTGTTCGGCCAAGATCCGGCCATCGAGTCACTCTCGACCGCGATCAAGCTGGCCCGGGCTGGCCTGAAGGCGCCGGAGAAACCAGAGGGCGCGTTCCTGTTTGCCGGTCCGACCGGGGTCGGTAAGACCGAGGTCACCAAGCAGTTGGCCAAGGTCCTGGGCATCGAGCTGGTTCGGTTCGACATGTCCGAGTACATGGAACGGCACACGGTGTCTCGTCTGATCGGTGCGCCTCCGGGCTATGTCGGTTACGACCAGGGTGGTCTGCTGACCGAGGCGGTGAACAAGCATCCGCACTGCGTGCTGCTGCTTGATGAGATCGAGAAGGCGCATCCGGAAGTGTTCAACCTGCTGTTGCAGGTCATGGACCACGGCACCCTGACCGACAACAACGGGCGCAAGGCGGACTTCCGTCACGTGATTCTGGTGATGACTACCAACGCCGGTGCCGAGACCATGGCCCGTCGCTCGATCGGGTTCAGCGAGCAGGACCACAGCACCGACGGCATGGAGATCATCAGCAAGACCTTCACGCCGGAGTTCCGCAACCGTCTGGACGGCATCATTCAGTTTGCCGACCTGCAGAAGGAAACCATCACCCACGTGGTGGACAAGTTCCTCACCGAGCTGCAGGCGCAACTGGACGAGAAGCACGTGGTTCTGCACGTCGACGAGGACGCCAAGCTCTGGCTGGCGGACAAGGGCTACGACGTCACCATGGGTGCCCGTCCGATGTCGCGCCTGATCCAGGACATGATCAAGCGGCCCCTGGCCGAGCAGATCCTGTTCGGACGGCTGTCGGAGAAGGGCGGGGATGTCTACGTCCACCTGCGCAACGACGAACTGGTCTTCGATTACGAGGACGAGCCGGCCGAAGCGGTCTAGTACCAGCGCCGGGCAACAAAAAACCGCTGCAGCGATGCAGCGGTTTTTTTGTGTCGGCCAGAAAGGTGGTCTGCCAACAAAAAAGCCCCGAACCGGGGCTTTTCAGATGTCAGTCTGGCTTAGCGGGCCCGGTACACGATGCGGCCCTTGCTCAGGTCATACGGGGTCAGCTCGACCTTGACCTTGTCGCCGGTGAGGATGCGGATGTAGTTCTTGCGCATTTTTCCGGAGATGTGAGCAGTCACCACGTGGCCGTTGCTGAGCTCAACACGGAACATGGTATTCGGAAGGGTGTCGATAATAACGCCTTCCATTTCAATGACATCTGATTTCGCCATTCAGTAGAAACCTCTGTTGAAAAGTACTTCTGGTGATTTTAAATTGCGCAATTCTGCCTGAAATGTCGGCATTTGGCAAAATCAGTTCAGGTCCATGACGCGCCAGTGGCCGTCGTGCAGTGCTTCGATGGGCCTGAACCGGGTCTTGTAGTTCATTTTACGGCATTCGCGAATCCAGTAACCCAGGTACAGATGCGGCAACTGGCGCCGTTTGGCTTCTTCAATCTGCCAGAGAATGGCGAAGGTCCCCAGGCTGCGATGTTCCAGCGTCGGCTTGAACACGGTGTAGATCGCCGAGAGGCCGTCGTCGAGCAGGTCAATGGCGGCCAGGCCCACCAGTTCCTGATCCAGGCGCATTTCCATGAACCAGGAGTCGGTGGCGCCATCCACCAGAAACGAGGTGAACTGTTCCCGGGACGGCGGGTACATGTCGCCGTCCTTGTGGCGCTGCTCGATGTAGTGGGCGTAGAGCCGGTAGTAGTGCTCGCTGAACCGGGCCGGCACCATGGTGCACTCCAGGTCCTGATTCTTGCGCAGCACGCGGCGCTGGTTGCGGTCGGGCTGGAAGTCGGCCACCCGTAGCCGCACCGGCACGCAGGCGTTGCAATTCTCGCAGTGGGGGCGGTAGTAGTGGGAGCCGCTGCGGCGAAAGCCGAGCGCGGTCAACTGGCTGTACAGTCGCTTGTCGATGTGGGCGCGGGGATCGACAAACATGGTGGTGGCTTCGCGGTCCGGGAGATAACTGCAGTCGTGCGGCGGGGTTGCGAAGAACACCAGGGTTCTGAGATTACTCATTCACGCCTCCGGCCCGGGCCATTGCCAGCGCATTTCCCAGGTCCGTTGTTTCGGTTTGCGACCAACGCATGCCCTGAGTATAGATAAAAACTCGCCCCGGGGAATGGTGCGGGCCCCCATGGTCAGCAGGTGCCGGCTTTCCACCTGGCAGTCCATGATCTTGTAGTCCCAGTCCTGGAGCTGGTGCGCCAGGTGCACCATCAGGACTTTCGAGGCATTGGTCTCGAGGGAAAACATGGATTCGCCGAAAAAGCACTGGCCAATGGCCAGGCCGTACATGCCCCCGGCCAGCTCGCCGGCCCGGTTCCAGACCTCGATGGAGTGGGCGTAGCCCAACCGATGCAGCTCGGAATAGCTGGCGATCATGTCCTCGGTGATCCAGGTGCCTTCGGCCCGGGTTGTGGCGCAAAGCCGGATGATGCGGCCGAACGCCTGGTCGGCGGTGACGCTGAATTTCTTCTGGTTGAGGGTTCGCCGCAGGCTGCGGGACACGTGCACTTCTTCGGGAACGAGCACGCAGCGGGGGTTGGGTGACCACCAGAGGATCGGCTGGTCGTCGCTGTACCAGGGGAAGATGCCGTTGGTGTAGGCAAGCAGGAGTCGGTCGGTCGAGAGGTCGCCACCCAGGGCAAGGAGTCCGTCGGGATCGTCGAGTGCCTCGTCGGCGGGCGGGAACCAGAGTTGGTCCGGGTCTAGCCAGGGTAGTGAGGTCATCCTGCTCCGGTGTGGGAGTTCGCCTGGGTGATTCTTGCTTTGGAGTTCGGCCCCTCGGAAGCCGGCCGCTGAAACACGCTGTGGATACGTCCCTGTATGCTTGGCTCCGCCATCCATGGCTTCGCACAGTTTCAGCGGCCGACTCCCGAGGGGCTTGCCGTCCTAACGGGCGTTTGCCCGTAGTTTAGTTCAGTCCTGCTGATCCAGAAACTTTTCGGCATCGAGGGCGGCCATGCAGCCAAAACCGGCGGAGGTGACCGCCTGACGGTAAACGTGGTCGGCCACGTCGCCGGCGGCGAACACGCCCGGGATGCTGCTCTGGGTTGCCATGCCTTCCAGGCCGGAACGGATGCGGATGTAGCCGTTCTCCATGTCCAGCTGGCCCTGGAACAGGTCGGTGTTGGGCTTGTGGCCGATGGCAATGAACACGCCAGCCAGGTCCAGCTCCTGGGTGGAGTCGTCCTTGGTGCTCTTGATGCGCATGCCGGTTACGCCGGTGCCGTCTCCAAGGACCTCGTCCAGGGTGTGGTCCCAGACGATATTAACGTTGCCGTTCTCGGCTTTCTCAAACAGTTTGTCCTGCAGGATTTTCTCGGCACGCAGGCTGTCGCGGCGGTGCACCAGGGTGACTTCGTCGGCAATGTTGGACAGGTACAGGGCCTCTTCCACGGCGGTGTTGCCGCCGCCGATGACAGCAACTTTCTGCTTCTTGTAGAAGAAACCGTCGCAGGTGGCGCAGGCGGACACGCCCTGGCCTTTAAACTTCTCTTCCGATTCCAGGCCCAAGTACATGGCGGAGGCGCCGGTGGCGATGATCAGGGCATCGCAGGTGTACTCGCCGCCATCGCCTTTCAGGCGGAACGGACGATTGCGCAGGTCGGCTTCGTTGATGGTGTCATAGACGATGCTGGTCTCGAAGCGCTCGGCGTGCTTGAGCATGCGCTGCATGAGCTCAGGACCCTGGACCCCGTCGTTGTCGCCCGGCCAGTTGTCGACGTCGGTGGTGGTGGTGAGCTGGCCGCCGACTTCAATCCCGGTAATCAGGGTCGGATTGAGGTTAGCCCGGGCCGCGTAGACGGCGGCGGTGTAGCCGGCAGGACCGGAGCCGAGGATGATCAGTCGGGAGTGCTTGGTTTCGCTCATGTCTGTCTCTCACTAATTCGATACGACGCTAACCCCCTACATGGGGCCAGGCTGAAAAATAAAAAGCGAAGGCTAACACGAATGTACCGGTCTGCCATTCGAATTGGCCAATTCCGCTTATAAAACTTTGCTATTTACTCAAGGACGGAAACCGACGCGAGCAGTTGTCGGACCCGGTCGGCGCTCTTCCCGGACTCGCCCTGTTCCAGGCGGTGTTCGGCGATGGCCGGGAAGATGGTCTGGATGTCGTCGGGCAGCACGTGCTGGCGCCCCTCCATCAGGGCCCAGGCTTTCGCCGCCCGCAACAGGCCGAGGCCGGCCCGCGGTGACAGGCCGTACATCAACCCGGGCATCCGGCGGCTCTGCTCGAGCAGTCGTTGCACGTAATCGAGCAGGGCGGGGCTGGCCTTCACCTGATGGACGGCTGCCTGCAGTTGGTCCAGGGCTTCCTGCGGCAGCAGTGTCTGGAGTCGCTCGGTCATGACACGGCGATCTTCCCCTTCCAGCAATTCCCGCTCGGCGCGCGGGTCGGGGTAGCCGAGTCGCAGTCGCATGAGAAACCGGTCGAGCTGGGATTCGGGCAGCGGGAAGGTGCCGCCCTGTTCGATGGGGTTCTGGGTGGCGATGACGAAAAAGGGCTGGGGCAGGGGGCGGGTTTCCCCTTCGATCGACACCTGCCGCTCCTCCATGGCCTCGAGCAGGGCGCTTTGAGTGCGTGGCGAGGCCCGGTTGATCTCGTCGGCCAGCACCACTTGGGCAAAAATGGGGCCCGGGTGGAACACCAGGTTGCCGGCTTCCTTGTCGTACATCGAGTAGCCCAGCACGTCGGCGGGCAGCAGGTCGTTGGTGAACTGGATGCGCTGGTAGCTCAGCCCCAGGATTTTGGCGAGGGCGTGCGACAGGGTGGTCTTGCCCATGCCCGGTATGTCTTCGATCAGCAGGTGCCCGCGGGCCAGCAGGCCGCAAAGGGCCAGCCGTACCTGTTGATCCTTACCCAGCAAAATCTGGTTGAGTTCGCTGACTACGGTGTCGACCAGTTGTTTCATACTGTCCTTCAGTCCCGGACCCGTTTGAGGATGTCGCCGTAGGCGTCAATCCGCCGATCTCTCAAATACGGCCAGATGCGGCGAACCGATTCCGAGCGGCTGCGATCGAGGGTCACGCTCAAGATGCTTTCGCTGCTGTCATCGGCACGGGCCAGGAACTCGCCCTGCGGGCCGCAGATGAAACTGTTGCCCCAGAATCGAATGCCCTCGGAGTGCCCGGACGGATCGGGTTCGGTGCCAACGCGGTTGGGCGCGACCACCGGCAGGTTGTTGGCCACGGCGTGGCCTCGCTGGACGGTGACCCAGGCGTCGAGCTGGCGCGCCTGCTCGTCCGGGTCGTCGGTGACGTCCCAGCCGATGGCCGTCGGGTAAATCAGGATCTCGGCCCCGGCCAGGGCCATCAGGCGGGCCGCCTCCGGGTACCACTGGTCCCAGCACACCAGAACGCCGAGCTTGCCCACGGAGGTTTCGATCGGCGTGAAACCGCTGCGGCCGTCGTTGAACTGGGCATCGCCAGGGGTGAAGTAGAACTTTTCGTAGAATCCGGGATCGTCCGGAATGTGCATCTTGCGGTACAGGCCGGCCAGCGTGCCATCGCTGTCAAACACCACCGCGGTGTTGTGGTAGACGCCGTTCATCCGGCGCTCGAAGATCGAGCCGACCAGTACGATGCCCAGTTCCCGCGCCAGCTCCGACAGCCGCTGACTGGTCGGGCCGGGAATGGGTTCGGCCAGTTCAAACACCTGGGTGTCCTCGGTCTGGCAGAAGTACAGGGTGGCGTGCAGCTCCTGAAGAACCACGAGGTTGGCCCCGCCGGCGGCAGCTTCGCGCACCAGCCTTTCCGTGGTCGCCAGGCTCACCGCCTTGTCGCTGCTGCAGGTCTGCTGGATGGCCGCCAGGTTCAGGGTCTGTCCGGGTTGTGTCGGGCTCATGGTACGACGACTCCTGCCGGCAGCTGCATGGTGACGCAGTGCAGGCTGCCGTGCTGGCCGATCAGTGGTCGGCAATCAATGGGAATCACCTCCCGGTCCGGGAACAGGTCGGCGACGATGGCAATGGCGTCGTCATCCTGGGCTACTCCGTACACCGGCAACAGGACGGCGTTGTTGATGATCAGAAAATTGGCGTAGGTGGCGGGCAGCCGCTGGCCGTCGTCATCATAGATCGGATCCGGCCAGGGCAGTGCCGTCAACCGGTAGGGGCTGCCGTCGCGCTGGCGGAACTGATTGAGTTCCTCCTCCATGGCGGCCAGGGCGGCGTAGTGCTCGTCGTCCGGGTCGGGGCAGGCGACGTAGCAGATATGGTCGGGTGCGCAGAACCGGGCGAGGGTGTCGATGTGGCTGTCGGTGTCATCCCCGGCCAGGTAGCCGTGGTTGAGCCAGAGCATGCGATCGGCGCCGAGCAATTCCGACAACAGCCGTTCGATGGCGGTGCGATCCTGCGACGGGTTGCGGGTGGGCGTTAGCAGGCATTCGCTGGTAGTCAGCAGGGTACCCTCGCCATCGGATTCGATGGAGCCGCCTTCCAGCACAAAGTCCACCGGCTGCAGCGGGCAGCGCCCGAAGGCGCCGGCGTTGGCCAGGTGGCGATTCAGCGCGTCGTCCTTTTCCCAGGGAAACTTGCCGCCCCAGGCGTTGAACCGGAAATCCAGCAGCGTCGGGCCGTCATCGGTGTCCACGGTGATCGGGCCATGGTCCCGGGCCCAGGTGTCGTTGGCCGGCGCCGGCACCGAAATGACCCGTCCCGGCAGACCCTGCTGCTGGGCGAACTGGTTCAGTTCGTTCTGGAGCTCTTGGGCCCGGATGACGTGCTCGCAGCTGATCACCAGGTGTTCGAATCGAAGCACGGACCGGGCAATGGCCATGAATACCGGTTCGACCTGGTCGAGAAGTTCGGACCAATCGGTGCCCGGGTGGGGCCAGGTCAGCATTACGGCGCTCTGCGGGGCCCATTCGGCGGGCAGCATACGTCTGGATGTCACTTTACAGCTACCTTAGATCGAGAAAACCGCCATTCTATCCAACGGCCGGTGCAACGTCAGTCTCCTGACACAAATTTCAACACGACGCCTTCGTCGTTGCTTCAGCGGTTAGGCTTGAGCACCGCGTGCAGCACCCGATCCCGTTCGAAATAGACCACAAAGTTGCGGTAGTGCCACTGACTGATCGGGGGTTGGCCCACCGGGCCCCGGATCTCCAGCGGATCGCCGTAGGTGGCGCGCACCGAGGACTGGCTCATGCCGATCTTCGGAGTGCTAACGGCCTCGCGATCGGCCTGGGAGCCGACCGGGATGCTCAACTGTTCCGCGAGCACCGAGGGTACCGAGGCCAGGGTCAGGCTGGCGGCCAGGGCCAGTGTGCCGAGCATGGTTTTGTTTGCTTTCATCAAATCGTCTCCCTTGAAAAGCCGGGGCCGTCCGAGACTGGGTCGGCAGCATATGGATAAAGCGTAATATCTTTAAAAGACTGGCAAAAGTCACCTGATTTCACAGAGTTTACTGCTTTTGCCGCTGGCGGATTTGCCACCGCATCACATGCCGGGCGATCTGCTGCCGGTCGGCATCCTGGATCCGGACAAATTCGGCGTGAACCCTCGTGGCGCCGCCGTTTGTGGGCTGGAGGTCCAACACCTGGGCGATGGCGTGGGGTTGGAACAGTTCGGGGGGCAGGGTCATGGTCAGGGCGAGGTGGTCGCCAATCTGCCAATCGGCCTGGTCGCTGGAGAAGGCGATGCCACCCTCGCTCAGGGTAACCTCCTGCCAGTCTTCCGGTTGCAACGGATTTTGCTCAAAGGCCATAATGCGCGCGAGCGTGTCGAGCTTGCCGTTCAAGGACTTGATCAGCCCGGTCAGCAGGCGGTCACGCTCGGCAAGACTGGCGAGTTGCGATCGGACATCCTGATCCAGTCGTCGGAACTCGGCCTTGAGGCTTTCCAGATGATCACCGTCCATGACCTTGTCCTCGGTGCTGACGGTGGTTGAGAGCTTGCGGACTTCCAGGCCAATTCGATCCTCGATACGGAAAAAATCCCGGCGTTCGGGACTGTTTTCCTCGGGCTCGTTCGGGGTGTTGGGTGACTGCATCCTGGCTCCGGACATGTGAATTTTCATTGTTTGTAACAGTTTAGCAGCTTCCCGCGGCGCCGAAAGGCTGACACGGAAAGACCAGACCACGACAGACCCGAAGGAAGCGACAGGCGCCTCTCCATGTTCAGACCCTTATCCTTCTATATCGGCTTGCGGTACACCGCGGCCAAACGTCGAAATCACTTCATTTCCTTTATCTCACTGACCTCCATGATCGGCCTGATGCTGGGCGTGGCGGTCCTGATCATTGTGCTCTCGGTCATGAACGGCTTCGACCGCGAGCTCAAGCAGCGAATCCTGGGCATGGTGCCCCATGCCGTGATCGAGGGATCCGGTCCCCTGCAGGACTGGGCCAGCGTTGATGAGCAGGTTCAGCAGCACCCCCGAGTGCTGGCGGCCGCGCCCTTCATTCAGGGCCAGGGTATGGTCACCGGCGGTGGCAACGTGCGCGGGGTCATGCTCAATGGCGTGCTGCCGGAACAGGAAAAGACCGTCTCCATCATCGAGAATCACATGATCGACGGCAGTCTGGACGACCTGGAATCCGGGGAGTTCGGCATCATCATTGGCCGGCTGATGGCCGCCAGTCTGCGCCTGAAGCTCGGGGACAAGGTCACGGTGGTGTTGCCGGAGGCATCGGTGACCCCAGCCGGTGTGCTGCCGCGCCTGAAGCGGTTTACCGTGAAAGGCATTTTCAGCGTTGGTGCGGAGCTGGATGGCAACTACACCCTGATCCACATGGACGATGCCGCCAAGCTGATGCGCACCGGCGGCCGCGCCCAGGGCGTGCGACTGCTGGTGGACGACCTGTTTGCCGCCCCCAAGGTGGCGGAGCAGGCGGCGCGAACCCTGGAGGGGCGCTATTACATTTCGGACTGGACCCGCACCCACGGCAACCTGTTCCAGGCCATCCGGATGGAAAAGACCATGATCGGTCTGCTGTTGATGTTCATTGTCGCAGTGGCGGCGTTCAACATCGTGTCGACCCTGGTCATGGTAGTGACCGACAAGACCGCGGACATCGCCATCTTGCGGACCATGGGCGCGACGCCGGGGCGGATCATGCGGATCTTCATCGTTCAGGGCGCGGTCATCGGCGTGTTCGGTACTCTGATCGGCACCGGGCTCGGCGTCCTGGGTGCGCTCAACATCAGCGCCTTCATATCCTGGCTCGAGGGCGCCCTAGGCCACCAGTTCCTCAGTGCCGACGTGTACTTCATCAGCTATCTGCCGTCCCAGTTGCAGTGGCCGGATGTGTTCATCATCAGCGGCTCAGGCCTGGCCATGAGTCTGTTGGCCACCATTTACCCCGCCTGGCGGGCGTCCCGGGTCGATCCGGCGGAGGCGCTTCGTTATGAATAATGAAGGTAACCCAAGCATGCAGCCATCCTCCGCAGTCATTGATTGTCGTCAGGTCACCCGTACCTACAGCGAGGGCCCGGAAAAACTGACGATTTTCTCCGACATCTCGCTTCAGGTGGGCGCGGGCGAGACCGTCGCCATCGTCGGCAGCAGCGGGGCCGGCAAGACCACCCTGCTGAATTTGCTGGGCGGCCTCGACCGGCCGTCCTCCGGCCAGATCGCAATTTGCGGCAGCGACATTCATCGTCTGTCCGAGGCGGCTCGGGCCCGATTCCGCAACCGCCATCTGGGCTTCGTCTACCAGTTCCATCACTTGCTGCCGGAGTTCCCGGCCCTGGAAAACGTGATGATGCCCTGCGTGCTGGGCGGTATGAGCGTCAAGGACGCCCGAGCCAGGGCGGAAACGCTGCTGGACCGCGTCGGTCTGGGCCAGCGTCTGGGCCACAAGCCGGGGGAGTTGTCCGGCGGTGAGCGCCAGCGGGTGGCCATTGCCCGCGCCCTGGTCAACGAGCCGGAGTGCGTGCTGATGGACGAACCCACCGGCAACCTGGATGAGCAGACCGGCGCCGGGGTGAAGGCGTTGATCGAGTCTCTGCGGGATCAGCTGGGTATTGCCTTTGTCATGGTGACCCATGACATGACCATGGCACGGAGTCTGGGGCGGGTACTGCGCCTGGAACAGGGACGACTGATTCAGGAGGTCTGATCGGCGGGCTGCTTGCGCCGAAGGCGGGCGTGGCGTCGCACCCGCCAGTCGGACCGGATCTTTCGGCGCCACAGGAACTGGATGATCAGATAGGCAATGCAGGCGGCCGCCGTACCCACGATCAGGGAGCCCAGATAAAGCGGAATGCCGATGTCCACCAGGCGTTCGCTGATCCAGGCCCAGGACAGCTGGAACTCGAAATTGAGGACCGGCCGGTCCAGGACCCAGGTGCCCACTTTGTAGCTGAAATAAAAGATCGGCGGCATGGTGATCGGGTTGCTGATCCAGACCAGGGCCACCGACAGCGGCAGGTTGGCGTTAAACCAGATGGCGAAGAAGGCGGCGCCGATCATCTGGAATGGCATGGGGATAAAACAGAACCAGATGCCCACCAGGAAGGCGCGGGCGACGCTGTGCCGATTGATGTGCCACAGATTCGGCTCATGAAGGATATCGCCAAGAAAATGAAGCGATTTCATCGCTTTCACCTTCTCTGGTGTTGGCAGATAGCGTTTCATGAACTTCTTTGGCATTGGAAGCTCTGCCTGTTGATCGCGTGTCGGGTCCGGTAGCAAGGAGGCTGCCGGCGAGTCGTTAAATCCGGAGGACAAGGATTGTCCGAATTTCCCATCAGTCAAACCCGGCCCGTGCGGGCGCGCGGTTCAGTGGTCGCGGGCGTTATCGCCTTCTCTTGCGGCGTTATCTTACTGTATCGATTGTCGGTGTTGCCACCACCAGAGTGGTTCCTGGCGGGCTTTATTACGGCATTTTGCATTGCAGTTGCGGTTGGCCGCGCTTTCGTCCGTCCGGTCGCCGGTGTGCTGGCGGCCTTGATGCTGGGGCTCGGCTGGTCCGCCTGGCAGGCCGAGGGCCGGTTGGCCGAAGTCTTGCCTGGCCACCTGGAGGGCCACAAAGTGGCGGTCTCGGGTTACGTCTGCAACATCCCGTCAGTTGGCCATTTTCGCAGCCTCAGGTTCAGTCTCTGTGTTACCCGATGGCACCCGCTGGCGGACGAACCTTTCGGGGCAGGGCAACTGCCCGGCAAGCTCCGGCTGGCCTGGTACGGCAAGCAGCCACCCGTGCTGCCGGCGCACCGCCTGCGGCTGGAGGTGGTGCTGAAACGCCCCCATGGCACCCTCAACGACGCCGGATTCCGGTATGAGGACTGGCTGTTTCGCAACGGGTTTCGAGCCACCGGCACGGTGCGGTCAGCCGGTTTCGACCCCGACGTTGGATGTGGGCTCCATTGCCAGTACCGGCGCACCCACCTGGCGGTGACCCGGTGGGTGACTAGCACCTTCGCAGAAGCCCGGCAGCTGCCGCTCGTCAACTCATTGCTGGTCGGCGATCGGGGCTTGCTGACCGACAGCCATTGGCAGGTGCTGAAAGCCACCGGTACCGTGCATCTGGTGGCCATTTCCGGCCTGCACCTGAGCCTGGTGGCGTTGGCTGCCGGCCTGATTGCCCGCCGACTCCTGGCGCTGGCTCCGGTGTCCTGGCTGGGTGAGCGGCGGCAGCGACAACTGCTCTTTGTCGCCATTGCCGTCGCCTGTCTTGTCTACGCCTTGATGGCGGGATTCACAGTACCGACCCGGCGGGCCCTGCTGATGGTGCTGGTGGGCGGCTGGGCGCTGTTGATGGCGCGCCAGAGTTCACCCTGGCAGGCCATTGCCGTGGCCATGGCCGGGGTCCTGATGCTGGATCCATTCGCGCCCCTGGACCCGGGGTTCTGGCTGTCCTTTGGCGCCGTGGCGGTGCTGATCCTGGCGTTTTCGGGCCAGCTTGAGCGCCCCGGCTGGCTAAGGAGCTTGTTGGTCGCGCAATTCGCCATTTTTGCCGGGCTCTGGCCGGTGCTTCAGTGGTTCGGGCAGGGCCAGCCGCTGGCCGGTATGGTCGCAAACCTGCTTGCCATCCCCTGGGTATCCCTGGTGGTGATGCCGGTCCTGATCGCGGGTGCCCTGGTCACGATGCTGGTGCCGGCATTGTCCGGGCCGATCGCGACCCTGTTCGATTGGGTGTTGGGCGCGCTCTGGCAGCTGCTGTCGGGTCTGGCTCAGGGGTCGCTGCCGGGTCTGGCGGCAACGCCGGCGGAGGTGGCGCTGCTGGCGGTGCTGGTGCTGATTCTGGTGCGCGTACCGGCACCGGGTGCGCGATTGCTCGGCGCCCTTGCCCTCGTGGCCTGGCTGGTGTCGCACCTGGGGTCGGCCGAACCGGCGCGCACCAATGCGTTCATCGAGCAGCCGGAGATCCGGATCTTCGACGTGGGCCAGGGGCTGTCGCTGCTGGTGCGTCACCACGATCAGGTGCTGGTGTACGACCTGGGGCCCGCGGTTCCCGGTGTTTTTTCTGCCGTCGAGTCGACCCTGTTGCCGAACTTTCAGGCCCTGGGCGTCAGCCGCATCCAAACCCTGGTGATCAGTCATGGTGACAGTGACCACGCCGGCGACCTGGCCGCGCTGGTCCGCTCTGTGGCGGTCGATCGTCTGGTGTCGGGTGAGCTGCCCGAGGTTCGGTCGCAGTTGCCGGAGCCGGCCGGCTTTCCGCTTCAGGCCTGTCGGGAGTCCGTTGAGCCGCTGGGGGAACTCCGCATCAGCTACTGGCGGTCGGACCGGCCTGAAACCGCCAACGACGCCTCCTGCGTGCTTCGCATCGAACACCCGCCGACCCGCACCGAATGGATCCTGCCCGGGGACATTACTGCCCGGGTCGAGGCGGAGTACCTGGCGTTTTTGGCTGAAGACCCGCTGCCGGAGGCACCGCAGACCCTGGTGCTGCTGGCGCCCCACCACGGTAGCCGGACGTCGTCGTCGGCCCGCTGGGTCGCGGCGCTCAAGCCCGATGTGGTGGTGTATTCGGCCGGGTACCGACACCGGTTCGGGCATCCCCATCCGCTGGTC
This sequence comes from Marinobacter qingdaonensis, assembly GCF_034555935.1. NCBI lineage: Bacteria > Pseudomonadati > Pseudomonadota > Gammaproteobacteria > Pseudomonadales > Marinobacteraceae > Marinobacter > Marinobacter qingdaonensis. The sequence goes on from NZ_JAYDCJ010000003.1 coordinate 2,322,639, forward strand.
ACCGGCCGCTATCGGGCCGCCAAGGCCCGCGCGTTCAGTACGGCCTGTTCCGGCATGCTGACCTTGACGGTCGCGGACGAAGGGCTGGTGGTGGCCGAACAGCGTACAGCTTCACCCTTCTGGATTGGCTCGCCGGGGCAGGGCCGCGAGCGATGTCGGATACCGTGACGCAACGGGTGTGGCCTGCGAGGGCTCCTATGCTAAAGTAGCGCGGCTTGTAAATTATCAGGGAGACCGAGCGTGTTCGAGCTGTTGAAAGCCGGTGGCATTTTGATGGTGCCGATTGTTGCATGTTCCATTCTGGCGCTGGCCATCATCATGGAGCGTTTCTGGACCCTGCGCGCATCCAGGGTGACGCCGTCCCACACCGTCAACGAGTTGTGGCGCTGGATCAAGAAAAAGGAACTCAACGGTCGCAAGCTCAAGGCCCTGCAGGGTTCCTCGCCCATGGGTCGGATTCTGGCCGGTGGTCTGCTGAATGCCAAGCACGGCCGGGAGATCATGAAAGAGAGCATCGAACACGAGGCCAGCCAGGTGATCCACGACCTGGAACGGTTCCTGAACCCACTGGGCACCGTGGCCACCATCACGCCGCTGCTTGGCCTGCTCGGCACCGTCATCGGCATGATCAAGGTCTTTGCCGAAATCCAGCTGGCCGGAGTCGGTAACGCCGGTAACCTCGCGGGTGGCATCTCCGAAGCCCTGATCACCACCGCGGCCGGCCTGAGCGTCGCGATTCCAGCGCTGATCGCGCACCGGTATTTCATCCGCCGGGTCGATGAATTGGTGGTTGGCATGGAGCAGGAGGCGATCAAGCTGGTCGAAGTGGTGCACGGAGATCGCGAAATCGACGTGGAAGGAGCCTGAACGCCGTGAAGTTCAAGCGCCAGAGAAGTCAGGAAGTCGGGGTAGACCTGACGCCACTGATCGACGTGGTTTTCCTGTTGCTCATTTTCTTTATGGTTTCGACCACCTTCACCCGGGAGAGTCACCTGGAAGTTGAACTGCCGGAAGCCAGTGGTGAGCCGGCCGCGCCCGCCGAGGTCAAGCAGATCGACGTGGTGATCAATGCCGAGGGCCAGTACACCCTGAACGACCGGACCCTGGTCAATAACCGCCGCGACACCCTGGAGCGGGGCGTGCGGGAGCTGGCGGAGGGCGACACCTCGCTGCCGTTCATCATTACCGCGGATGCCCGCACCGCCCACGAATTCGTGGTTCGGGCCATGGACGTCGCCGGTCGCCTCGGCTTCGCCAAACTCAGCATTACCACCGAGCGGGAGGCTGAAAGCCCGTGAGCAGTACCGATCCGCTTCCCGCCGAAGGCCGGGTAACGCCCACTGGCAGCTGGGAGACCTACAAACGCCTGTTGGCCTATGTCAAACCGTTCTGGCTGGCCTTCCTGCTGGCCGTCATTGGCAACGTGATCTATGCCGCGGCGTCCACCGGGATGGCGGCCGCCATGGAGTACGTCATCGCGGCCATCGAGAATCCCACCGATGGCAACCGCATCCTGTTGACGCTGATGATTGTCGGTGTGTTTGCCTTTCGGGGCCTGGGCACCTTTATGAGCCAGTACTTCATCGGCTACGTCGGGCGTAACGTGATCAACGCCCTGCGGAACGACGTCTTCGACCGGCTGCTGACCCTGCCGTCGCGTTACTTTGACGACAACGCCGCGGGCCGGCTGGTGTCGAAGCTGACCTTCAATGTCGAGCAGGTCGCCGAGGCCACCACCAACGCCGTGACCATCTCCCTGCGGGAAGGGCTGACCATTGTGGGCCTGCTCGGCTTCATGCTGTACACCAACTGGAAATTGACCCTGATTTTCCTGGCGGTCGGTCCCATCATTGGCGCCGTGGTCAGTTACGCCAGCAAACGTTTCCGCAAGATCAGCAAGCGCATCCAGGGCTCCATGGGCGATATCACCCATGTCGCCTCGGAATCCATTGCCGGCTACCGGGTGGTCCGGACCTTCGGGGGCGAAGACTACGAACAGCAGCGATTCCGGGAAGTGAACGACCGGAACCTGAAGCAAAGCCTGAAAATGGCCTCCACCCAGGCCATCAGCGTGCCGGTCATCCAGGTGTTGGTGGCGGTCGCCATCGCTGCCCTGGTCTGGACTATGCTCGCACCGGAAATCCGGGGCGGGATGAGCACCGGCGAACTGGTCGCCTTCATCACGGCCGCCACCACCATGGCCAAGCCCATCCGCCAGGTGACCTCGGTTCACGCCAAGATCCAGAAGGGCGTGGCTGCCGCCTACGACGTGTTCGAAACCATCGATGAGCGGCCGGAGCAGGACCCGGGTACCTACGCGCCGGCGCGGGTCGAAGGCACCATCCGGTTCGATAATGTCTCCTTCCGGTACCGGGACCAGCTCGACAATGTGCTGGAGGGCATCACCCTCACCATCCCGGCGGGTCAGAGTGTGGCGTTGGTGGGCCGCTCCGGCAGTGGCAAATCCACCCTGGTCAGTCTGCTGCCGCGCTTCTACGACCATACCGGCGGTGACATCCTGATTGACGAGCATTCCCTGCGGGATTATTCGCTCAAGGCGCTGCGCTCCCAGATCGCCCTGGTGACCCAGAACGTGGTGCTGTTCAATGACACCATTGCCGCCAACATCGCCTATGGCGCCCTGCGGGACTGCTCCCGGGAGGAGATCCTCGAGGCGGCGGCCAAGGCCCACGCCCTGGAATTCATCGAGCGGATGCCCGAGGGCCTCGATACCATGATCGGCGACAACGGGGTGATGCTGTCCGGTGGCCAGCGCCAGCGCCTTGCCATTGCCCGGGCGCTGCTCAAAAATGCCCCCATCCTAATCCTGGACGAAGCCACCTCGGCCCTGGACACCGAATCCGAACGGCACATCCAGGAGGCCCTGGAAACCGTAATGCAGGGCCGGACCACGCTGGTGATCGCCCATCGGCTGTCCACCATCGAAAAGGCCGACCGGATCCTGGTCATGGACGGGGGGCGTATTGTCGAATCCGGCCGTCATGACGAGCTGCTGGATGCCGGTGGCGCCTACGCGCAGCTGCATCAGATCCAGTTCAGCGAACACGCATGAGCGCACTGATCGACCGGCTCTGGTACGGAAGGGGCCGTCCGCTCGGGTTCCTGGCGCCGTTCAGCTGGTTGTACCGGGCGGTGTCGACCGCCCGCCGTCGCAAGGCCTGGGACGTCCGGGATGACGCGCTGGCGGCGCCGGTGGTGGTGGTTGGCAATATTACCGCCGGCGGCACCGGCAAATCGCCGCTGACCGCCTGGCTGGTCAGTGAGCTTCAGTCCGCGGGCTGGCGCCCGGTCATCCTAAGCCGCGGTTACGGCGGCAAATCCCCGACTTACCCGCTGTTAGTGACCAACGACACCCCGGCTCGCCAGGCCGGTGACGAGCCGGTCATGCTGGCCCAGACCACCGGTGTGCCGGTGGTGGTGGACCCATCCCGTCGGCGCGCCGCCGACTGGGCGCTGGCCCAGGAACTCGGCAATATTCTGGTCTGTGACGACGGCCTGCAGCATTACCAGTTGCCCAGGGATCTGGAGCTGGCGGTGTTCGATGGCGTCCGGGGCACCGGCAACGGGGCGTTGATTCCGGTCGGTCCGCTGCGGGAGCCGGTGAGCCGGCTCTCATCAGTGGATTTCATCGTGGTCAATGGGGGCGACTTTGAGCCCGAGGTCCAGTTGGAGAGCTTTGACGGGATTGAACACCCGGACATCCATACCATGGCCCTGGAGCCGGCTTCCCTGGTCCATCTGCAGACCGGCGAAAGCCGGCCGCTGAGCGACCTCCAGGGCCAATCGGTGCGAGCGGTGGCCGGGATCGGCAACCCGGGGCGGTTTTTCGATACACTGAGAGGCCTGGGAGCCCGGGTGTCCGAGGCGCCGTTTCCCGATCATCACGCCTTCAAGGCCGAGGATCTGGCGGCGGACGCCGGTCAGTGGCTGGTGATGACGGCGAAAGACGCGGTCAAATGCCGAGAGTTTGCGCCCGAGAACGCCTGGGTGTTTAGCGTCAGGGCCAGCCTTTCCAGACACTTTGCGGAGTCGGTGCTGTCGAGGATTCAGCACAGTGCCGAGCAGATCATTTCTTAATCGTCGGTGAGAACACATCATGGATAAAAAATTGCTGGCAATGCTGGCGTGCCCGGTTTGTAAAGGCGACCTCAAGCTGAACGAAGCCCGTACCGAACTGGTTTGCTACCAGGACGCGATGGCGTTCCCCATTCGCGAAGGCATCCCGGTCATGCTCTCCAGTGAAGCCCGAACCCTGTCGACCGACGAACGCCTCGACAAGCACTAACCCATCCCTCCCAGGAGGCATCCGCCATGTCCTTTACGGTCGTCATTCCCGCCCGCTACGCCTCGACCCGGTTGCCGGGGAAACCCCTGGCCGACCTTGCTGGCAAGCCCATGGTCCAGCACGTTTACGAGCGCGCGTGCGCCAGCCGGGCGGAGCGGGTTGTGATTGCCACCGACGACGAGCGCATCCGGTCCGCCTGCGCCGGGTTCGGCGCGGAGGTGGTCATGACCTCACCGGATCACGCCAGCGGTACCGACCGGCTGGAGGAGGTGGCCCGGACCCTGGGTTTCGACCCGGAGCACCGGGTGGTGAACGTTCAGGGCGACGAGCCCCTGATTCCCGCCGGTTTGATCAATCAGGTCGCGGACAACCTGGAGCGTTATCCGGAGGCGGCGATTGCCACCTTGTGCGAGCGCTTGCACGATCCGGAGACGGTGTTTAATCCCAACGTGGTGAAAGTGGTGTTTGATCATCAGGGCATGGCCCACTACTTCAGCCGGGCGCCAATTCCCTGGGCGCGGGATCGCTGGCAGGAAGGCAGCCCGCTGTCGGGTAAGGATGCCTCTCTGCCGGATGGCGTCGGGTTCTTCCGCCACATCGGCATCTACGGATACCGGGCCAGTGTCCTCGGCGAGTTTGTGGCCTGGCCTCCGGCCCCGACCGAGAAGGTGGAATCCCTGGAGCAACTGCGGGCGCTGTACAACGGGGCGCGCATTCACGTGGATGTCGCCGTGGAAAAACCGCCCGCCGGGGTCGACACCGAAGCCGATCTTGAGCGCCTGCGCCAATGGTTTTCAACGGGGGGTAGAGCATGACCGAACCAGTGCGAGTCCTGTTTGTGTGTCTTGGCAACATCTGCCGCTCGCCCAGCGCGGAGGGGGTATTCCGGGATCTGGTGAGCCGCTCCGGGTTGCAGGAGCGCATTGAAATCGACTCCTGCGGGACCGGCGACTGGCATTTGGGCAAGGCGCCCGATGCCCGCGCCACCCAGGCGGCCCGCAAACGCGGTATCGATATCAGTGATCTGCGGGCGCGCCAGTTTGCCATCGAGGATCTGGCCGGCTTCGACTACGTGCTGGTGATGGATCGCCAGAATCTGGCCGATGTCACCGAGGCCTGGCAGCGGACCGGTGGGACCCGGCCGCAGCTGTTTCTCGACTTTGGCCAGTCCGAGTATCGGGAAGTCCCGGATCCATACTATGGCGGCGACGACGGTTTTGAGCTGGTGCTCGACCTGATCCACGAGGCGGCCGAAGGCCTGCTGGCCGACATTCGGGGGCGTCTGGCTTGAGCGCTCAAGCGGAACCCCGGGAATTCGTCGAGCTCGGCGACTTGAATACCCTGCATGTGCCCGCCGTGGCGCGCTATTACCAGGAAGTAGCCGACGCCGAGGCGCTCCAGGCCGCGCTCGGCTGGGCCGAGGCCAAGGGGCTCCCCGTCCAGATCCTGGGCGGTGGCAGCAATCTGGTGTTCGATGGTGATTTCCCCGGCCTGGTCGTGCGGATCGCGGTGCGCGGTCGGTCCTGGGAGCAGGCAGCCCAGCAGGCGGCAACCCTGGTGCTTGGGGCCGGCGAAAACTGGCACGAAGCGGTGCTGTACGCCGCCGGTGCCGGCTATCGCGGTATCGAAAACCTGGCCCTGATACCGGGCACCGCGGGCGCGGCACCGGTGCAGAACATCGGTGCCTACGGGGTCGAACTCTGCGACACCCTGGAGTCCCTGACCGCACTGGACCGCCGCTCCGGCGAACTGGTCACCCTGACCAATGCCGACTGCCGGTTTGCCTACCGTGACAGTCTGTTCAAGCAGAACCCGGGGCTTTACGTAATCCTGGAAGTCCGGCTCAGGTTGGCTCGGGACAAGCCGCTGGCCCTGGGTTATGGCGATCTGGAGGCGTACCTCGGGCAGGTGGAGCCTGCGGAGCTAACGGCCATGGCTGTGGCCGAGGCGGTGATGGCGATTCGCCGGCGTAAACTGCCGGACCCGGAGATGATTCCCAACGCCGGCAGTTTCTTCAAGAACCCGGTGGTTCCGGCGGCCCAGTTCGATGAGTTGCAGGCGAGTCATCCCGATATCGTTGGCTATCCCCAGTCTGAGGGCGTGAAGCTGGCGGCGGCCTGGTTGATCGATCGCTGCGGCTGGAAGGGCTACCGCAATGCCCGGGTGGGCGTGCACAATCGCCAGGCTTTGGTGCTGATTAACCACTCCGGAGGCTCAGGCCGAGATATCCTGGCCTTGGCGGCGACCATTCGGGATTCGGTGCGCGATCAGTTTGGGGTGGTGCTGGAAATGGAACCGGGCATCGTTCGATAGCCCGGGGAGGGCGGGCAAACCGATGGTTTGCCCGCGATCACTCAGGTCGGTGTCACAAGCCCTTGCGCGGTGACGCCTTGACCATGAATGGCAGGGCCTGCTCCAGCGGAATGTCCTGCTTGTCGGCGTCGCGACGGCCCTTGTACTCCAAGGTGCCGGCGGTCAGGCCCCGGTCCGAAACCACGAATCGGTGCGGGATGCCGATCAGCTCCATGTCGGCAAACTTAACCCCCGGACGCTCGTTGCGGTCGTCCAGCAGCACGTCATAGCCGGCCTGGCGCAGCTGTTCGTACAGCTTCTCGCCGGCTTCGGCCACGGTCGGTGACTTGTGGCCGTTCAGGGTGACAATGGCAATCTCGAACGGCGCAATGGCGTCTGGCCAGATAATGCCCTTGTCGTCATGGTTCTGCTCGATGGAGGCGGCGACGATGCGGGACACGCCAATGCCGTAACAGCCCATTTCCATGACTGCGGTCTTGCCGTTTTCGTCCAGCACCGTGGCGTTCATGGCCTGGCTGTATTTGTTGCCCAGCTTGAAGATGTGTCCGACCTCGATGCCGCGACGGATTTCCAGGGTGCCCTTGCCATCGGGGCTGGGGTCGCCCTCGACCACGTTGCGGATGTCCTCGACGCGGGCTAGCGGCACGTCCCGCTCCCAGTTCACACCGGTCAGATGGTAGTCATCCTTGTTGGCGCCACAGACAAAGTCCGCCAGGTGCGCGGCGCTCCGGTCGACAATCACCGGCACGTTGAGGTTCACCGGGCCGATGGAACCGGGCTGGCAACCTACCGCGGCGAGGATTTCCTCGTCGGTGGCCATGGTCAGGGGCTCGGCGATGCCGGCCAGGTTCTCCGCCTTGATCTCGTTCAGGCTGTGGTCGCCCCGGAGGATGAGCGCCACCAGGCCGGCGTTGCCGTCTTCGTCCGCTTCGCCTTTCACCAGCAGGGTCTTGACCGTGCGTTTGACGTCCAGCTCCAGGAACTCGGAGATCGCCGCGATGGTCCGTTGGCCCGGGGTTGCCACCTCGGCCATGGCTTCGCCCGGGGCCGGGCGCTCGCCGGCCGGGGCGACCGCTTCGGCCTTTTCAATGTTGGCGGCGTAGCTGCTTTCGGTGCTGAACACGATGTCGTCCTCGCCGGAGGAGGCCAGCACGTGGAATTCGTGGGACGCACTGCCGCCAATGGCGCCGGAGTCGGCCTGTACCGGTCGGTAGTCCAGGCCCAGGCGATCAAAGATCGAGCAGTAGGTGCGGTGCATGACCTGGTAGGTGTCGTTCAGCGACTCGGCGTTCAGGTGGAACGAGTAGGCGTCTTTCATGACGAATTCCCGCGCCCGCATGACCCCGAAGCGGGGCCGGCGCTCGTCCCGGAACTTGGTCTGGATCTGGTAGAAGTTGGCCGGCAGTTCCTTGTAGCTCTTCAGCTCGTTGCGGATCAGATCGGTAATCACTTCCTCGTGGGTCGGGCCGAAGCAGAAGTCACGGCCGTGGCGGTCGTTCATCCGCAGCAGTTCGCCACCGTACTGGGTCCAGCGACCGGATTCTTCCCAGAGTTCCGCCGGTTGGACCGCCGGCATCAGCACCTCCTGACCGCCACTCTTATCCATTTCCTCCCGAACGATCCGTTCCACCTTGCGCAGGGTCCGCAACCCCATCGGCAGCCAGGTGTAGAGGCCTGCGGCGAGCTTGCGGATCATGCCGGCGCGCAACATGAGCTGATGGCTGATGATTTCGGCGTCTGCCGGGGTCTCTTTCTGGGTCGCAATGAGGTAACGGCTTGCTCGCATTGTGTCTTCCGTTCGGTTTACATCAGAGGGTGTTGTTCAGTGGCGGTTATTGTACGGAGCCTGCCCGACAAGGTACAGACGGCGACGGTCGAATCTGACCGCTCGGTCAGTCCCGGCCAGCCCGGCTCGACCGGGGTCAGGACAGGTAGCCCAGGGGCAGGGCGGTGCTGTCGATCACCCGGCGCAGCACGAAGCTGGAATGGACGCCGCTGACGCCCTGGATGCGGGTGATCCGGTTCAGCAGGAAGTGGTGGTAATGGTCCATGTCCGGTACCACCACCTTGAGCATGTAATCCGCGTCCTGGCCGGTGATCAGGTAACACTCCTGGACTTCCGGGTAGCCCGCCACCTGCTCCTCGAAGGCGGCGAACCGCTCGGGGGTGTGGCGGTCCATGCCGATCAGGATGATGGCGGTGAGCGACAGGCCCAGTTTCTTGTGGTCCAGCACGGTGACCGTGCGGACGATGACGCCGGCTTCTTCCAGCGCTCGCACCCGGCGCAGGCAGGGCGATGGGGACAGGCCGACCTTGTCGGCCAACTCCTGGTTGGTCAGGGCGCCATTTTGTTGGACCTGTTCCAGGATGCGACGGTCGGTTTTATCAATTTTCACGAGTTTGCTGGATTTTTCGGGCATAGGGTTGCTCAAACTGTGTATTGATCAACACAATATAGCCGAATTGGTGGCTTGGCTACAAAAAAAGCAATCCTATGCCCGTCCGGAGCCGCTACCATGGTTAACCAGTGCAAGACCAATCATCGACAACCGCAAGGACTGACAGAAATGGCGTTTGATCACCGTAAATATGTCGCTTTCAAACCTGTTGGAAAAACCGATCGCCGCTGGCCCGACCGGGTGATCGAAGCCGCGCCGACCTGGTGCGCGGTCGACCTGCGGGATGGCAACCAGGCGCTGGTCAAGCCCATGTCCGTGGCCCAGAAGCAGCGGTTGTTCGATTTGCTCGTGAAGCTCGGTTTCAAGGAGATTGAAATCGGCTTCCCGGCGGCCAGCCAGCCCGACTTCGATTTCTGTCGCAAGCTGATCGAGGAGGATCGCATTCCCGAGGACGTGAAGATCCAGGTGCTGACCCAGGCCCGCCCGGAGCTCATCGAGCGCACCTACGAGGCGTTGAACGGCGCCAAGCGGGCCATCGTCCACGTTTACAACTCCACCTCAACGGTGCAGCGGGAGCAGGTCTTTGGTCTGGATCGGGCCGGTATCCGCGACATCGCCGTGAATGGCGCCACGTTGGTGCGGGACATTGCCGCCCGTCACCCTGAAACCGAATGGACCTTTCAGTACTCGCCCGAGAGCTTCACCGGTACCGAGCTGGATTTTGCCGCCGAGGTGATCGATGCGGTCACCGAGGTCTGGCGTCCGGACCAGGGCCAGCCGGTCATCATCAATTTGCCGGCCACGGTCGAAATGGCCACCCCCAACGTGTTTGCGGACCAGATTGAGTGGATCTGCGACCGCATCCAGCGCCGTGAGCACCTGAGCATCAGCGTGCACACCCACAACGACCGCGGCTGTGCGGTGGCCGCCGCCGAGCTGGCGGTGATGGCCGGAGCGGACCGGGTCGAGGGAACCCTGATGGGCAACGGCGAACGCACTGGCAACATGGACCTGGTCACCATGGCCATGAACCTGTATTCCCAGGGCATTGACCCGACTCTGGATCTGTCCGGCATGGCCGAGATCACCGAGGTGGTGGAAGCCTGCACCGAGATCTCCACCCACCCCCGGCACCCCTACGCCGGCGAACTGGTGTTCACCGCCTTCTCCGGCAGCCATCAGGATGCCATCCGCAAGTGCCTGGCCCGGCGTAAGGCCGACGAGGCCTGGAACGTGGCTTACCTGCCGATCGATCCGTTTGATGTCGGGCGGCGCTACGAGGAAGTGGTGCGCATCAACAGTCAGTCCGGCAAGGGCGGCGTGGCCTACGTATTGGAGCGGGATTACAACATCAGCCTGCCGCGCTGGTTGCAGATCGAGTTCAGCAAGATGGTGCAGCGCGAGGCCGAGACCAACGGTGGCGAGATCGATTCGCTGACTATCCATCGTCTGTTCGAGCAGCGCTACCTGAAGGTGCACGACGACTGGGCATTGAACTCCTACGACCTGCACCGGGATTCCGACGGGGTCTGGGCCGAGGTGACCGTCGGCACCGGAAACACCCCCATCGTGTTGAAGGGGCGTGGGCTCGGAGCCGTGGAAGCCGTGTCGGATGCGCTGGAGCGTCGGTTCGGTGTGACGATCGCGGTCGAGGCCTACGACGAATTCGCCTTGGGCGAGGGCACCAATGCCAATGCCCTGGCGTGCATACGCCTGATGGCCAGCGACCAGCATTGCAGTGCTGCGGCACTGGCGGAGGACACCACGTCCGCGACGCTGCAGGCGCTGTTCTCGGCCGTGGCCCAGGTGGTCGGCACGCAAATGCCGGAACCCGCCTCAGGTCGGGAGACGGTGGACGCCTGAGGCGTCTGGGCACAAAAAAGCCGGCACGGGTGCCGGCTTTTTTATTTTCCCATGCCCGTGAGGGGCAAAGGACGGAAAGGGTAACTCCGATCAGACCGGGGTTACGTTTTCCGCCTGCGGACCTTTCGGCCCCTGAGTAACGGTGAACTGCACCTGCTGGCCTTCGGTCAGGGTGCGGAAACCGGAAGCGTTGATGGCGCTGTAGTGAACAAATACGTCACTGCCGCCATCCTGAGCGATGAAGCCAAAGCCTTTGGATTCGTTGAACCACTTAACGTGGCCGGTTTTAGTATCGGACATTGATCTTTCCTGTCTTTCTGAAATTTGCCCTCACGGGACCTTCATATTCCTTGTGGAATGAATGCTGAGAAATCCAGAGAGTACTGAGGAAGGAGCAACGAAGAGCACTTCGGCAGGACGTTGTAGCGCATTCACCAAATACCGCTGTATTTTCACAGCAATTTCAGTATAGACCGAGTTTGGGGGGCGTCAACGCTTTTTTTGGTGCCTGTGCCTCGGTTTTAAACAGTTTAAAAACAACCGGTTGTCTGATTGGGACACACGAAAAACCGAGCCTCGAATCGAGGCTCGGTGTCGGGGCCGCGAACTGGGCTCAGCGCTGGAAGCGCTGGCTGATTTCCTCCAGGATGGCCGGGTCGTCGATGGTGCTCGGCACCGTGTAGTCTTCGCCGTCGGCGATCTGCCGGATGACCCGGCGCAAGATCTTGCCCGAACGGGTCTTGGGCAGCCGGTCCACGACCATGGCGCGCCGGAAGCAGGCGATGGCGCCAATCTTGTCCCGCACCATTTCCACCAGTTCGTCCTCGAGTTCGTCGTGGTCGATGGTGGCGCCGTCCTTCACCAGCACCAGACCGACCGGGACCTGCCCCTTCATGTCATCGTGGGCGCCGACCACGCAGCATTCGGCAATCGCCGGGTGGGCGGCCACCACCTCCTCCATTTCCCCGGTCGACAGCCGGTGGCCTGCCACGTTGATGACGTCGTCGGTGCGCCCCATGATGAACACGTAACCGTCGTCGTCGACATAGCCGCCATCGCCGGAGCTGTAGAAACCGGGGATGGGCTCCAGGTAGCTGTGCCTGAAGCGCTCGTCATCGCCCCACACGGTCAGCAGGCAACCCGGCGGCAGCGGCAGTTTCACGGCGATCTGGCCCTGCTCGCCGGCGGCAAGCTGACGGCCGTTCATGTCGACCACCTGGACATTGAAGCCGGGTGAGGGCACGGTTGCCGAGCCCGGCTTGGTCATCATCATCTCCACCCCCACCGGGTTGCAGCAGATTGCCCAGCCGGTTTCGGTCTGCCACCAGTGATCCAGCACCGGCAGGCGGGTGTGTTCCCGCAGCCAGTCGTAGGTGGGTGGGTCCAGCCGTTCGCCGGCCAGGAAGATGCGCTTCAGGGACGACACGTCGTAGCGTGCCAGCTGGTCCGCCTCCGGGTCTTCCTTGCGGACGGCCCGAAACGCGGTGGGTGCGGTGAACAACAGGTTGACCCCGTGGTCCTGGACCACCCGCCAGAAGGCCCCGGCGTCCGGGGTTTTGACCGGCTTGCCCTCGTACAGGACGGTGGTGCAGCCGGCAAACAGCGGGCCGTAAACAATGTAGCTGTGGCCAACCACCCAGCCCACGTCGGAGGCGGCCCAGTACACATCGCCCGGATTGGCGTCGTACACCAGCTTCATGCTGTAGTTGAGGGCGACCGCGTGGCCGCCGTTGTCCCGCACCACGCCTTTGGGCTTGCCGGTGGTGCCAGAGGTGTACAGGATGTAGAGCGGGTCCGTTGCTTGCACCGGCACCGGGTCGGCCGGGGTGGCCGCGGCAACCAGGGTTTGCCAATCGAGGTCCCGGCCAGCCTGCAGCTGGGCTTGAGCCTGTGGACGCTGGTAGACGATGCAGCGTTCGGGTTTGTGGCTGGCCTGCTTGATGGCCTGGTCAACCAGTGGCTTGTACTCAATGACCCGGTCGATTTCGATGCCGCAGGATGCGGTCACGATGGCCTTGGGGGTGGCGTCGTCGATGCGGACCGCCAGTTCGTGGGCGGCAAATCCGCCGAACACAACGGAATGCACGGCGCCAATGCGGGCGCAGCCGAGCATGGCAATCACCGCCTCGGGGATCATCGGCATGTAGATGATGACCCGATCCCCCTTGCTGATCCCCTGGTCGCTCAGGGCACCGGCAAATCGGGCGACGGCATCGGTCAGCTCTTGATAGGTGTAGGAGCGTTGGCTGTTGGTGACCGGAGAGTCGTAGATCAGCGCTTTCTGGTCTGCCCGTCCGGCCCGAATGTTGGCGTCCAGGGCAACATCGGAGCTGTTCAGTACGCCGTCGGAGAACCAGGTGCCGTGGCCGTTGCTGCTTCGCTGCCAGATGGTCTTGGGCGCCTTGATCCAGTCGATCTGCCCGGCCTGTTCGCGCCAGAAGTCTTCCCGATGGTCGATCGACCGTCGGAACTCCTCGTGGTAGTCCATGCGTTCCACCTCATTGGGCCTATTGTTGTTGTATTGTATTGCTACAACTCTAGGCCGTTTGAAGACATGGACTAGTAGACCATTGGCTTAGTTCTGGGCTTTTTCCGACGGGTCGTTGATCGGGGTGACCGAGACCACCTCGGCACTGATGTCGGCCCGTGCCACCCGAGCGTTGATGCGATCCCCCGGTTCCAGGCCGGAGGCGTCGCGAATGATCTGATTTTCCGGGTCCCGAACGATGGCGTAGCCGCGACCCAGGGTCGCGAGCGGGCTGACGACGTGCAGGGTTTGCGCCGCATGCTCGAGCTGGTCGCGGCGCCGTTTCAGATGCAGCTCAAAGGCGGCGCCCAGGCGCTCGCGGGCGCGGTTCAGGGCCTCCGAGCTGCTCACCAGTTGCCGTATCGGAGACTGCATGGCCAGCCGTTGTCCGGCGTGGTCACTGCGCACCCGCAGGCGCTCCAGCCGTTGCCCCATGATCTTGTTCAGGCGCAGCTCCAGCTCGTCCATGCGCTGGGCTTTCTCCTGCAGTTCCCGGCGCGGATCCCGCAATCTGGCGCTCAGATGCTCGACCTGAGTGCCCATCCGCCGGATCACCCGCTGGGCGGCCTGGGCCAGTCGCAGCTGCTGCTCGTTGATCCGTCGCAGCCAGTGCTGCTGGTCCGGCGAGATCTTTTCGGCGGCCGCGGAGGGGGTGGGTGCGCGCAGATCGGCGACAAAGTCGGCAATGGTCACGTCGACTTCGTGACCCACCGCGCTGACCGTCGGGATTTGGCAGTTGGCCAGGGCGCGCGCCACTGCCTCCTCGTTGAAGCACCACAGGTCCTCCAGGGAGCCACCGCCACGCCCGACGATCAGGACATCGGCGACGCCGTGCGCCTGGGCCCGTTCGATGGCCTGGACTATGTCCGCGGTGGCGGCCTTGCCCTGGACCGCGGTCGGGTACAGGGTCACCGGAATGGCCGGGCAGCGACGGGCCAGCACGGTCAGGATGTCGTGGATGGCGGCACCGGTGGGTGAGGTCACCACGCCAATGTGCCGGGGTGTCGTCGGCAGGGGCTTCTTGCGGGCAGGGTCGAACAGACCTTCGGCCTGCAGTTTTTGCTTCAGCTGCTCGTACGCCAGCTGCAGCTCGCCCAGGCCGGCCGGCTCGAGGTGTTCGACAATGATCTGGAAGTCGCCCCGGTTCTCGTACAGGGTGACCTTGCCGCGGATGCGGACCTGGTCGCCTTCCCTGGGCGGTGTGCGAACCCGCTGGTTGGCGCCACGAAACATGGCGCAGCGTACCTGGCATTTCCGGTCCTTCAGGGAAAAGTACCAGTGCCCGGAGGAGGGGCGCGAGAACCCGGACAATTCCCCCTCGACCCAGACCTGCATGAAGCTGGATTCCAGCAGGTGGCGGGCCTGATGATTCAATTCGCTGACGCTCAGTGCCCGGGGGCGGGGGTCCTGGAACGCGGGGGCAGTCCGGGCGGTTCGGTACTCATCCATACGCAATAGCCGAAAAGTGGGAGGGCAAAACTAGCCAAAATTCAAAAAGATGCAATCGAACGTTAAAAAAGGCGCGGTTTACTGTCCCCGAGCGCCCCTTTATAATAGATCGATTAAGGATTTTGCTTTGCTGTGCCGCCGCGGGTGCAGCACGGAAACTCCCAATTTAGCACGTTCAAAAGGCGGATCCCAATGCTGCGAATTGCCGAAGAAGCCCTCACGTTTGATGATGTTCTGCTCGTCCCCGGATATTCCGAAGTACTGCCCCACGAAGTCAGCCTGAAAACCCAGCTGACCAAGGGTATCACCCTCAATATCCCGCTGCTGTCCTCGGCGATGGATACGGTCACCGAGGCCGAACTGGCCATCGCCATGGCCCAGGAAGGCGGTATCGGCATCATGCACAAGAACATGTCGGTAGAGCAGCAGGCGGCTGCGGTTCGCAAGGTCAAGAAATTCGAGAGCGGCGTGGTCAAGGACCCGATCACCGTGTCACCGGAAACCACGGTGCGCGAGCTGGTGGACATCACCGTTGCCAACAGCATCTCCGGTCTGCCGGTGGTCGATGGCAATGACCTGGTCGGCATCGTGACCGGCCGTGACATCCGGTTCGAGAGCGGCATGGACACCCCGGTGCGGGACATCATGACGCCGAAAGACAAGCTGGTCACCGTCAAGGAAGGGGCCAGCCTGGACGACGTCAAGGAACTGTTGCACCGTCACCGCATCGAGAAGGTCCTCGTCGTCAACGACAACTTCGAGCTCCGTGGCCTGATCACGGTGAAGGACATTCAGAAGGCCAAGGACTATCCGTTGGCCTGTAAAGACGATCAGGGCCGTTTGCGGGTGGGCGCCGCCGTCAGCACCGGCGGCGACACCGAGGCGCGGATTTCCGCCCTGGCCGAAGCCGGGGTGGATGTGATCGTGATCGACACGGCCCACGGCCATTCCAGGGGCGTGATTGAGCGCGTGCGCTGGGCCAAGCAGAACTTCCCGGAAGTGCAGGTGATCGGTGGCAACATCGCCACTTCCGACGCCGCCATCGCCCTGGCCGAGGCCGGCGCGGACGCGGTGAAGGTGGGTATCGGTCCCGGCTCCATCTGCACGACCCGGATCGTGGCCGGCATTGGCGTGCCCCAGATCTCAGCGGTGTCCAACGTGGCGGCGGCGCTGAAGGATCGCGGCGTTCCGCTGATCGCGGACGGCGGCATCCGGTTCTCCGGTGACATCGCCAAGGCCATCGCCGCGGGCGCCCACAGCGTCATGATCGGCAGCCTGCTGGCCGGTACCGACGAAGCCCCGGGCGAAGTGGAGCTGTACCAGGGTCGGAGCTACAAGGCCTACCGCGGCATGGGCTCCATCGGCGCCATGGGGCAGGGTTCCAGCGATCGCTACTTCCAGGATGCCAGCAAGGGTATTGAAAAGCTGGTGCCGGAAGGCATCGAAGGTCGGGTGGCCTGCAAGGGCCCGATGCGCAACATCGTACATCAGCTGGTTGGTGGTCTGCGGGCGTCCATGGGCTACACCGGCAGTGCCACCATGGAAGAGATGCGCACCAAGCCCGAGTTCGTGCGCATCACCAACGCCGGTATGCGTGAGAGCCACGTCCACGACGTGACCATTACCAAGGAAGCGCCGAACTACCGAATCGGTTAACCTTCGCCCTATCTGATCGCGGTCCGGTGTCCAGCCGGGCCGCGTCGTTTCTTTCTGACCCGAGGACTCCATGGCCCAGAACATCCACGACCACCGCATCCTGATTCTCGATTTCGGTTCCCAGTACACCCAGCTGATTGCGCGTCGGGTACGGGAAATCGGCGTCTACTGTGAGATCAGGGCGTTCGACATCACCGACGAAGAACTCGATGACTTCAAGCCCAAGGGCATCATCCTGGCCGGTGGGCCGGAGTCGGTCACCCAGCTGGGTGGCCCGAGAGCGCCGGCAGGGTTGTTCGAGCGGGGTATCCCGGTGCTGGGGATCTGTTACGGCATGCAAACCATGGCGGAGCAGCTCGGCGGGCGTGTGGCCAGCTCGGAGAAACGTGAGTTCGGTTACGCCCAGGTCAAGGTGCGCGCCGGCGGACCGCTGTTGCAGGACATCACCGATCACCTGACCGCGACCGGCGACTCGTTGCTGGACGTCTGGATGAGCCACGGTGACAAGGTGGTGACCATGCCGGAGGGCTTCGAGCTGCTGGCCTCCACCGAGAGCGCGCCGATTGCCGCGATGCAGGACGTGAGTCGTAACCTCTACGGGGTCCAGTTCCACCCGGAAGTAACCCACACCCTGCAGGGCAAGCGCATTCTTGAGCACTTTGTGCTGAATATCAGCGGTTGTGAGGCGCTCTGGACCCCGGCCAAGATCGTCGACGACGCCGTCCGCCAGATCCGCGAGCAGGTGGGCAATGACAAGGTCCTGCTGGGGCTGTCCGGTGGCGTTGACTCGTCGGTGACCGCGGCGCTGCTGCACAAGGCCATCGGTGAGCAACTGACCTGCGTGTTCGTGGACAACGGCCTGCTGCGCCTGCACGAAGGCGATCAGGTGATGGACATGTTCGCCAGCAACATGGGCGTGAAAGTGATCCGGGTTGACGCCGAGGAGCTGTTCCTGTCCAAGCTCAAGGGGGTCAGCGATCCGGAACAGAAGCGCAAGATCATCGGCAACACCTTCATCGACGTGTTCGACGAAGAGGCGGCGACCATCAAGGATGTGAACTGGCTGGCCCAGGGCACCATCTACCCGGACGTGATCGAGTCCGCGGCTTCCAAAACCGGTAAAGCGCATGTCATCAAGTCCCATCACAATGTTGGTGGTTTGCCGGAAACCATGAAGCTCAAGCTGGTGGAGCCGCTGCGCGAGCTGTTCAAGGACGAGGTCCGTCGCATCGGCCTGGAGCTGGGCTTGCCGTACGACATGGTCTATCGGCATCCGTTCCCGGGGCCGGGCCTTGGGGTTCGTATCCTGGGTGAGGTGAAGAAAGAGTACGCCGACATCCTGCGTCGTGCCGACGCCATCTTCCTGGAGGAGCTGCATCGGGCGGACCTGTACCACAAGACCAGCCAGGCCTTTGCCGTATTCCTGCCGGTGAAGTCCGTGGGCGTAGTGGGCGATGCGCGCCGCTACGAGTACGTGGTGGCCCTGCGTGCGGTGGAAACCATCGACTTCATGACCGCCCGCTGGGCGCACCTGCCGTACGATCTGCTGGAGACGGTGTCGAACCGGATCATCAACGAGATCACTGGCGTGTCCCGGGTGACCTACGACGTCTCCTCCAAGCCGCCCGCCACCATTGAGTGGGAGTGATCCGGGTCGAATGACGTCGACCGCTGACGCCGGTGCGACCGATGCCCGCTGGATGGCGCGGGCTCTGGAGCTGGCGGGTCAGGCGGCAGCGCTAGGTGAGGTGCCGGTCGGGGCGGTCGTGGTTCTGGATGGCCGCGAGGTCGGGGCCGGGTTCAACGCCCCGATCACCGGCTGCGACCCGACGGCCCACGCTGAAGTCCGGGCGCTCCGGGACGCCGCCGCGCGAATTGGTAATTATCGCCTGTCAGGCGCTACGCTTTATGTAACGCTGGAGCCATGCACCATGTGCGTGGGGGCCATCGTGCATGGTCGGATCAGCCGCCTGGTCTATGGGGCAACCGAGCCCAAGGCCGGCGCCGTTGAGTCGACGCGCCGCACGCTGGACGAACCGCACCTGAACTGGCAGGTGGACGCCGTCGCCGGTGTCCTCGGCCAGGAGTGCAGTCGGATCATCACGGACTTCTTCAGTGCCCGGCGCAAGGAGATCCGGCGCCAGCGACAACAAGATTCAGGGAAGGGTGGTACACAGCCATGAAAGTACTGGTTACCGGCGGAGCCGGCTACATTGGCAGTCATGTAGTGCGCCAGCTGGCGCAAGCGGGCCACGACATCGTGGTCTTTGACAACCTGTCGACCGGGTATCGCTGGGCGGTGACCGCCGGCGAACTGGTGGTTGGCGATCTGGCCGACGAGAGTGCGGTCAATGACCTGTTCAGCGAGCACCGATTCGAGGCGGTCCTGCACTTCGCCGCCAACATCGTGGTTCCTGAATCGGTCGCCAATCCCCTCAAGTATTACAGCAACAACACCCGCAATACCCTGAACCTGCTCAAGGCCATCGAGCGCCACCAGGTCCCCTATGTGGTGTTCTCCTCCACGGCGGCGGTCTACGGCATGCCCGAGCAGACCGTTCTCACCGAGGACCTGCCACTGGCGCCGATCAATCCCTACGGCGCGTCCAAGACGATGAGTGAGCGCATGATCATGGATCTGGCGGCGGCGTCGGATCTCAACTACGTCATCTTGCGCTATTTCAACGTGGCCGGCGCCAATCCGGACGGCCTGTTGGGGCAGGCGACACCCGAAGCCACCCACCTGATCAAGGTGGCCTGCGAGTGCGTCACCGGCCAGCGGGATGGCATGAGCGTGTTTGGTACCGATTACGGCACCCGGGACGGCACCTGTGTCCGGGATTACATCCACGTCGAGGATCTGGCCAAGGCCCACGTCATGGCCCTGGACTACATGGCCGGGGGCGGTGAGTCGAAAGTGCTGAATTGCGGCTACGGGCGCGGGTTTACCGTTCGGGAAGTGATCGATGTGGTCAAGCAGCAGTCGGGTGTCGACTTTCCCGTGGCGGAAACCGAGCGCCGGGCCGGCGATCCCGAGGCGCTGATGGCGGATAACTCGCGGATCAAGGCGGTGCTCGGCTGGACCCCGGACTACGACGACCTGCAGACCATCGTCAAAACGGCGCTGGCCTGGGAAGCCATCTGGCAGCAGCGCAAAGCGTCGACGCAGTAAGTACCACTCCTCAGTGTCAGGAACGATTTGATGAATATTACGATTTTCGGGACCGGGTATGTTGGTTTGGTGACGGGCGCCTGTCTGGCGGACGTCGGCCACCACGTGTTGTGCATGGACGTGGATCAGGCAAAGATCGACAAACTGAAAGCCGGCCATATTCCGATCTACGAGCCCGGGCTTGAGTCCATCGTCAAGCACACGGTGGAGGCCGGGCGCCTGGCGTTCACCACCGACACCGCCGAGGCGGTCAGCCACGGTGTGTTGCAGTTCATCGCCGTTGGCACGCCACCGGACGAGGACGGCTCGGCGGACCTGCAGTATGTGACCGCAGTGGCCCGCACGATTGGTCAGCACATGGACGAGTACAAGGTGGTGGTTGATAAGTCCACGGTGCCGGTGGGTACTGCCGATCGGGTTCACGCCGCATTGCGGGCGGAGCTGGACAAGCGCGACCTGGAGCTGGACTTCGACGTGGTGTCCAACCCCGAATTTCTTAAGGAAGGGGCGGCGGTCAACGACTTCATGAAGCCGGACCGGATCGTGGTGGGCACCAGCAGCGACAGGGCGGTCGACCTGTTGCGGGAGGTGTACTACCCGTTCAACCGCTCCCGCGACCGGATGATTTTCATGGACGTCCGGTCCGCCGAGCTGACCAAGTACGCCGCCAACGCCATGCTGGCGACCAAGATCAGCTTCATGAACGAAGTCGCCAACCTGGCCGAGCGCCTGGGCGCCGACATCGAGGCGGTGCGTCAGGGTATTGGCTCGGATCCGCGCATCGGCTACCACTTCATTTACCCCGGCTGCGGCTACGGTGGCTCCTGTTTTCCCAAGGACGTTCAGGCCCTGGCCCGGACCGCCGCCGACTGCGATTACGAAGCGCGCCTGTTGAATGCCGTTGAGTCGGTGAACCGGGCGCAGAAGCACGTGCTGTTCGACAAGATTTCCCACTATTTCCAGGGCGATCTGAACGGCAAGGTGGTGGCGCTCTGGGGCCTGGCCTTCAAGCCCAACACCGACGACATGCGCGAAGCCTCGTCCCGGGCCCTGATGGAGGACCTGTGGCGGGCCGGCGCCAAGGTGCAGGCCTACGACCCCGAGGCCATGCGCGAAACCCAGCGGATCTTTGGCGACCGGGACGGGTTAACCCTGTGCGGGACCAAAGAGCAAGCGCTGAAGGGCGCGGATGTGCTCGCTATTTGCACCGAATGGAAGGAGTTCCGGTCACCGGATTTCGACGGCATCGTCGCGGCCTTGCGGGAGCCGGCGGTGTTTGACGGCCGCAACCTCTATGAGCCGGAGATGCTGGAGCGCTATGGTCTGGTGTATTACGCCATTGGCCGTGGCCGCACCCAATTCCACGGAGTGTGAGCATGACCCAGGCATCGGACTTTCAACTGCACGACCGTCTGGCGCGGGACACCATCAGTCTGGGGCGAAGCCGGTTGTGCGAGATTCGCCTGATGAACGATCGGACCTGGCCCTGGGTGCTGCTGGTGCCGGCGATTGCCGGCATCCGCGAGATTTACGAGTTGGCCCCGGAGCAGCAGCAGCGTCTGATCGAGGAGTCCTCAATGCTCAGCCAGGGCATGATGGACGCGTTTGATGGCGACAAGATGAACGTGGCTGCACTGGGCAACATGGTGCCTCAGCTTCATCTTCACCACATCGTCCGGTTTGAAGGCGACCCTGCCTGGCCAGGTCCGGTCTGGGGAGTTCAGCCGCCGGAAGGTTACAGCGAACAGGAGCTGGCTGCGGTTCGCGCCCAGTTGGCGCCATTGCTGGAACGGCTGGCCTGACGCGGGCCAAAAAAAAGCCCGCCGATGGCCGGCGGGCTTAAAGCTACCTGGAAAGGTAACGACTCAACAATGGAAGGTGTATCGTCTTCCACTTCTCTCCACGGGGTGGTTCCGGGAAAGGTTCCATCGATTTCAGGATTTTTTTCCTCCCGATCGGGTTGCCAGGGTTTGCGACCCCACCAGAATCATCCGCAATTCGGTCTTGAGCTTGGTTTTCAGTTCTTCCCGCTCCCTGGTATTCGCATCCAGGGCCTCGGCGCCCTGGTTAAAGACCAGGGTCACCATGGCCTCGGCCACCAGGCGGGCATCGGCAAGCGGCTTGTTCTGCTCGTCGGCAAACCGGCTGAGATCGTCCGCCAGTTCGGTCACGAAATGATCGATTTCGGCCTTGATCGCGGTTCGGAAGGGTTTGGACACCCCAGTGCGTTCGCGCAGCATCAGTCGAAACAGGTTGGCGTTGTTGCCCAGGTACTCCATGAAGGTCTCAACCGAGGTGGAGATGGCGCTGCCGTCGCGAGCGATGCGCTTGCGCGCCTGACGCATGAGTTGGCGTAAGGCGACCCCGCCTTCGTCCACCAGGGCCAGACCCAGTTCGTCCAGCTCGGCAAAATGCCGGTAAAACGAGGTGGGGGCAATACCCGCCTCCCGGGCCACCTCCCGCAGGCTCAGGCTGCCAAAGCCCCGGTCGGCGCTCAATTGGGCCAGGGCGGCATCCATCAGGGACCGGCGGGTGCGTAGTTTCTGCTCGGCTCTGGACGACAAGTTGACACTCCATCTGCTATCAAAACCCCGCATTCTAGCGGCCGGCGGACGGCCCGTCATCCGCGCCCGGGGCGGGCCGAGAATGACGCCTGATTTTCAGTGTCATTGTGTTTATAATGGGCGGCTTTTCCAGTATGGTCGCCGCACGATCTGGCGGGCCAGAATTTAGCAGCGCGGCAAGCCCCATGGCGCTTGCCTGCCAAGACATTACGCACACATCAGAAAGAACGGGAACCGGTATGCGCAGTCATTATTGCGGTGGGATCAATGAATCCCACATCGATCAGGAAGTTACACTCTGCGGATGGGTACACCGCCGCCGCGATCACGGTGGTGTTATCTTCCTCGATCTGCGGGATCGGGATGGCATGTCCCAGGTGGTTGTCGATCCGGATACCCCCGACAGTTTCGCATTGGCCGAAAAAGTGCGCAGTGAGTTTGTGGTTAAAGTAACCGGCCGCGTCCGTCGCCGTCCGGCCGGTACCGAGAACAACAACATGCCCACCGGTCAGGTCGAGCTGCTGGGCAAGCAGCTGACCATCCTGAACGCCGCCGCGACCCCGCCGTTCCCGCTGGATGAGCACGTTGATGTTGGTGAGGACGTGCGTCTGCGTTACCGCTTTGTCGACCTGCGCCGTCCTGAAATGATCAACCGGCTGCGATTCCGTTCCCGGGTCACCAGCTACATCCGCAACTACCTCGACAGCAACGGCTTCATGGATGTGGAAACCCCGATCCTGACCCGCGCCACGCCGGAAGGTGCCCGGGACTACCTGGTGCCGAGCCGTACCCACGAGGGCTCGTTCTTCGCGCTGCCGCAGTCGCCCCAGTTGTTCAAGCAGCTGCTGATGGTGTCGGGCGTCGACCGTTACTACCAGATTGCCAAGTGCTTCCGGGATGAGGATCTGCGTGCGGATCGGCAGCCGGAATTCACCCAGGTGGACATCGAGGCCTCGTTCGTTGACGAGGAGAGCCTGATGAGCCTGAACGAGGGCATGGTGCGCTCACTGTTCAAGGACGTGCTCGACGTCGAGTTGCCGTCCTTCCCGCGCATGCCTTACGCAGAGGCCATGCAGCGCTATGGCAGCGACAAGCCGGATCTGCGGATCCCGCTGGAGCTGATTGACGTGGCCGACCTGGTCGAAAGCGTCGACTTCAAGGTCTTTGCCGGCCCGGCCAAGGATCCGAAAGGTCGCGTTGCCGCCCTGCGGGTACCCAAGGGCGCGGAACTCACCCGCAAGCAGATCGACGACTACACCAAGTTTGTCGGCATCTACGGTGCCAAGGGCCTGGCCTACATCAAGGTCAATGACCTGTCCAAAGGCGTCGAAGGCCTGCAATCGCCGATCATCAAGTTCCTGGGCGACGACGTGGCCCAGGCGGTCATGGAGCGCGTCGGCGCCGAGGACGGTGACATCGTCTTCTTTGGTGCCGACAAAACCACGGTGGTCAACGAGGCCCTGGGCGCTCTGCGGATCAAGATCGGTCACGATCTCGAGATGCTGACCAGCGAGTGGGCGCCGCTGTGGGTGGTGGACTTCCCGATGTTCGAGGAAACCCCGGATGGCGAGCTTACCGCGATCCACCATCCGTTCACGGCACCGTCCTGCAGCACCGAGGAGCTGGCTGCCAACCCGGCGACCGCGCTGTCCCGGGCCTACGACATGGTCCTGAACGGCACCGAGTTGGGCGGTGGCTCGATTCGTATCCACGACGAGAAGATGCAGGAAGCGGTGTTCCGTATCCTCGGCATTGGCGAGGAAGAAGCCCGCGCCAAGTTCGGTTTCCTGCTGGACGCCCTGAAGTTCGGTTGCCCGCCCCATGGCGGCCTGGCCTTCGGTCTGGATCGTCTGGTGATGCTGATGACCGGTGCCAGCTCGATCCGCGACGTGATCGCCTTCCCGAAAACCCAGAGCGCAACCTGTCTGATGACCCAGGCGCCCGGGGAGGTCGACGACAAGCAGCTGCGTGAGCTGCACATTCGTCGCCGGCGCTCGGCCAAGGCCGTGGAGGGCAACAAGGCTGAAGGCGAGACCGAGGCAGCAAAGACCGAGTAAATTCAGATGGCAAGGTGCGCCGCAGGCCGGCGCACCGGCACGATGAATGGAGGAGGTTTATGGCGGGTCACAGCAAGTGGGCCAACATCAAACACCGTAAGGCGGCTCAGGACGCCAAGCGGGGCAAAATCTTCACCAAGATCATCCGTGAGCTGACCGTTGCCGCCCGCCAGGGTGGCGACAACCCGGACGATAACCCGCGCTTGCGTGCGGTGATCGACAAGGCGCTCACCGCCAACATGAAGAAAGACACCATCGAGCGCGCTGTGGAGCGCGGTGCCGGTGGTGGTGACGACAGCAATTACGAAGAGCTCACCTACGAGGGTTACGGCCCGGGTGGGGTCGCAGTCCTGATTGAGGCCATGACCGACAATAAGAATCGGACCGTGGCGGAAATCCGCAATGCCTTCAACAAGCTCGGTGGCAACCTCGGCACCGATGGCTCTGTGGCCTACCTGTTCAGCAAGCAGGGCATCATCAGCTACGGTCCGGATTTGGACGAAGATCGGCTGATGGAGGCGGCGCTGCAGGCCGGGGCCGAGGATCTGGCGGTCCAGGACGACGGCTCGTTCGAGATCGTCACGGTGCCGGAGCAGTTCCTGGACGTGAAAGAAGCGCTGGTCGATCTGGGCTTCAGCCCCGACAACGCCGAGGTCACCATGGTGCCGTCCACCCGCGTCGAGCTGGATCGGGAGGGGGCGGAAACCATCTTCAAACTGATCGATACGCTGGAAGATCTGGACGATGTCCAGAATGTGTACCACAACGCCGATGTGTCTGGCGATATCATGGCGTCGCTCTAGGGCGGCAGGGGAGTTCGATTGCCGATCATCCTGGGCGTAGATCCCGGCTCAAGAACCACCGGTTTTGGCATTATCCGGGCCGAGGGCCGGCACATTGAGTACCTCGACAGCGGTTGCATCCGGGTTGGCCAGAAGCCCATGGCCGAGCGTCTGCAAACCATCTTTCACAGTCTCGCCACCCTGATCGGGGAATACCGCCCGGAGGAATTCGCGATTGAGCAGGTGTTCATGGCTCGCAACCCGGATTCGGCCTTGAAACTCGGCCAGGCTCGGGGCGCGGCCATCGTCAGCGCCGCCAACAGCGGCCTGGCGGTGCACGAGTACTCCGCCCGCCAGGTCAAGCAGGCGGTGGTGGGCAAGGGCGGGGCCGACAAGGCCCAGGTCCAGCACATGGTTCAGGCGTTACTGGCGCTGTCCCGCAAACCCCAGGAGGATGCCGCCGACGCCCTGGCGATTGCCATGTGTCACGCCCACATGAGTCAAAGTGTGTTGCGGGTTGCCGGCGCAGGCGGCAAAGTCCGAAGTGGTCGAGTCCGACACCAATAATCCGCTCCCATAAGCGTCAGGAGTTAGCCCTTGATAGGTCGTATCCGTGGAACACTGATCGAGAAATCCCCAGGCCAGGCGCTGGTTGAGTGCGCCGGGCTGGGTTACGAAGTCGACATCCCCTACACCACCTTCTTCCACCTTCCTGAGACCCATCAGGAGGTCACCCTCCACACCCATTTTGCCGTGCGCGAAGATGCCCAAAGCCTGTACGGGTTCGCCTCGCGGCTCGACCGGGACCTGTTCCGCCTGCTGATCAAGGTGAACGGTGTGGGCCCCAAGCTGGCCGTGGGTATTCTCTCCGGGCTCGATGCCCAGCAGTTGATTCGTTGCGTCGAGGCGCGCGATGCCAACGCACTGGTCAAGTTGCCCGGTGTGGGCAAGAAGACCGCCGAACGCCTGCTTATTGAAATGGCCGACCGGATCGGGCAACTTGAAGGTCAGTTCGTTCCCGGGTCGCCGCAGGCGACACAGCCGGGGCAGGCCGATCCAGCCGTGCCGACCCAAGGCCCGGACCCGCGGGTGGAAGCCGAGGCCGCCCTGATTGCCCTGGGCTACAAACCCCAGGAAGCCGCCAAGGCCGTTACCAAGGTGGCCGAGGACGGCATGTCCAGTGAGGCCCTGATCCGGCTGGCGCTTCGCAACATGATCCCGGCCTGATGACGCCGGGGTAATGTGTCGCCAATATAGCGCCAAACCTGTAGAGAGCGTAACGTGACACTCCAAGGCGGGTTTGTACAATTGGTGCATCCCATTAACCCCTGAGGCAAGCGCTAAGGCAGAACGTTGAATCCCAGCAAACGGATGATGCCATGATCGAATCCGACCGACTGATCTCAGCCCGGGCCGGTGAATACGAAGAGGTGCAGGATCGGGCCATCCGACCGACCTTGTTGACGGAATACGTCGGCCAGCCGGCCGTGCGTGAGCAGATGGATATTTTCATCTCGGCCGCGCGCAAACGGGAAGAGGCGCTGGACCATGTGCTCATCTTTGGTCCTCCGGGGCTGGGTAAAACCACGCTTGCCAACATCATTGCCAACGAGATGGGGGTGTCGATCAAGACCACCTCCGGCCCGGTCCTGGAAAAGGCGGGCGATCTGGCGGCCATGCTCACCAACCTGGAAGAGGGCGACGTCCTCTTCATCGATGAAATCCACCGTCTGAGTGCCGCAGTCGAGGAAGTCCTGTACCCGGCCATGGAGGACTACCAGCTCGACATCATGATCGGTGAGGGGCCGGCCGCCCGCTCGATCAAGCTTGACCTGCCGCCGTTCACTCTGGTGGGTGCCACCACCCGCGCCGGTTTGCTGACGTCTCCGTTGCGGGACCGTTTCGGTATTGTCCAGCGCCTGGAGTTCTACAACACCGAAGACCTGACCAGCATCATCGTGCGCTCGGCCCGACTGTCGTCCGTGGACATCGATCCGGCCGGTGCGTACGAGATTGCCCGCCGGTCCCGGGGTACCCCGCGAATCGCCAACCGGCTGTTGCGGCGGGTCCGGGATTTTGCCGAAGTCCGGTCTGACGGCCACATCAGCGCCGACATCGCCGATCAAGCCCTGAATATGCTCAAAGTGGACAGTCAGGGCTTTGACCACATGGACCGACGGCTGCTGTTGGCAATGATCGACAAGTTTGATGGCGGTCCGGTGGGCGTTGAGAGTCTGGCGGCGGCCATCAGCGAGGAACGCGGCACCATCGAGGATGTGCTGGAGCCGTTTCTGATCCAGCAGGGCTACATGGTGCGCACGCCCCGCGGCCGCATGGTTACCTCCAACGCCTACCAGCACTTCGGTGTGGTGCCGCCAAAATCGGGTCAGGAGGACGATCTTTTTGGCTGAACCTCTGGCGAGCAATGGCTTCGAGTGGCCAATTCGCGTCTACATTGAAGATACGGACGCCGGCGGCATCGTGTTTCACGCCAAGTACCTGCACTACATGGAGCGAGCGCGAACCGAGTGGGTGCGCAGCTGCGGGGTAGGGCTGCGGGCCGGCCTGGCGGACAATATCAGCTATGTTGTACAGCGTATGGCGCTGCATTATGCGGTGCCGGCCCGGCTGGATGATCAGTTGCTGGTGACCGCCGAACCGGTCGCCTATGGCCGGGTCTGGATGGATTTCAAACAGCGGGTCTGGCGGGCAGAGGATCGTCAGTTGTTGTGCGAGGCGGACGTCCGGGTTGCGTGTGTGGCCCTGGATAGCGGGCGTCCCCGGCGATTGCCCGAAAACATGCAGACGCTGCTGACAGACAGCGTTCAGACAACGGAATAAGCCAGGAGAATAAGGTGGAATCAGAAGTTTCAGTCTGGTATCTCGTGTCCAACGCCGGTGTGCTGGTGCAGCTGGTTATGCTGCTGCTGGCGCTGGCCTCGATCGTGTCCTGGGCGCTGATCTTTCAGCGGTACCAGGTGTTCAAGAAGGCCAAACAGTCGCAGCTGGCGTTCGAGGAGCGGTTCTGGTCCGGCATGGATCTCGGCCAGCTCTACCGGGAAGTCAATGCCGAGCCCACCCCCTTCTCCGGCATGGAGGCGGTCTTTCGCTCCGGTTTCAAGGAGTTCTCCCGTCTTCGCCAACAGAGTCGCGACGCCGACGCCGTCATGGAAGGCACCCAGCGGGCGATGCGCGTGGCCTTTTCCCGCGAGCAGGAACGCCTTGAGACCCACCTCCCGTTCCTGGCGACGGTCGGCTCCACCAGTCCCTACATCGGCCTGTTCGGTACCGTGTGGGGCATCATGAACTCCTTCCGCGGCCTTGCCCAGGTTCAGCAGGCCACCCTGGCGACGGTGGCACCGGGCATCTCCGAGGCCCTGATCGCGACGGCCATGGGTCTGTTTGCGGCCATTCCCGCGGTTATCGCCTACAACCGGTTCTCGGCCATGTCCGACGCCTTGCTCAAGAACTACGAGACCTTTGCCGAGGAGTTCTCGAGCATCCTGCACCGCCGGGTTCACAACAGCGAAAAGAGCGCGGCCTGAGATGGGTATTCGTGAGACCGGCCGGAGGGTAGAGCTATGAAAGGCATGGGAATGATGCCCCAGCACCGGCGTAAGCCGATGTCGGAAATCAACGTGGTGCCCTACATCGACGTCATGCTGGTGCTGCTGGTGATTTTCATGGTGACGGCCCCGATGTTGACCCAGGGCGTGAAGGTTGATTTGCCGGAAACCACTTCGGATCCGATCCAGGCCGACAAGAACGTCGAATCCATTGTCGTGTCGGTGGACTCCAATGGCGCCTACTACGTGGAAATTGGTGATAAGGGCAGTGATCCCATGTCCCTGGGCCAGGTCCGGGAGCAGATTGCCAAGATCCTGTCCCAGCGCGCCAACAGCGAAATTTTGGTGCGTGGCGACGAGCACGTCGAATACGGCACCGTGGTGCGTCTGATGGCCGAGCTCCAGGGCGCCGGTGCCAGCAGCATCGGGTTGATTACCGAATCTCCTCTGGACGACGAGTGACGCCGGTGCGGGTGAATTTGTTGTGATAGGTCACGAACGCGAAGTAACCAACGTCGGCACGCCGCCCTGGAAATCGCCGGTTGCCCTGTCCCTGGCCCTGCACCTGCTCATTGTCGGCGTGGCCCTGGCCGGCTGGACCTGGAGCAGCCCGGAGCAGGAACCGGCGCCGCGCAGTATTTCGGCGCGGCTGGTCACGCAGCAGCAGCCGGAGCCCAGCCCGGTGGTGGAGCCGGACGATCAGCCTGACCGGGACGAGGAGCGTCGGCAGGCAGAGCAGCGGCGCAAGGCGGAGCAGCAACGGGAAGAGGAAGCCCGGAAACTGGCCGAGCAGAAAGCCCGTGAGGAAGCCGAACGGGAGCGTCAGGAACAGGAGCGTAAGCGCGCCCTGGCGGAGAAGCGTAAGAAGGAAGAGGCGGCTCGGGCCGAAGAGGCCGCGCGCCAGAAAGCGGAAGCAGAAGCCAAGGAGCGGGAGCGCCGGAAAGCGGAAGAAGAAAAGCGGCGTCAGGAAGAGGCCCGCCGCAAGGCCGAGGAAGAAAAACGTCGACAAGAGGAGCAGCGCAAACGGGAAGAGGCCGAGCGCAAGAAGCGGGAAGAAGAGGCTCGCAAGGAGGCCGAACGCAAGCGCCTGGAGCGAGAGCGCCGGCTCAAGGAACAGCAGTTGGAGGCCCTGGCGCAGGAGGCCCAGCAGTCCCGGGAGGCGGAGGCCCAGAAGCAGGCCCAGGCCGCGGCGGCACGTGCGCGCGAGGCGCAGATGCTGACCGAGAGTGAAAAATATCAGGCCTTGATTCGAGAGCGGCTCAGCCAGGCCTGGTATCCACCGTCGTCGGCCACCGAGGATATGACCGCCCGGCTGCAGATCACCCTCCTGCCCACCGGGGAATTGGCGGGGGTGAAACTGGTGAGCAGCAGCGGCAATACCGCCTTCGACAATTCGGCGCTCAGTGCCGTGCGTTCCCTGAGCCGGTATCCGATCCCGGACGAACGGGACACGTTTGAGCGGTATTTCCGCCAGTTTACTATTGAATTCAACCCACAGCGGTTGCGATAAGGAACGGATGACAGCATGACACAGCGGGATTGGACTAAGTCGTTACGCAAGCTGATGGCCGTGATGGTGCTCGCCACTTTGACTGCCGGCGCGGCACAGGCTGAGTTGCTGATCAGGATTACCGAGGGCGCCGATTCGGCGATTCCCATTGCGGTGGTGCCCTTTGCCGAAAGCGGTGCGATACCGCCCGGTGACAAGGTCAGTGGCATCGTTCAGAGCGATCTGGCCATGAGTGGCGAATTCCGTCCGTTGCCGGCGGAAAAGATGCTGAGTCTGCCGTCCAAGCGGGCCGACGTGTATTTCCGGGATTGGCGGCTGCTGGGGCAGCGCTACGTCCTGGTCGGTGAACTCACCCGGTCGGCGGACCGGGTGTCCGCCCGCTACGAGCTGTTTGATGTGAACACCGAAGAACGACTGCTGGGCGAGACGGCCGCGGCCTCGGTGTCCAACGTTCGTTCCCTGGCTCACCACATCAGCGACAAGGTGTACGAAGCCATCACCGGCGTCCCGGGTGCGTTTTCCACCAAGCTTGCCTATATCACCCTGGATCAGTACCAGGGCAAGCCCCGCTATCGCCTGCAGGTAAGCGATGTCGATGGCAAGCGGGCGCGCATTCGGCTGGAGAGTCAGGAGCCGATTCTGTCGCCGGCCTGGTCGCCGGACGGGAAGAAGCTGGCCTACGTGTCCTTTGAGACGGGCAAGCCGGCGATCTTTGTCCATGAGCTGGCCAGCGGCCAGCGGACCCGGGTCGCGGACTTCCCGGGACTTAACTCGGCGCCGGCCTGGTCCAGCGACGGTCGTTCCCTGCTGATGACCCTGTCCAAGGACGGCAACGCTGAAATTTACCGGATGAACCTGGCCAACAAGCAGTTGACCAAGATCACCAATCACTGGGCGATCGACACCGAGGCGAGCTGGGATCACACCGGCGACGGCCTGTTCTTTACCTCCGACCGGTCCGGTGGTCCGCAGATCTACTACAAGGAAAACGAGCGCGCGGCTCCTCGCCGGATTACCTTCGGCAGCCGCTACAACGCCCGTCCCCGGCCGGACAATACCGGTCAGTATGTGTATTACGTGCACCAGCGTGACCGGGCGTTCCACATTGCCCGTACAAACCTCAAGTCCGGTGAGGAAACCATTCTCACCCGAACCGAATCCGACGAATCCCCAAGCGTGTCCCCGAACGGCCGCATGCTGATCTACGCCACCAAGCAGGGCGCCAACAGCGTGCTTACCGTGATCTCCGCCGATGGCGGCGCGGCTTACAGCCTGCCCGCCTCGGTCGGTGATGTGCGCGAGCCGGCATGGGGCCCGCTGGTCCGGTAGCAGGTCCTTGTCAGGCCTGCCAAGTGATTCAGAAAGCAAGTCAACCAACTGAAAGGAAAGTGTTATGAAGTTGTCAGTTCAATCCAAGGCTTTTGCAGTTCTGCTGACCGCCGGCCTGTTCGCCGGTTGTAGCTCAACCGGTGAGACCGTCGATGAGGGTGCCTACGATTCCGACGTGGCAGCGATCGATCAGGACGGTGGCTCCACGGTCTATGGCGGCGGTGACCAGGACGGCGTGTCGTCTTCGGCCATGACCGAGGAAGAGCGGATGGCCGCGGAGCGTCAGGCTGAGCAGGCCGCGCTGCGTGACATCACAACCTTCTACTTCGATTTTGACACCGCGGAAATCAAGCCCGAGGCCCGCGATGTACTGGTCGCCCACGCCCAGTTCCTGGCCAACAACCCGGGACAGCAGGTGCGTCTGGAAGGCCACGCCGATGAGCGCGGCACCAAGGAGTACAACCTGGCCCTGGGTGAGCGCCGTGCCAACGCCATCCAGCGTTTCCTGATCGTCAACGGCGCTTCACGTGGCCAAATGGAAACCGTAAGCTACGGTGAAGAAAAGCCGGCGGTCATGGGTTCCTCCGAGAGCACCTGGGCCCAGAACCGTCGTGTGGAGCTCGTATTCGAGTAAACGCAACAGCAGTCAGGAATGACCATGAGAACAAGACTCATGGCGACAGTGGCCGTCTCGCTTGTCCTCGGACACGCGGGCGCGGCCCTGGCGCAATCATCTACGCCAGCGTTCCAGAACAGCAGTTCCGAGGCGCAACGTCGGGCCAGCAGTAACCAGGCCACCGCCGAGCTGTTCTACATGATCCAGCAGCTCCAGGGCGAGGTTCGCCGCCTGCAGGGCGAAGTCGAGGAGCAAAGGCACCAGATCGATCGTTTGAAAGAGCAGGGTCGGGATCGGTACATCGATCTTGATCAGCGCATCCTCGAGCTGTCCGAGAAGGTGTCGGCCCAGCCGGAACCGGCCGCGGCGGCCAGTGGCGCTGGAGCCGCGAGCTCTGGCAGCGCCGGCACCCCGACCCGGGAGTACCGGCAGCCGAAGGCGGAGGAGCGCAAGGCCTATCAGGCCATTCAGGACCTGATCCGCAACCAGAAACAATACGATGAGGCCATCAGCCGCCTGTACGACTTCATCGACACCTACCCGGAAGGCGATCTGACGGTCAATGCCTACTACTGGTTGGGTGAGGTGTACCTGGT
Source organism: Marinobacter qingdaonensis (assembly GCF_034555935.1). Taxonomy (NCBI): domain Bacteria; kingdom Pseudomonadati; phylum Pseudomonadota; class Gammaproteobacteria; order Pseudomonadales; family Marinobacteraceae; genus Marinobacter; species Marinobacter qingdaonensis. The sequence goes on from NZ_JAYDCJ010000003.1 coordinate 2,355,344, forward strand.
CAAGCCTCAGCTGGAGCAGGCCAAGCAGGCCTTCACCATCGTCGCCACCCGATACCCTGACCACCGGAAAGCGCCGGACGCGGTCTACAAACTGGGGGTAACCCTGGATCGGATGGGTGACAAGCAGGAGGCTCGGCGTCGGATGGAGACGGTTGTGAAGGACTATCCGAACAGCAGTGCGGCCGAGTTGGCGAAGAAGTTTCTGGCGGGCGGAAACAGCTGACGGAAGCGGCTGAGAAAAATGTTGAGAAACCTTGGAAAAAGGGGTTGATCAACGGCAAAAAATCATTACTATATGCGCCTCGTTTGGGTCGTTAGCTCAGTTGGTAGAGCAGTTGGCTTTTAACCAATTGGTCGAAGGTTCGAATCCTTCACGACCCACCAACTTCCGGCTCCGGAGTGTGCTGAGGCACTTCAGGGCGAACCAGCAAGTCTGGTTGCAGTTACGGGTCGTTAGCTCAGTTGGTAGAGCAGTTGGCTTTTAACCAATTGGTCGAAGGTTCGAATCCTTCACGACCCACCAAATTGCAGAGCCCTCAAGGGTTTTTGCGAAAAAAAGAGCCTTCGGGCTCTTTTTTTTTGCGTATACGTTCCTACCTAGTCAGAAGAGGCGTTTTATCCCCGTTGGATGGTCTGCCACGGTCGTGTGTCAGTATCATGAAGGTGGGGGTGGAGTGGTATACTCCCAGACAACAAGCAACACAGAGATGCAGTAATGACACGAGCTGAAGACCGTATCCTTGTCCAGGAGCACCTGGCCCACGCGGCGGAACCCAAGCCGCTCAGCGCGGACGAGAAGGCCGAATTGGAAGCGCGCATCAAGGCGACCCTGAAGGCTCAGGATGCCGTGCTGGTGGCTCATTACTACACGGACCCCGACATTCAGCGTCTGGCCGAGGAAACCGGTGGCTGCGTCGCCGATTCCCTGGAGATGGCGCGCTTTGGCAACCAGCACCCGGCCTCGACCGTGGTGGTGGCTGGCGTCCGCTTCATGGGCGAGACCGCGAAGATCCTGAACCCCGAGAAACGGGTGCTCATGCCCACCCTGGAGGCCACCTGTTCCCTCGACGTGGGTTGCCCCGAGGATGAATTTGCGGCGTTCTGCGACGAGCATCCCGATCGCACCGTCGTCGTGTATGCCAACACCTCGGCAGCGGTCAAGGCGAGGGCCGACTGGGTCGTTACCTCCAGTTGCGCGCAGGCCATCGTGGAAGATCTGGACGCGCGGGGCGAAAAGATCCTCTGGGCGCCGGACAAGCACTTGGGCCACTACGTGCAGAAAACCACCGGTGCCGACATGCTGTTGTGGGATGGCTCCTGCATTGTCCATGAGGAGTTCAAGTACCGTGGCCTGGAGGATCTGAAGGCGCTGTATCCGGAAGCCGCTGTGCTGGTGCACCCGGAATCACCGGACGCGGTGGTGGCCATGGCAGATGTGGTGGGTTCCACCTCGCAGCTGATTCACGCGGTCCAGACCCTGCCCAACGAAAAGTTCATCGTTGCCACCGACAACGGCATTTTCTACAAGATGCAGCAGTTGGCACCCAACAAGATCCTGCTTGAGGCCCCGACTGCGGGTAACGGCGCCACCTGTCGCAGCTGTGCCCACTGCCCGTGGATGGCCATGAATGGCCTGGAGAATCTGCTCCAGGTGCTGGAGCGGGGCGATCAGGTGGTGGAAGTCGACGACGCACTGCGGGAGCGTGCGCTCCGGCCGCTGCGGCGGATGTTGGACTTTACCGCCAACATGAACCTGAAGGCGGCCGGCAACGCCTGAGCGGCGGCGTCAGCCGTTTCTCCGGGCGTTCAGTCGACCGGTGATTTCCGCCAACCGCTCCGTGACCACCTGGCGCTGGGGCGAGCCGGCCGGCAATTTTTCCTGGGCCTGGCGCAGTTGCCGCTGGGCCGCTTCCAGATCCCCCATCAAGGCATCGTACTCGGCGCGGGCGCGATGCACGCCGACGATGTTCCGCGCCAGGCCTTCCGCCTCGGCCAGGCGTAGCCAGAGGTGTTCCTGACCCGGCATCTGCCGGGTCAGCTGTTTCAGATGCTCCGCGGCCGCGGCGCCATTGCCGTCGGCGATTTCCGCCTCGGCCAGGGTGTAGGTGATGGGGTAATTGCCGGGGTTGCGCGCCAGGGCCTGTTTGAGAATGTCCTTGGCTCCCTGGATGCGTTTCTCACCGATCATGGTCTCTGCCAGGGTCACCTGAAAGGTGATGCGGTTGGGATTCCGTTCCAGTAGTTTCTGCAGCAGGGCGATGGCCTGCGCCGGTTGGTTGTTTTGCTGGTAGGCCACCGCGAGGCCATAGCGAATGGCGTCCGAGGGTCGGGCGTCGTCGCGATTCAGGTAGGCCTCGAAGGTGTCGACCGCCACGTCCGCGGAGGTGGCATAGCGCACCTGCAGCCGGTTGCGAATCAGGTGATATTCCTGGCCGTCCTCGATCCGCCGATCCGGGTACTGTTCCGCCCGGTTTCGGGTGTCGGCCACCCGGCTCTGGGTCAACGGGTGGGTCGACAGGTACTCGGGCACCTGATTTCCCTGCAGCCGGTTCTGTCGCATCATGATCTCGAACATTTCGGGCATGCCCCGTGGGTCCATTCCGGCGGTGGCGAGAATGTCCAGGCCAACCCGATCCGCTTCCTGTTCATGGGCCCGGCTGTACGCCAGCATGTTCTGCACCGCCAGGGCCTGGGTTCCGGCAATGGCGGCAATGCCAACATCGGATTGGGTAACCGCGGACAGGATGATGCCGGCGAGCATGCCGGCCATGGTCAAGGGGGCACTGGTTTCCTGCTGCTCCAGGCGTCGGGCAAAGTGTCTCTGGCTCAGGTGCGCCAATTCGTGGGCCAGGACCGAGGCAAACTGCTGCTCGGTGGCGGCGTTCAGGAACAGGCCACCGTTGACACCAACAATGCCGCCGGGGACTGCGAACGCGTTGATGGCCGGATCGTCGATCAGCGCCAGGGTCAGGTCCCGCTGCTGCAGCGGGGCGGACGGCACCAGGCGATAGGTAATGGCGGTCAGGTAATCGAACACCAGGGGATCGGTGATCCGGGGTGCGGATCGGCGGATCGAAATCATCACTTGCTGGCCGATTTCCGCTTCCTGTTGCCCGGAGATCAGGCCGCCGCCGTGACCGCCGATGCTGGGCAGCTGCGAGTCCTGAGCCTGGGCCGGCGCCCACGACAGCAGCAGAGCCAGGGCCAGAAAGCTGGCGTGGACGATGGACGATGTTCGACGCAGGCCGGTATGGACAGGAATCATGGAATGCAGGGAGCCTTTCGTTCTGGGTGCCAGTGTGACAACAGCTTACGATAAATAGTTCTAACCTTTCGATTAAAAACTATTGTGATGCAATACATTAACACTGTCGGCATAATGCCGACCTGCCACTTCGTCCCATTGTAATCGCAAGGGTGTTTCGTTTTTATGGTTGATCGCACTTTGGACGCTTCCGGGCTCCGCTGTCCCATGCCGCTGCTGAAAACCAAGCTGGAACTCAACGGCATGTCACCCGGGCAGGAGTTGGAGGTCATTGCCACGGATGCCGGCTCCGCCCGTGACATCCCGGCCTTCATCGAGCTGTCGGCGCACCAGCTGGTCAGTCGCTCGGAGGCCGATGGGCAGTACCGGTTTGTGATAAAGTGCGGCGGTTAACCACTCGGAGACATTGATGCTCAGGATTTTGCGGGGCCTGGCCCACAAATACTTTTCCGACGAAGAGGCGGTGATCCTGTTCCTGATTCTGGTCACGGGAACGATTTTCGTGATCTGGTTTGGCGCCATGCTCGCGCCGGCCATTGCCTCTCTGATCATCGCATTCATCCTCCAGGGCCTGGTGACCAAGATGGTCAAACTGGGCGTGCCGGAATTGGTCGCCATCATCGGCGTGTTCCTGGTCTTCCTGGGCGTGTTGGTGGGCGTGATTTTCGGCCTGCTGCCGTTGATCTGGACCCAGGTGAGCAATCTGGCCGGGGAGACGCCCCGCATCATTCGCGAGATGCAGTCCTACCTGGAGTTGCTCCCTGATGAGTACCCCCAGCTGATCTCCGCCGACGCCGTGAATACCCTGTATCAGCAAGTGTCCACGGAGATGGGGCACCTGACCCAGTGGCTGGTCTCCTTTTCCCTCTCCAGCATCCCCGATCTGGTGGCGCTGCTGATCTACGTGGTTCTGGTGCCCATCCTGGTGTTTTTCTTCCTGAAAGACCGGGAGATGATGCTCAACGCCATCGGCAGCCTGCTGCCGCCGCAACGGCCGATGATGCTCCGGATCTGGCACGAGGTGAATCTGCAGTGCGCCAATTATGTGCGGGGCAAGGCGGTTGAGATCCTGATCGTCGGCATTGCCACCTATGTGGCGTTCAAGCTGCTGGGTATGCCGTACGCGGCCCTGCTGTCGCTGCTGGTTGGTCTCAGTGTGGTGATTCCCTACATCGGCGCCGCGGTGGTCACCATCCCCGTCGCCATGATCGGCCTGTTTGCCTTTGGCTGGGGCAGCCACTTCATCTGGGTCATGGTGGTCTATGGCGTGATCCAGGCCCTGGATGGCAATGTGCTGGTGCCCATCCTGTTTTCCGAGGTCAACAACCTGCATCCGGTCGCCATCATCGTGGCGGTGTTGTTCTTCGGCGGGATCTGGGGGCTGTGGGGGGTCTTCTTTGCCATTCCGCTGGCGACCATGCTGAAAGCGGTGTTCGCCGCCTGGCCGGTGAAGGAGCATGTCACGCCACCGGCCGCGGAGCAGTCGTAACGCCCTAGAGCGCGCGGGCCGCCTCCAGGACCTCGTCGGCGTGGCCCTTGACCTTGACGCCGCGCCATTCCCTGCGCAGTTTGCCGTCAGCGTCGATCAGGAAGGTGCTGCGATCGACGCCCAGGTACTCCTTGCCGTACAGTTTCTTGAGTTTGATGACGTCGAACAGCTTGCACACCGCCTCATCTTTGTCTGAAATCAGGTGAAACGGAAACTCGTGTTTGGCCCGGAAGTTCTCATGAGCCTTCAGGCCATCCCGGGAGACGCCGAGGATCGTCGTGTTGAGCTTGTCGAACTCCGGCATGCGATCGCGAAAATCCTGGCCTTCGGTGGTGCACCCCGGGGTGTTGTCTTTCGGGTAAAAGTAGATGACCAGGTTGCGCCCCCGGTAGTCGCTCAGGCGAAAGGTCTGTTCACCGGTGGCGGCGGCTTCAAAATCGGGCACGGCTTGGCCCAGTACGACGGACGGCATGACTTCTCCTTGAATTCCCTTGTGTCAGTTCGTGCCCAACATTACCATATCGGTTTTATTCGGACGGAGCTTTTATGATTACGGGTAGCCTTGTCGCACTGGTCACGCCCATGGATCCAAACGGTGAGATTCACTGGGAGGAACTGGACCGGCTGGTGGATTTCCACATCGAGAACGGCACCCATGGCATCGTTGCTGTGGGCACCACGGGTGAATCCGCAACCCTGGACCCTGACGAGCATTGTCAGGTGATCGGTCACATCATAAAACGCGTCGACGGTCGCATCCCGGTCATTGCCGGTACCGGTGGTAACAGCACCCGCGAGGCGATCGAGCTGACCACCGAAGCGCACAAACTGGGCGCCGACGCTTGCCTGTTGGTGGTGCCTTACTACAACAAGCCGACCCAGGAAGGCCTGTACCAGCATTTCAAGACCATCGCCGAAGCCGTGCCGGGCATGAAACAGATGCTCTACAACGTGCCCGGGCGGACCGCGTGCGACATGCTGAACGAAACCGTCCTGCGTCTCGCGGACATTCCGAACATCGTGGCGATCAAAGATGCGACCGGCAACATCCCGCGGGGCGCTGAACTGATCGAAGCCCTGGATGGCCGCCTGGCCGTCTATTCCGGCGACGATGCGACCGCGGCCGAGCTGATGTTGGCGGGCGGCAAGGGCAACGTCTCGGTCACCGCCAACGTGGCCCCCAAGGCCATGTCCCAATTGTGCGAAGCGGCGATTGCCGGCAACCGTGAGGAAACCGAGCGGCTGAACGAGCTGCTCATGCCCCTGAACCGGAAGCTGTTCCTGGAGGCCAACCCGATTCCGGTCAAATGGGCCTTGAACCGCATGGGCATGATCAGTGAGGGCATCAGGCTGCCGCTGACGCCATTGAGCGAGAAGTTCCACGGGGAAGTGGAAGACGCTCTGAAAGCCTCAGGTGTGCTCTGAGTTTTTTGACCTTGTTTCTGACCCGGAGTAACCCGATGCCGGTTCTTCATGGAACCCGTAGTACCCCGTTGTTAAAACCCCTGACCCTGGCATCCGGATTTATGCTGATGACGGCATTGTCCGGATGCAGTCTGCTGGAAGACCGAACCAAACGTTACGTCTCGGCCGAGGAGGGCAAACCGCTGCAGTTGCCTGCCAGTGCCGATGAGACCCGCTTCAGCCAGGCAATGCCGATCCGCGATGTTGAGGTGGCCGACGCCAGCAAGCTTTACCCCTCCGAATTGCCGCGCCCGCCGGACATGACCTCCGAGATCCTCGACGAGAATTACGTGATCGAGGAGCTGGATGGCCGGGTCTGGCTGCTGGTCAATGACGTACCCGGTCGAATCTGGCCGGCCGCCAATGCCTACATGGCCGACCGGGGTCTGGGTGTTGGTTTCGACAGCCCTCAGCTCGGTCTGCTTCAGAGCGAGCTGCTGAATTTCAGCAAACGCGCGCGCGAACTCGCGGAATTACCGCAGGACCCAGGCGTGGACGAGCCGCGTGTGGTTCTTCAGATGCGGATGGCCCCCGGGGTCCGTCGCAAGACCACCGAGATCCAGATCCGCAAGTTGACCGTCGACGGCCAGCCGTCCGAACTGGTGCCCTGGTCCGGGATTGTCAGTCCGACCGCGGAAGCGCTGGAACTGCAGAAGCGGCTGCTGGCCGACCTGGGCCAGTTCCTGCAAGCCAGTGAGGAGGACAAGTCCTTCTCCCGGGCGGCGTCTGGCATGGTGAGTGATCCCCTGGTCAAACTGGTCACCGAAGGCGATGAAGCGACTGCGGTGCGCATGCGCCTGGACTACGGCCGGTCCTGGGCGGAAGTGAGTCGCGCCCTCAATGACGCCGAAGTGCCGGTGGTGGATCTGAACCGGAGCGAAGGCTGGTTCTACGTCGACTTCCGCACCGAGGACGAGCGCGAATCCGGCTGGTTTGACTGGTTCAGTGACGCTGAGGAGCCGCAGCATACCCACACCGTGAGCCTGGTCGAGCAGGGCGACGACGTGGTCGTGACCGCTCAGCGACAGGACAGTTACGATGGCGACCAGGCCGCTCCGGACCTGCTGGCGCAACTGTTCGAATATCTTTATTGAGAGACCTGTAATGGAAAAGCGTGAAGAGCTATACGCCGGCAAGGCGAAGTCTGTGTACACCACCGATAACCCGGACCGTTTTGTTCTGGTGTTCCGGGACGACACCTCGGCCTTTGACGGTGAGAAAAAAGAGCAGCTGAACCGGAAGGGCATGGTGAACAACAAGTTCAACGCCTTCATCATGGAAAAGCTTGAGGCTGCGGGCATTCCGACCCATTTCGAAGGGCTGCTGTCGGCGACGGAATCGGTGGTCAAGAAGCTCGACATGATTCCGGTCGAGTGCGTGGTCCGCAACATCTCTGCGGGCAGCCTGTGCCGCCGGCTCGGGGTCGAGGAAGGCCAGGAGCTGACACCGTCGACCTACGAGTTGTTCCTGAAGAACGACGCCCTGCACGATCCCATGGTGAATGAGTCGCTGGCGGTCAGTTTTGGCTGGGCGTCCGCCGAGGAACTGGCGCGGATGAAGGAGCTGACTTACCAGGTCAACGACGTGCTCAAGGCGCTGTTTGATGATGCCGGCATGTTGTTGGTGGATTACAAGCTGGAATTCGGCCGGAGTGGCGGCGAGATCGTGTTGGGTGACGAGTTCAGCCCGGACGGCTGTCGTATCTGGGACAAGCAGACCCGGAAAAAAATGGACAAGGACCGTTTCCGCCAGGGACTGGGTGATGTGATTGAAACCTATGAGGAAGTCGGACGCCGTTTGGGTATTGAGTTCGGCTGATCCTGACACACAACAAAACTAAGGGTGTTTTATGCGTAAATTGATGGTGGCGGCGTGCGGTTCCATGTTGTTGGCGGCTCCGCTGGCTCACGCGGACGTGGTTGGTCTCGGCGCTCACGTAAGCTACTGGGATTCCGAACTCTCGGGCAAGGCCACGGACAATGGCGACGTGGTGGACGTGGAGAATGATCTCAATCTCGACAGCGACTCCAATGCCAACGCCTCTCTTTACTTCGAACATCCGGTGCCGGTGCTGCCGAATGTCCGCTTGAACTACACTCTGATAGAGCAGAGCGGTCGCGGGGAACTGGGCGCCAATTTCGGTGGAATTGATGTTAACACCGGTGCTGATGTCCGCTCCGACCTGGATCTCGAACAGCTTGACCTGACCCTGTACTACGAAGTGCTGGATAACTGGGTCAACCTGGACCTCGGTCTGACCGCCCGAGATCTGGATGGTGAACTGATCGTCCAGCAGGTCGGTGGTACCCAGGCTAGCAAGACGGAAGTCGACGCGATTCTGCCCATGGGCTATGTCGCCGCCCGTTTCGATCTGCCCCTGACCGGTGTGTCGGTGGGCGCCGAGGGCAACTTCATCAGCTACAGCGGCGATTCGCTGCATGACTTCAATGCCTATGGTCAGTTGGACATTGCCGTACTCCAGCTGCGTGCCGGCTATCGTCAGATGTCCATCGATTACGAAGACGACGACGAAAGCCTGGATCTGGACATTGATGGCCCGTTCATCAGTGCCGGCGTGGTTTTCTAAGGAGAGAGACACTTGAGGATTCTTGTAACGGGAACGGCCGGGTTCATTGGCTCCCATCTGGCTCATCGCCTGCTGGATCGGGGTGATGAGGTAATTGGCGTCGATAACGTCAACGATTACTACGATGTGAGCCTGAAGGAAGCACGGTTGGCCCGGTTGACCGGGAAAGCTGGCTTCACCGAGGTGCGCAAGGACGTTGCCGACCGGGCGGCCATGGAGTCGCTGTTTGCCGAGTACAAGCCGGAACGGGTGGTGCATCTGGCGGCCCAGGCGGGTGTCCGCTATTCCCTCGAGAATCCTCACGCCTACGTGGACGCCAATCTGGTGGGCTTCATGAACATCCTGGAAGGGTGTCGGCACAACGGGGTCAAGCACCTGGTGTACGCCTCCAGCAGCTCGGTGTACGGTGCCAACGAGACCATGCCGTTCTCGGTCCATGACAACGTCGACCATCCGTTGAGCCTGTACGCGGCCTCCAAAAAGGCCAACGAGCTCATGGCCCACACCTACAGCCACCTGTACAACCTGCCGACCACCGGCCTGCGGTTTTTCACCGTCTACGGTCCCTGGGGTCGGCCGGACATGGCGTTGTTCATCTTCACCAAGAAGATCCTCGCCGGCGAGCCCATCGATGTGTTCAACCATGGTCATCACAAGCGCGATTTCACCTACATCGACGACATCGTCGAGGGTGTCATCCGAACCCTGGACCATGTGGCCGAGCCCAACGCCGACTGGTCGGGCGAGCAACCCGATCCCGGCACCGGTAAGGGCCCCTACCGGATCTACAACATTGGCAGCAACAACCCGGTGGAGTTGTCCCGGTTCATTGAAATCATCGAGGAGCGGGTCGGCAAAAAAGCCGAGAAAAACCTGTTGCCGCTGCAACCGGGCGACGTACCGGCAACTTACGCGAATGTGGACGATCTCATCGCGGACGTCGGCTACAAGCCCGACACCTCCGTGGAGCAGGGTATAGCCAGGTTCGTGGACTGGTATCGCGAGTTCTATCAGGTCTGAAGGCAGTGCATAAAAAGCCGGCAACAGCCGGCTTTTTTATTGCCCGATGGGCAGTTGGTTGAAGGGCTCGGGCAGTTGCCACTGAACCCGGCGCCGGCTCAGCGGACACTCGAAGGCGAGCTCGTACGCCAGCAGTTGCAAGGGCAAGGGGGCGGGGCGTCCGTACAGGCGGTCGCCGATGATGGCGTGTCCGATGCTGGCCAGGTGCTGGCGTATCTGGTGTTTGCGGCCGGTCTCGATGTCCACCGTTAACAGGCTGGTTTGCTCTTGGTCGTCCACCGCCATGGTGGTGATATGGCTCCGGGCGCTCTTGCCGTCCACCTCGGTCTCGATGAGCTGGCTCTCGGTGTTGATGATGCCGGTCACCCGTGCCTGATAGCGCTTGGTGATGGCGCGGCCGGCAAACAGGGCGGAGAGCGCAGCGGCGGCCTTGCCGTCGTGGGCGATGAGCATCAGGCCGGCGGCGTCGGCATCCAGTCGGTGAACGAGGTGGCAGGTGCGGGCAAGTTCGACCTCGGCGACCCGCAGCAGGCTGCAGTGATCGCCCCATTGTGACCCCTGGGCGAGCATGCCGTGAGGCTTGAACCAGACCGAATAGCGTCCGCGATCGTCGAGCAGGGTCGCGTGGGGTGGTGTACGGGCCAGGATGGCGTCGTCGTAGAACAGCTGCAGGCGGGTACCAGGCTGGACCTGGCGCTTGGCTTTGCGCAGGCGAACCTGTTTGCGCTTCTGGGTCCACCAGCATGCGCCTTTGGCCATGGCGTCTTTGATGCGCTGTTTGGGCAGTCCGGTGGCGTCGCTGAGGGCGTCCACAGCGGTCTGGGGGTGTTCCAGGGTGAGGTCGACGGAGGTGCGCATAATCGATTCCGGAAAGTAGCCGGACATAAAAAAAGCCAGTTCCTACGGTGCCCGTAAGTAACTGACTTTCTTTGCAGAAGTGGTAGGACCACCCAGATTCGAACTGGGGACCTCTACCATGTCAAGGTAGCGCTCTAACCAACTGAGCTATGGTCCTGTGTCCTGCAACGGGGACGCAATATACTGATTCCCGGGACCTCGGTCAACCACTTTTCTCGGATTTCTGATTCCGCAGCCAACCTTTGATGGCTCTGCTGACCACGCCCCACCGATTGACCAGCAACGCCGCGAAAATCAGCGTGCAGCCGGCCATCTGCAGGGCCGTCATGGTCTCGCCAAACCAGCCGGCTGCGAACAGGGTGACCCATACCGGTTCAAGAATCAGGATGACCACGCCATGGCTGTGTGCCGACAGGCTCTGGGCGTAGGTCTGGAGCAGGAAGCGACCGGCGGTACCGATAACGGCACTGGCGAGGACCCAGCCGAACAGAGCGGCCGGGGGCTGGGTCAGCACCTGCTGCCAGGGCTCGAGCACCAGCGACGCCAGCAGTGTGACCAGGCTGACTGTGGTCAGTGACAGGGCGGTCAGCGGCAGCGCTGAGACCTTGTGTTTCTCGATGCGTTCGCCCCGACGGTTGATGACGGTGCGCTGATTCGCGGTGCGGGTAGTGAGCGTAAAAAACAGCGCCAGGATGAAAGCGGCGCCAACGAAAAAGGCCTGGGCCGGTTCCGGGCGAAACCCGTTCTTCAAGGAAAGCAGGGCCAGACCGGCGACGGCAATGGGAATTGCCACCCAGGTGCTGGCCGGCTGGGGTTCCTTGAACAGGAATCGGGACAGTATTGGCACAATCACCACGCCGAGACTGGTCAGGAACGCGCCTTCACCCATGCTGCTGGCGTGCACCAGACCCATGATCCAGAAGCACATGGCGACACCAAATACCAGCCCAACGCCGAGACACCGGCCCACCTGGTCGAGGCTCAAGCGGGATAGCGGGCGCCAGGCAGCCAGGACCAGAATCCCCCCGGCGATGAAGAACCGGGCTGCCATGAACAGCAGCGGTGGCATCAGCAGGATGGCTTCCTTGGAAAAAATCCAGCTGACGGCGGCCATCAGGGTCACCACCACGAGAAGGGCGTCGGATTTGTGGGCGTCGGACATTGAGCAACCGCTGGCGTCTGGGTGGGAATCGAAACAGGCGGATCAATGTATAGTTTGCGAACTAAAAAAGAAAGGCGAGTATCGGGGGCGGCGCTTGTGGGCTCGTCCGTGAGCCCGGTTTTATCTTCATTAAATCAGTAGGTTGCAAGCTTAGTTGTTGAGGGTGGTGTAGACCAAGGTCGACATGTCGGTTTGGTCGGAACCGGGCACCTCAAGGTAACGGTCGCCGGAACCCCACCACTGCCACCAGGCCCGCTGGGTGTAACTTCGGCTGGCGAAATCCACGCGCAGGCCATTCAGGGTGGTGTTGTTGACCACCGGCACCGAGGTATTGCCGGTTTCCGATCCCAGGACCCCACTGTGGCTGGCACCCTCGTTCATCAGCACCGGGAAGTGGTTGTACCAGAGGGCGCCGGGGCCGGTCTGACCGGTCACCTTGCCGGCCATGCTGAGGCTGTTCGAGCAGGAATCGATGCCGTTCGCGGTGGTGGCTCCGCAGGCCGAGTGCACGGGCACCACGCCGTCGTCCTTGCCGGCAATGAATGGCTTGGTGATGCCACCGTAGGACGAGCCGCCCGCCACAAACCTGAGCCGGGGAACGCTGTTCGGACTGAGCGCCAGATTGCGGGCGGCATTGGTCTGCAGGTCGTTGACCACACCGAGTTTGCCGGGTTTGGGTTCAATGCCGGTGAAGGCCTGCACGGCGGCCTTCAGTGGCCAGTTATACCAACTGTCGTTGTAGGCGATGCTTAGGGCAAGGTCGGCCAGCTCGGTACCACCGCCAGCCCCGGAGTAATCAATGGTGGCCAGGATCCGCAGTGGCGGCAGGCCCTCGGCCTGAAGCCAGCGCGCCTGGTTTTCCAACAGATAGCGAGTCACCAGATCGCCGGTGGAGTGTGACACCAGGATGCAATAGTCGTTGCAGAGTCCCTGCTGACTGATCTGGCGCAGCTGCTGATACGCCTGCTGGGCGATGTTGCCTTCGATCCGACCATCGCTGCCCCAGTCGATCCGAGCGTCCGAGCGTGCCAGCCAGAAGGTTCGCCAGTAATCTTCGCCCGCGCGCTTGACCGCTTGCAGGTCGGCGGGTGGGTTGGCGAGATCCTCCTGTTGAAAGCCATGCACCAGTACCACGTTGTGCCCGGCGAGCTGGGCCTGGGCTGGCCCGGCCAGGAGGGCGCCGGTGATGGTCGCCGCGAGCGCGGCCTTGCCGGTTTTTCCGAGTTTGCTTGCTGTCATGTTTGCTCCGTCTTCGTTGAATTATTGTTGTCGTGAGACGTTTATCCGTTCGCCCCTGATCCGGGACGTACTGCACGGAACCGCGCGGCGCCAGCCGCAGCAGGGGGCTCTGCGCCCTGCGCTCAGAACTTGTCGGCCAACCGTTGCAGCAAGGCTGCCCGACGTTCCGATTCCGGGTCGACCGTCGGGGTGTCCGTCAGGTCATTCAGGTCCGGGGCGGAAAAATCCAGGCCCTCTTCCGGTCCGAAGCCATAGTGAGTTCGCTGCCCGGGCCTGGCGGGCAGTTGCCGGATTTGCAGGTGCCGGAGACTCAGGGGGCCGTTCACGGGCTGATTGGCCAGCACCGTGCCATGGGCCTTCAGCTCAATGGTGCCGGCGCCCGAGTCCAGACGCTGTTCAGCCTGGAGCAGGGCAATCGGCCGGGAACCCGCGAAAAGCTGGGCCGAGAGGGCGAAAACACCGGCCTGGTCCGGCGCGAAGCGAACCGGGATCACCAGGTTGTTCTCGGCCAGGTAGGCATCGTCCAGCCCTTCGAACTCACCCAGGTAAGGCTCGATGGTGAGGGTGGAGGCATGGCGCACCGGCCGGCCATCGACCCGGGCTTCGACGATCAGCCGGTATTCTCCGGGGGGCTCGTCGGAGCCAAGTTCGCCCTCAAAAAAGGTGCCGCTGGTGCGCTCCAATCGAGTGGAGGCGATGGCATCCCGGTTCTCGGACTGTTCCAGGGTGACGGCCAGGGTATCGGCCACCACCTGGGGCCCCTCGAGCGAGGCAGCAATGAGAATCGGCTCACCCCGGGTAAAGCGGAATTTTTCCAGGGTGACGGTGAAGTGCCCCTGATTGCCGAGTGGCAGGCGCACCGGGGTGTAACGGTTGGTTTGGTAGCCCTCGGCCTGAGCGGGGGACAGGGGCGTGGACCAGGGTGGGTATTGGGCATTATCGCGGTATTGGTCGGCAACCCGGGCGAACATGAAGCCCAGCGCGCTGTCGCCCGGCTCCATGGCCCGAGCCGGCCCTGGCGAAGCGGCCGATGGCGAGGTGAGGTTCGCAACCGGGGTTGCCGCAGGGCCGTTAAACAACGCCGCTGGCAGCGAGTCCCGCAGCCAGTGGAAGCTTGTCTGGTTGTCGGTGGCGAGCCAGTAGCCGGTAGCCAGCGAGCCCGTCAACGCGACCAACAGAAGCAGAAGGGCTTTGCCGGCCATCCGTCAGTTCCTTGTTGTTGTTATGATCAACAAACATACAGAGAGCGAATGGATGACGGCAAAGAAATGGGCCGGTTATGTAACAGAATGTGTCCGGATTGTGCGGTGGCTCACAAAATACCGGAGGTTCAGAACCAGCCGGAATCCTGATTGGCCTCGAAGCCAAAGCGCAGTCGAACCTCGTCGCCGACCAGTGCCGGCTCCAGCCCATAGGTCATACCCCAGTCGCTGCGCCGCAAGCTGGTCTCGGCACTGATGCCCAGGGTGAAATCCTCATGGCCGATCGGATATTCCGCTGACTTGTTGAGGGTCACATCCAGGGTCACCGGGTTGGTTTGACCCAGCATGGTCAGATCACCGGTGACCTTGCCGGTGTTCTCGCCGCTGGGCTCGAAGTCGGTCAGGTCGAACCGGATTTCCGGGTATTTCTTGCTGTGGAGAAAGTCGTCGCTGCGCAGGTGTTCGTCCCGCTTCTTGTGGTTGGTGAAGATGCTGTCGCTCTGAAACACCAGCGTGCCGGATTGCAGTTCGCCGGTGGCGTCGTCATAGACGAACTGCCCCTCCACCTCGCGGAACATGCCAATCACCGGGGCGTAGCCAATGTGCATGATTTCAAACGACATGGAAAAGTGTTCGGAATCCACCTCGAAAGTCGCGGGCTCTGCGAACGCCGCGCCGGACAGGCAGAGGGCCGAGGCGACCAGGGCGGAACGGGCGGAGTGTTCAATCATTGTGCCGGGGTTCATGGGAAGACCTCCTGTGGTAGAGCCAGCAAATGTCCAGAGCGAAGGACCACACCAGCAGGACCAGGGCCGTGGCCAGGGTGATGCTGGCAAAAGCAGGGGATACCGGGGGCAGCAGCGCCACCATCAGGGTGACAAGCTGCCAGACGCAGACCGTCTTGCGCCGGAAACTGTCGGGCAGGGGCGCTGTCAGCCAGGGTAAGAACAGGCCAGCAGTAACAAAAGCATAGCGCATCAACCCCAGGGCGAGTACCCAGGCTCCGGCCCGATCCAGGGCCATCACCGCAAGACAAAGGCCCAACATGAGCGCTGCGTCCAGCTCCATGTCGAAGCGGGCGCCAAAGCTGCTCTGGCAGCCCAGGGCCCGGGCCAGGGCGCCATCGACGCCGTCCAACACCAGAGCCAACAGGGCAATGGCTGCATAAATCCACAACTGACCGACGGCCGGTTCAGCCCCGGAGCCGGGAAGAAAGGGGGCAGAAGACACCAACAGGATCACCAGCGCAGCCCGGGCCAGTGTCGTCCGGTTGGCGGGCCCAAAATCCTGGTCGGCGGGCCAGTGGCGCAGCACGCACCAGGCCAGCAGGGCAAAGAGAGTCGCGGCAATCACCAGGAAACCGGCGGGCAAACGCCAGGTCAGGGCCGCCGCCAGACATACCGTGGTGGTCAGAACCAGGGCCCAGGCCAGATCCAGGCGAAGCGACAGCGCCGGCGCTGTCACCCGTTCGGGCGAATCCATAGCTGCACTCCAGCGTATAGGTGTTGATGGGAGGCCTTGGGTGAAGGCCTCCATCACTGACTATAGTTGTCAGAACTTACCGGTGCCTACGACCCAACCGGGCATTCGGACCGACCAGAACACAATGACAGGGAGCGGCTTTTGCAGTCTCAAGACACCCAGGACATCACCACCAGTCTGGCCTGGTGGGTCACCGGTCCAGGCCAGGGCGCGCTGCAGCCGGCGCCCATCGATGCGGCCGAGGGCCTATTGCCAACCTCCGCCGTGACCGTGGAAACCCGGTTCTCCGGCATCAGCCGAGGCACCGAAAGCCTGGTGTTCCATGGCCGGGTGCCGGCCAGTGAGCATGGACGCATGCGGGCGCCGTTTCAGCAGGGGGAGTTTCCCTATCCGGTCAAATACGGTTACGCCAATGTCGGGCAAGTGACGGATGGGCCGGCGGACCTGCTCGGACGAACGGTGTTCTGCCTGTTTCCTCACCAACAACGGTACCGGGTACCGCAACAGGCGGTGTACCCGATCCCCGACGGGGTACCGGCCGAGCGCGCGGTTTTGGCCGCAAACATGGAAACGGCGGTGAACGGACTCTGGGACGCCTCCCCGGGCGTGGGGGACCGGGTACTGGTGGTGGGGCTCGGCGTCGTCGGCTTGCTGGTCGGCTGGCTGGCGGCCCAGATTCCCGGCACGCGTGTCACCGTACTCGACACCAACCCGGCCCGCCGAACCCAGGCCCAGGCACTGGGGCTGGACTTCACCGAGGGACCCGGCCGGGACGACTACGACCTGGTGTTTCACACCAGCGGCCAGCCCGCCGGCCTGACCACGGCCCTGGCCAGTGCCGGGCCCGAGGCCCGGATTGTCGAGATGAGCTGGTACGGCAATGCCGCGGTGGCGGCGCCACTGGGCGAGGGCTTCCACGCCCGACGGCTGACCCTCAGGTCCAGTCAGGTGGGGCAGATTCCCACTGACCGTCGGCCGCGCTGGGACTATCGTCGGCGCATGGCGCTGGCTCTGGAATTGCTCCAGGATGATCGGCTCGACCAGTTGATCACCGGAGAAAGCCGGTTTGCCGAGTTGGCACAGGTGATGCCGACACTCCTGGCCGGCACAGCGGATGTTTTGTGTCACCGAATCGTGTACTGATTTTTCTCTTTGGCTGTATGGAGACACCCGTATGTTCAGTTTGACCGTCCGCGACCACATGATGATCGCCCACAGTTTCCGGGGCGAGGTGTTTGGCCCGGCGCAACAGGTCCACGGCGCCACCTACCTGGTGGATGTGACCTTTGAGCGCCCCGAGTTGGACGCCGATAACCTGGTGGTCGATATCGGCCTGGCGTCGTCGGTGCTCAAGGAAGTACTGGGTGAGTTCAACATGCAGAATCTGGACGCGCTCGACTCGGTTCAAGGCCAGAACACCACCACCGAATTCATGGCCAAAGTGGTGTTCGACCGGATGGCGGTGGCCATCGGCGCCGGTCGCCTGGGCACCTCGGCAAAAGGGATCGGTAGTCTGAAAGTCACCCTGTCGGAGTCGCACATTGCCTGGGCCAGTTTTCATGGTGAGCTCTGACCCGACCCTGCGCGTTATTGTTCCGGGCGACCCGGAGCAGAACACCGGAGGTTACCGGTACGTTCGAAAACTGGTCGAGGCGCTCGAACAGCTCGGGACCTGCACCGAGACCCTGGGCCTCGACGGGCGGTTTCCCCGCCCCGATGCGCTGGCTCGGCGGGAGATGGATGTGGCCCTCAGCCGCTGCCCCGACGGCGCGGTGGCGATACTCGACGGCCTGGCCATGGGCGCCATGCCCGACATCCTGGAACAGCACGCCCATCGGCTGAGACTGCTGGCTCTGGTCCATCATCCCCTGGCCGATGAAACCGGCCTGCACGAGTCGGACCGACACTGGTTTTTTCAGCAGGAGCGCCGGGCCCTGGCGGTGGTGTCCCAGGTGGTGACCACCAGCGCTTTTACCGCCAGACGTCTAGCGGCGTTCGGCGTGCCGGCTGAGCGCATCCACACGGCGTTGCCGGGCGTGGCAGTGCACCTTGCTGGCGCGGCCGTACAGGAACGCCCCAGGGCCGCTCCTCCCGAACTCCTGTGCGTCGGCCACCCCTCGCCACGCAAAGCCCAGCATCAGCTTATTGAGGCGCTGCAGGCGCTTCAGGCGCTGCCCTGGCACTGCACCCTGGTGGGGTCCCTGGATCGGGATCGCGGCTACAGTCAGCAGATGGTGGCGCAGATCCAGCAGGCGGGGCTCAACGGGCGGGTGACGCTGACCGGCGAGGTCGGGGACGGTCAGCTGGCCGATCTCTACCGGCGCTCCGATCTGTTCGTGTTTCCCTCCCTGTATGAGGGCTATGGCATGGTGATCGATGAGGCCCGCAGCGCCGGTCTGCCGGTGATCAGCTCCGATGGCGGGGCCCTGGCCGATACCGCCGTCGGGGTCGGTGTCCGTCAGTTCCCGGCCGGTGATGTCGGGGCGCTGACCGACGCCCTGCGGGCTTGGCTTGCCGACCCCGCCGAGCTTGCCGCCCAGACCGACTTGGTCCGCAGCCATCGCCCGAGGGCCGGGAGTTGGGGGCAGGCCGCCCGGGTGGTGCTAAAGGCCGCCAGACGCGCGGCAACGGGGGCGGGCACCCTGTTCAACGACGACTGGCTGGCGCTGCGGGAATCCGCCGATCATCGGGCCAGGTCGGCCACGCTGACCCGTACCCTGAACACCTGGCTGGCCCAGGATTGGACCCAGCCGGAGGCGCCCACGCCGGAGCAGACCGTGGGTGTGGTCGATCTGGGCACCGGGCGCGGTTCCAATGCACTGTTTCTGGCACCCCGACTCGAGGTGCCGCAGCACTGGTGCCTGATCGATCAGGATGCCCGCTTGCTGTCGGTCGCCCGGGGCCGCTTGCAACAATCGGGTACGGAGTGCGAGGCAATCGAGGCCAGACTGACCAGTCAGTCCCTGGCGGAGTGCATTCCCCCTCGGACCCGGTTGGTGACCGCCTCCGCCCTCATTGATCTGGTGTCCCAAGATTGGTTGGAGGCGCTCGCCACCGCGGTCGCCGACAGGGGCGCGGCGGTTCTGATCGTGCTCAGCTACACCGGGTATTTCCGCCTGGCCCCGGCTCGGCGGGACGACGACCGACTTCGGGAGCTGGTGAACCAGCACCAGAAGGGCGACAAGGGCACCGGGCAGGCGCTGGGGCCGCAGGCGCCGGAGGCTCTGGCGTCGCGCATGGCGTCGGCGGGCTATGCCGTGAGCGTGGCCGAGAGCACATGGCGCCTCGATGCTCGGGATGGCGATCTGATGTCTCAGTTGATGGAGGGCTGGGTCAGCGCGGCCGGTGAAATCGCGCCCGACGAGCAGGACTGGCTTTCGGACTGGCTGAGCGACCGCAAGGCCCAGCTGGCGGCCGGGATTCTGTCGGTGGAGGTCGGGCACCGGGATGTCCTGGCGCTGCCGCCGGACCAGGGGGCATGATGCCGACTCCGGTTGCTTGGCGCTGGCTCTTCACCCTGGGACTGCTGGGCAGTGTGGTCGTGGTCCTGGACCTCGACGAGCTCTGGCAGCAGCTCAGGCGCCTGCCGCCGTCGCTGCTGCTGCCGGCTTTCCTGCTCACCGGCGTGCAAGTGGCCTTGTCGGCCTGGCGCTGGCGCTTCACCGCGCAGCGCCTTGGCTTGCGCCTGCCGTATGGCCGGGCGGTGCGCGAATACTACCTGGCCAGCTTCCTCAATCAGGTGCTCCCGGGTGGTGTGGTGGGGGATGTTGGCCGGGCCTGGCGGCACAGTCAGCATACCGATCACAAACGCGGGGCGGTGCACGCCGTGGTGATTGAGCGGCTGTCGGGTCAGCTGGCTCTGTTGCTGGTTGTGGTTGCCGCGCTGTGGTGGCTGGCGCCGGCCAGCGACCTGTTTCCAGGCGAGCCAGCGCTATGGCTGCTGCTGATTTTAGTCGGTGTGATGGTGGCTGCCTGGCTGATACGGCGAAGCCGCCGGGCCGGGCACTATCTCGCAAACCTCCATCGCGATCTGTCTCGCACCCTGTTCGGCTGGCGGGTGTTCGCGATTCAACTCGGCACCTCTTTGCTGGTGTTGGCCAGCTACCTGGCCCTGTTCCTGGTGCTTGCCCAGCAAGCGGGCTATCTGGCATCCGGCGCCCCATGGCTACTGGTCGCTGCCTTGTGCAGCCTGTTGCTGCTGAGCATGGTGATACCGGTCACCGTGGCCGGCTGGGGGGTGCGTGAGGGCGCGGCGGCGGTGTTGTGGCCGTTTGCGGGATTGCCGGCGGAGCAGGGCGTGGCCCTCAGTGTGGGGTACGGCATCCTGGTGCTGGTGTCCTCCACGCCTGGCCTGGTGGTTCTGGTGTGGGGCCAGGCCAAGCCGGGATTGGCACAGGCTACGGAACGCGGAGGTTAGGCAGACGTCAGGAAAATTCCAGATCGAACAGCATGTCCGATCCCAGGTTGATCAGCTGGGACTTGGGACGCAGGGCCTCGTCCAACCCGTCGATCTCCGGCAGGGAAAACGCCGGCCGACCGCTGCCGATGATCATGGGTGCCACCATCACGTGCAGTCGATCCAGCAGACCGGCATTCAGAAACGACGACACCGTCAGGCCCCCGCCTTCCACGAACACCTTCCTCAAGCCGAAATCGGCCAGCACCTGCAGGATCAGCCGGGGATCGGTCGGCTCGGTTTGGTCCGAACCGCCGAGGCAGGCGACTTCGGTGACCTGGCCACGTTCGGTGATCGACGCCTTGCCGCGGTAGGCGCCGGCGACCAGCCGCAGGGTCGGGGCTTCGTCGTCGGTAAACAGGTGGTGACTGTCCGGTACCCGGCGGTGCCGGTCAATGACCACGCGCACGGGGTTGGAGCCACTGGTGCGCCGGACCGTGAGCCTCGGGTTGTCGGTGGCGGCGGTCCCGGCACCCACCACAACGGCGTCCGAGACCGCGCGAATCCGATGCAGGTGCAGCAGGCCGTCGTCGCCATTGATGAACCGTGACCGGCCAGTCACCGTGGCAATCCGGCCGTCCAGGCTCTGGCCCAGTTGGCCGATCACCCTGGCACCGGCCTCCGTCCGAACCGGACGACACAGGGGCAGGAAGGTGGAGAGCAGGTCCCGGGCCTGGGGCGTTGCCGGGTGCAGCAAATGCCAGGCGCCCGCGCCGTTCAGACGCACCGCGGGCTGATCGGTGTCCGGCAATGCCAGTGTCACGTTGCTGCGGTCCAATGCAGTCAGCACCAACTGCCAGGCTGCCTCGCAGTCCATCGGTAGAGCGGTCATAACAGTCCCGTACGCTTGCCGTTGATTTCAGTATAGGCAGATTGTCCGAAAAGCTATAGGTACGTTACATTTCCAGTTTGATTCACTTTACTGGTAAGTTCCGGTCAACGCGGATTCCGGATTTCCTGGCGTCCCGACACAGGGTAGAGGCAACCAGCATGCGGTACCTGCAAACGTTCAATCGTCGGCTGCGCCAGATTCGCGAGCACGGCCGACTGTCACGCTGGGATGTCGCCCAGATATGCGGGGTGGAAGAGGCTCAGGTGAAAAGCTGGGAAGCCACCGACGTCCGTCAACGGGGGTATCCGGGCATTTCCGAGCTGCTGGATTTCTGCATTCGTACCGAGACGCCGCTGGAAGACCTGATCGATCTCGAGGAGCAGGGCGATGGGCAACTGGAACTGCCAGGCCTGGCGTTCAGCAACAGTGACGACCTGACGGTGGCGCTGAAAGAGTTGGAGCAGGAAATCAACCGAGTTCAGTTGTCCGATGAAGAAACCGAACTGCTGCGCCGGTTCCGCAACGCGTCCGCGGAAAACCGGCGCATGATCCTCCAGATTCTGGGAGGGTGAGCCACAGGGCCCGGCTCAGTTACCTTTCTTGTAGATGTTCTCGTACACGTAGTTGGTGGCATCGACAAAGCCATCGATGCTGCCGCAATCGAAACGACGCCCCTTGAACTGGTAGGCCAGTACACAGCCGTTCTTGGCCTGCTCCAGAAGCGCGTCGGTGATCTGGACCTCGCCATTCTTGCCGGCCGGTGTGCGTTCGATGATGTCGAAGATGTCCGGGGTCAGGATGTAACGGCCAATGATCGCCAGGTTACTGGGCGCGTCTTCGGGGGCCGGCTTCTCCACCATGTCGGTAATGCGATAGAGCCCGTCCTTCATGGACTCGCCGGCAATCACCCCGTACTTGTGGGTTTCATTCTCCGGCACTTCTTCAATGGCCACGATCGAGCAGCGGAACTGGTTGTACAGTTTCACCATCTGCGCCAATACTCCGTCGTCGCCGTCCGGGCCCAGGCAGAAGTCATCCGCCAGCACCACCGCAAACGGGTTGTCGCCGACCAGGTTGCGGCCGGTGAGGATGGCGTGTCCCAGGCCTTTCATTTCGTTCTGACGGGTAAACGCGAAGGTGTTGTTGTCGATCAGGTCGCGAATGGAGGCGAGCAGGTCTTCCTTGCCGGAGCCGGCAATCTGGTGCTCCAGTTCGTAGCTGATGTCGAAGTGGTCCTCGATGGCGCGCTTGCCCCGACCGGTGACAAAACCGAACTCGTGAATGCCTGCTTCAGCCGCTTCCTCGACGCCGTATTGCACCAGCGGCTTGTTGACGATGGGAAGAATCTCTTTCGGCATGGCCTTGGTGGCCGGCAGAAAGCGGGTTCCGTACCCGGCAACGGGGAACAGGCATTTTTTGATCATGAAAGCGTCCTTTTGGTCGAGCAGTGACGTCCCCGGTTCGGGGCAGTTAACGTCTTGTTAATCACAAACTGTGCCGAGTTTAACGAACTTGCCTTCCGAAAAGGAGGGGCGGCGCTCATCTGTAAGCCGACGTAACCGAATTGTTGCCGGTTTCCCCGGCCAGATACATCCGGAAACACTTCTGAAACAACCTTCAAATACAATTCTAATGCTTTGTATTGCGGCTTATTAAAAGTTGTAATTTTTGGTCAGGCCCTCTGGAAGCAGGCCCCCCGGGGTGGATAAAGTCCTGTTCACCTTTTGTTCACTTCCCGAAGGTTGACGAGTGCGATTTTCACGTTCGCTTGCACTGTTTCTGTGCGTTATTTCCGGTTATGCCAGCGTGGCGTCGGCTGGCGGCGGTGTGCACGAGCCGACCGTGCTCTATCCGGGCCATCTGTTCAATTCGGTGGCGTCCTACCTGGCCTCCACCGTCAGTGTGTCGGGCTCGTCCAGCCGCGACGATGATCGTGCTCAGAGCAGCCTGGGCCTGGTGAGCGACGATCTGGGCTGGTCCCGACACCGCCTTGGATTCAGTTACCGGGATACGGTGTCGCGCCGTGAAAACCTCGAATCCTCCAGTCTCAGCTTTAATTACGGCCTGTCCCTCTCCAAGTTCGACATCGGAATGGAAATGGAGAATTCCGATTACGCCGGTGTCACCGAAGGGAACGGGAACCGGTTCGATGCCCAGAGCAAGCGCGATGTCTTCCGGGTCAAAGGCAGCCGGCCGGTGGCCGCCTGGAACGGGTTTGCGGTGCGTAGCCTGTTCAGCCATGCAACCGGCTCCTCGAGCGTGGCCGATGAAACTGGCTGGGAGGAGGACGCCCAGTACCAGATCTCCAAGTTTGGCCTGGAGATTCGAGAGGATCACCAGCTGGTTGCCGGCTTGTCCTCCTCAACCAGCGTGAAAGCCATCACCGGAGTGAATCGGCGTCAGACCGTGAATAACCACGGCGAAAGCGCGACCAGCGATCAGTTCAGCAAAGTGTTGGTGTCGGCCTCAGTCAGCCGGGCCATCGACCGCTGGGTATTGGGCGTGGGCGGGCGCTACCAGTTCGCACCAACCGAGCTTCCGTCGTCCGAGAAATTCAAGGTCGTGGGCTCCTCTCTGGCCAGCGGCTTCAATGGGCAGGCCCGCTATGCCACCGAGGGTGGCTGGTTTCGGCTCCAGGCCGACAGCCCGACCTATCGGATGCCGGTACTGTCCGGCGTGAAGTCGTCGCTGCAGTTTTCGGTGCTACGGGGCTGGACTCCCGGTTCCGAGGCACTGAACGAACCCGAGGGCAGTGCCAGCGTGGGCGAGGTCGCGCTGCAGCTGGATTCCCGCGACTTTCTGGCGTCGGTGAGCGTCGGCAAGATGCTGTCGGAATCCGACCCGCAGATGCGCTTTGCCCGTCGTCCCGACGTGTCCCTGTCCATTTATTTCGACCTGTAACCCTGCTTTTCCGAGCCTCTGGCTTGGCAGTTTCCAGCCTGCTTAACTATGTTGGTAGGTGGCGCGGCGGGCGCTTGTGCAGATGGGGGCGGGATAGTGATGGATACGGCACGCTATCGACGTTGGGGGTGTTGGTCGCTCCTGATGCTCCTGCCTTGTCTGGCCATGGGCTTCGGCCTCGACGATGTCGCCGAACGAGCCAGGGTGCTGGCCCAATCCGACTTTGAGGCGCCCGAGCCAGTGCCCGATTTTTTGCGCGAGCTGACCCCGGACCAGCACCGGGCGATCCGCTTCGACCCTGCCAGGAGCCTCTGGCACGACGACCGTTCCCGCTTTCAGGTCATGATGATCCCGCCCGGCAGCTATTACAGCCATGCGGTCAGGCTCAACGTGGTGGACGGCGAGCGCCAGGACCCGATCCCCTTCCGCCGGGATGATTTCGCCTACCCGGACGACGAACTCAGGAACCGCATTCCCGCCGACCTCGGCTACGCCGGCTTCACCCTGACCGATACCAAGCCTGCCAGCGGTGAACGGGCTGCGGTCCTGATGTTTGGTGGTGCCAGCTATTTTCGGGGCGCCGGCCGCGACCAGGAATTCGGGCTTTCCGGGCGTGGCGTTGCCATTGATACCGGGCTTGCCTCCGGCGAGGAATTCCCGACGTTCACCGAGTTCTGGCTGGAGCGTCCCGGCCCGGATGCCGAGGCCATCACCATCTACGCCTTGCTGGAAGGAGAGTCGATCACCGGTGCCTACCGGTTTGCGCTGCGGCCGGGCGAGACCAGCGCGGTGACCGTGACCGCTCGCCTTTTCCTGCGTGACGCGGTCGAGCAGCTTGGGCTCGCGCCCCTGACGTCCATGTTCTTCTACGCCGAGAATGCCGCCAAGCCGATGGGGCAATGGCGGCCGGAAGTCCACGATTCCGACGGCTTGCTGATCCATGACCGGGGATCCGGAGAGTGGCTGTGGCGGCCGCTGGTCAATCCCGGGAAGCTGCAGCTCAGCTACCACCAGGTAGCGGAACTCGGCGGTTTTGGCCTGATGCAGCGGGACCGGGTGTTCCAGTCCTACGAAGACCCGGAGGCCCGCTACGACCGGCGGCCCAGCGCCTGGGTCGAGCCGGAGGGGGACTGGCGCGCCGGGCATGTGGTCCTGGTGGCGCTGCCCACGGAGGCGGAGACCAACGACAACATCGTTGCTTTCTGGGTGTCGGAGCAGCGAGCGGAACCGGATCAGTTGAGGGAGCTGAGTTATCGGGTGAGCTTTGGCCCGCCGTCGATCGCAGGGCAGCGGCTTGGCCGGGCCGTTCCGACGTTTTTTGGCCACAGCAACGGCGGGGGCGAGGAGGCCAACGCGTTGCGCTTTGTCGTTGATTTCGAAGGTGAGGAGCTGGCGGCCCTGGCCCCCGACGCGCCGGTGGTAAGCACCGTTGTGGGGGGCGAAGGCACCGAGGTGCTGGAACATTTCGTCCAGTTTATCGAGCCCAAGGCAATGTGGCGGCTGTCGATCCTGGCCCGGCCGGCGCCCGGGAAGATCCTCGCTCTGCGCGCCTTCCTGAGCCTGGAGGGCAAGCCGGTCAGCGAGACCTGGATCTACGAATACGGCGCGGGCAACGGGAGTAGGCGCCAGTCTGACTGACCGGTCTGGAGGGGATCGCAGTCCATGAACGAGCTCGACCTTCACGATGTTTTCAACCGGGTGCATTTGTACCTGCTCGAGTCCGGGGTGGTGATGACCCCGGACCAGTGCGCCCGTGTACTGCAGTTGCTGCAGAGCGTGGTGGCCGATGTCCAGCGCCCGGGGAACACCGCCACCGCCCTGGAACTGGCGATCGATGCCTTGCCCGGGGTCTTCGAGCTGCCGGCGTTGGCGGTACCCCAGATCAGCCCACCGCTGCAGCGGGGCAGCATCGGCTATCATGTGCCCGAGGCCCGCCGTGGCTAACCGCACCGGAGCGGAGTGGCACCGGGCCGCCCATTGGCGTCGCTGGCTGTTCGTCAGTCTGGTGCTGAGCCAGTCCGCGATTGCCAGTTACTGCCTGGTCTGGGTGTTGCCCTACCACGGTGGCACCCTGACCGAGCGGGTGATCCTGGCGTTGTTCGCCGTGTTGTACACCTGGATCGCCGTCGGGTTCTGGATCGGGACCCTGGGGTTTGTCATCCGTCGGTTCGGCGGCGATCGGCTCTCGCTTTTGCGGCGGCACCCGGCGGCCGAACTGGCGCACACGTCGCTGGCGCCGACCGCAGTCATTCTGCCGATTTACCATGAGCCGGTGCGCTGGACCCTGAACGGCTTGAAGGCAGTTTACCAGGATCTGGCCGCCGAGGGTGGCCTGGAGTTTTTCCAGTTCTATGTCCTGTCCGACAGCCGGTCGGCCGACGTCTGGCTGGAGGAACAGCAGGTCTGGTGCGAATTGGTCCGCGATCTGAAGGCCGAGGGGCGACTGTTTTACCGGCGCCGGCCGGTCAATCTCAATTTCAAGAGTGGCAATGTGGCGGATTTCCTGCGCCGCTGGGGCCGGCGCCATCGCTATGTGGTGGTGCTGGATGCCGACAGCCTGCTCAGCGGCCAAACCCTGTGTCAGATGGTCAGGCTGATGGAGCGTGAACCCCGGGTCGGGATCCTGCAGACCAACCCCAGTATCATCAACGCCCAGTCCCTGTTTGCCCGGGTCCAGCAGTTCGCTAACCGCTTTTACTCACCCCTGTTCGCGACCGGTTTGGCCGCGGTGCAGTTGGGGGACGCGGCGTTCTGGGGGCACAACGCCATTCTGCGGGTGCAACCGTTCATGGCTCACTGCGGTCTGAGGAAACTGCCCGGCCGTGGCCTGTTTGGTGGACCGATACTCAGTCATGACTTTGTCGAGGCGGCGTTTATGGGCCGAGCCGGCTTCGAAGTCTGGCTGGAGCCGGGTCTGTCCGGCAGTTACGAGGAGTCGCCGCCGACCCTGGCGGACGAACTGGTGCGTGATCACCGCTGGGCCAAGGGGAACCTGCAGCACTTGTGGGTGATGCTGCGCGAGCCCGGCCTCAGGTTTGCCCATCGGATGGCCTTCCTGAACGGCATCATGGCGTACGTGGCCTCACCCCTGTGGCTGCTGTTCCTGATGGCGGTTACCGTGGCGGCGGCGCAGATGACCCTGGCGCCAATCGATTATTTTCCCGAGGGCCATCAGGGCCTGTTTCCCTTATGGCCGGAGTGGCGCCCGGAATGGGCGCTGACCCTGGCCCTGAGCACGGTGCTGTTGTTGTTTCTGCCCAAGTTCCTGGCACTGGTGGATGCGGTCCTGCAGGACCGGACCGCCGAGTTTGGCGGGGGAGTGCGCCTGTTTCAGGGTGTACTGCTCGAAATTCTGGTGTCGATCCTGCTGGCGCCGGTGCGCATGTTAGCCCACAGCCGGTTCGTATTCGCCGCGTTGTCGAACGTCTCTCTGCGGTGGGCCGGACAGAACCGAACGGAAGAAATGAGCTGGCGCGAAGGCTTGGCCTCGCAATGGCCGGCGGTGGTGGTCGGGGCGACCTGGTCCTGGTTTGCCTGGCACCTGGATACCGCGTTTTTCCTGTGGTCACTGCCCGTGGCGCTGCCTTTGTTGCTGTCGGCCCAGACCGCCGTGCTGCTCAGCCGCCGCGCCCTGGGGGTGGGGCTGTTGAACCGCCGGTTGCTGCTGATCCCCGAGGAAGTTTCGCCGCCCCCGGTTCTGGAAAAGGCCAGGGCGGTACGATCGGTGGAACCCGAGCACTCCGGTCTGACCCCGTTTCAGCAGGCCATTCTTCTCCCACAGGTGAATCGCCTGCACCAGGCCTTTGCCCGGGTGCATTCGACGCTGGAGCGGGAGCGGCATTGGTCGACGGATGTCGAGCGCTGCCTGAAACATGGCCCGGCGCTCCTGACCGATGCCAAGCTGGCTCGAATCGCCCGGGACCGTTGGGCGTTGGCGTACCTGCACCGGCAGTCGTGGAAGGCGGACCCGGAGTCCTATTGGGGCCGGTGCATCCGCAATTTGCTGGCTCAGCGACTCAATGATTCCAGGCAGCAGGCGGACGCCTGATGTGGCAGGAGGACAGGGATGGATAGACGCACACTGATCAAGGCACTGGCGCTCGGTGCTGGCGGGGTTTGGGCGCTGAAGATGGGTGCCGTTTCGGCGGCCCAAACAGATGGCCCGGCGGCGTCCCAAGGGCAAGCGTTCAGCCTTGATTGGCTGAAGGGCCAGGCGCGCTACCTGGCCCGGCAACCCTACGTCGCCCCGGGCGACACGCTGCCCGATGCCTTGCACGGACTCTCTTGGGACGAGTATCAGGGCATTCGCTTTCGGCCGGAGCGGGCGCTCTGGGCAGACCAGGACCTGGCGTTCCAGATCCAGCTGTTTCACCTGGGTTTGTATTTCCAGTCGCCGGTACGCATCCACGAAGTGATTAATGGCCTGGCGCACCCGGTGGCCTATGACGCCGACATGTTTCAGCATGAGGGCAATCAGGCCCTGGGTGAGCTTCCGTCGGATCTGGGGTTCGCCGGATTTCGCATCCATTACCACACCAACTTTCAGTTGGACCTGGCCGCCTTTCTTGGCGCCAGCTATTTTCGGGCGGTCGGCAAGGCCATGCAGTTTGGGCTCTCAGCCCGCGGTCTAGCGGTCAATACAGCCGCGCCCGATGGCGAAGAGTTTCCCCGGTTTACCGCGTTCTGGCTGGAGCGTCCGGAACCCGGTGCCCACCAGCTTCGGGTCTGGGCCATGCTGGACTCGCCCAGTGTCGCCGGCGCCTATGCCTTCCTGCTTGAGCCCGGGCCGGTCTTTAGCATGGACGTCGAGGTCGCCCTGTATCCACGCACCGAGCTGGACCGGATCGGGTTCGCACCACTTACCAGCATGTACCAGGTGGGCGAAAACAGCCGTCGGATAGCTTACGACTGGCGCCCGGAAATCCACGACTCGGACGGACTGCTGATGCACACGGGGGCGGGGCAATGGCTCTGGCGGCCCTTGGCCAATCCGGCGGCGCTTCGGTACAACAGTTTCCTGGACCGGGACCCGAAAGGCTTCGGCCTGTTGCAAAGAGACCGGTCGTTTGCGAACTACCAGGACGACGGCGTTTTCTACGACCGCCGGCCAAGCCTCTGGATCGAGCCTCGCAGTGGTTGGGGTGCCGGGCGTGTGGAGCTGGTGGAGATTCCCACGGTCGATGAGACCTTTGACAATATCGTCGCCTACTGGAATCCGGACCAGATCCTGGTGCCGAACAGGGAATACCTGTTCGCCTACAGAATGAGCTGGGGTGAGGTGGAGCCCGAAGTGCAGTCCGGCCTGGCCAGCGTCCGGGCGACACGCACCGGGTTAGGGGGTGTTGTGGGGCAGCCGCGGGAGTATTTTTCCTGGCGGTTCGTGATCGATTTTCAGGGTGGCCTGTTAACAATGCTGGCCGAGGATGCCGAGGTGGTCCCCGACATCAAGGCCAGTCGCGGCCGGGTGGAGATTACCTCGGCGCGGCCGCTGGCGTCGATTCGGGGCTATCGGGCGATGTTCGACCTGGTGCCAGACGAGTCGGAAAGCCCCATAGATCTGTCACTGGTGCTCAGGCGGGGGACCCAGATTCTGACCGAGACCTGGGTGTACCAGTACACCCCGCCGCCTCCGGCCGACCGGAAGTTGGTGTGATCGGTCTGCGAATGTTAACAATAGTCGGCCCGCTGCCACGCCGAATTGTTGACAATATCATCGCGCAGGCGTAGTTTTGCCTGAAATCGGCACTTATTGTTGACAAAGCATGCCCCTAGATAGTGAGAAAACCTACACCCGAGCAGATGAGGCGTTTGATTGTCTGCAGACGGCCATCGTCAAAGGCGAACTGGCCCCAGGTGAGAAGATCGGCGAGCTGGAGCTCTGTTCACGCTTCAACCTGACGCGCGGGCCCCTGCGGGAGGCCCTGGGCCGACTCGAATCCCGGGGCCTGCTGGTTCGTCGCCCCCACGCCGGGGTGAAGGTGGTGTCAGTCAGCGCCACCGAACTGATCGAGCTGTACCGGATTCGGGAGGCGATGGAAGGGCTGGCGGCCCGTCAGGCCGCCGAGCGCATGACCGACCAGGAAATTGCCGACCTGAAGGCGACCCTGGACGTGCACGAGCGCATGATCGAGGAAGCCCAGGGGCAGGCCTATTATCAGGCCGAAGGGGACTACGATTTTCATCACCGGATTGCCACCGGTAGTCGCAATACCAAGCTCGCCCAGATGCTGCTGGGCGACCTCTACTACATGGTGCGCATGTACCGGTACCGTTTGAGCACCTCCACCGGACGCCCGCATCTGGCGCTCGGTGAGCATCGAAGAATTGTCGAGGCCATCGCCCAGCGTGACGGCGAACTGGCCGAATTTCTTATGAAGCGGCACATCAACGCCGCCCGCCGGAATATCGAAGAAAAGATCGAAGAAGGCGTTTTAACCATCTGATAAAAGAGGAAAAGCATCATGTCTAACAAGCTTTCCCCGGGCGCTCGTTTTCGCAAGGCCCTGAAAGACAATCATCCCCTGCAGATTGTGGGAACGGTCAACGCCTACGCCGCCATGATGGCTCAGAAGGTCGGCCACCAGGCCATTTACCTTTCCGGTGGCGGCGTCGCTAACGCCTCCTACGGTCTGCCGGATCTGGGTATGACGTCCATGAATGACGTGGTCGAGGACGTGCGCCGCATCACCGCGGCCTCGGATCTGCCGCTGCTGGTGGACATTGACACCGGCTGGGGTGGTGCCTTCAACATCGCCCGGACCATCCGGGAAATGGAACGCGCTGGGGCGGCGGCTGTCCATATCGAGGATCAGGTGGCCCAGAAGCGTTGCGGGCATCGGCCGAACAAGGAAATCGTGTCCCAGGACGAGATGGTGGACCGGATCAAGGCGGCCGTGGACGCCCGGGAAGACGATGATTTCTTCATCATGGCCCGTACCGATGCCTTCCAGAAAGAGGGGCTGGAGGCTGCCATAGAGCGTGCCAAGGCCTGTATCGAAGCCGGTGCCGACGGTATCTTCGCCGAGGCGGTCACTGAGCTTGAGCACTACAAGGCGTTTTCCGAGGCGCTGGATGTGCCCATTCTCGCCAACATCACCGAATTTGGTGCCACGCCGCTGTACAACCGTAAGGAACTGGGCGAGGCCGGCGCCGACATGGTGCTGTATCCGCTGAGTGCCTTCCGGGCCATGAACAAGGCGGCGCTGACTGTGTATCAGAACATCCTGGATAAGGGCGACCAGAAAGACGTGGTCGACCTGATGCAGACCCGGATGGAACTCTACGATTTCCTGAACTACCACGATTTTGAGCAGAAGCTGGACCAACTCTTCCAGCAACAGAAAAACTAAGCCGACACGTGACTGACGATCATCCTGAGATGAGGGGGAAGAATAATGGCTGAAGGGAAAAAACTCGAAGGCGCCGGCCTGCGCGGTCAGGTGGCCGGTCAGACGGCATTGTGCACCGTGGGTAAATCCGGTGCGGGCCTGACCTACCGGGGCTACGAAATTGCCGATCTGGCGGAACACGCCCAGTTTGAAGAAATCGCCTACCTGCTGCTGCGGGGCAAACTGCCCAACCGCCAGGAGCTGGACGCCTATAAGAAGAAGCTGCACAGCCTGCGCGGACTGCCCGCTGCCCTGAAAACCGTACTCGAGCAGATTCCCAAGGACGCCCACCCGATGGACGTCATGCGCACCGGCTGCTCCATGCTCGGCAACCTGGAGACCGAGTTGGATTTCAGCGAACAGGACGACAAGATCGACCGCATGCTGGCGGTGTTCCCGTCCATCATTACCTACTGGTACCGCTTCGCCCACGAGGGCGTGCGCATCGAGACCGACAGCGATGTGGATTCCATCGGCGGCCACTTCCTCGAGCTTCTGCACGGCAAGAAGCCCAGTGAGCTGCACGAAAAGGTGATGAACGTGTCGCTGATCCTGTACGCGGAGCACGAGTTCAATGCCTCTACTTTCAACGCACGTGTCTGTGCCTCCACGTTGAGTGACATCCACAGTTGTGTCACCGGTGCCATCGGCACCCTGCGTGGCCCGCTGCATGGCGGCGCCAACGAGGCGGCCATGGAACTGATCCAGAAGTTCCAGACCCCGGACGAGGCTGAGGCTGGCCTGCTGGGTATGCTGGAGCGCAAGGAAAAGATCATGGGCTTTGGCCATGCCATCTATAAGGACAACGACCCGCGCAACGCCATCATCAAGCAGTGGTCGAAAAAGCTGGCGGACGAAGTCGGGGACACGGTGCTGTACCCGGTCTCCGTGCGCTGTGAGGAAGTTATGTGGCGGGAGAAGAAGCTGTTCTGTAACGCCGACTTCTTCCACGCCTCGGCCTACCACTTCATGGGCATCCCGACCGAGCTGTTTACCCCAATCTTCGTGATGTCGCGGGTCTCCGGCTGGACCGCCCACGTGAAGGAACAGCGGGAAAACAACCGCATTATCCGCCCGAGCGCCGACTACACCGGCCCGGCGGACGCGAAGTGGGTGCCCATCGACGAGCGCCCCTAAGCCTGACAGCCCCCGGAGCCCAATGGCCCGGGGGCTGGTTTCGTCTACCTCTTCGCTTTCCTGATACGAGTCTTTCCCCATGAATACTGAATACCGCAAATCGCTCCCGGGTACTGACCTGGACTACTTCGATACCCGCCAGGCTGTCGAAGACATCCAGCCCGGCGCCTACGACAAGCTTCCGTATACCTCCCGCATCCTGGCCGAGCAGTTGGTGCGCCGCTGTGATCCGGCCGCGTTGACCGATTCGCTGAAGCAGCTGATCGAACGCAAACGCGACCTGGATTTTCCCTGGTACCCGGCCCGGGTGGTGTGCCACGACATTCTCGGCCAGACCGCCCTGGTGGACCTGGCCGGTCTGCGCGATGCCATTGCCGAGAAGGGCGGTGATCCGGCCAAGGTGAACCCGGTGGTGCCGACCCAGCTGATTGTTGATCACTCGCTGGCGGTGGAGCACGCGGGCTTTGAGAAGGACGCCTTCGAGAAAAACCGGGCGGTGGAAGACCGCCGCAACGACGACCGCTTCCACTTCATCAACTGGACCAAGACCGCGTTCAAGAACGTCGACGTGATTCCGCCGGGCAACGGCATCATGCACCAGATCAACCTGGAGAAGATGTCCCCGGTGGTCCAATCCCGCGACGGCGTGGCCTTCCCGGACACCTGTGTCGGCACCGACAGCCACACCCCGATGGTGGATGCCCTGGGGGTTATCTCCGTGGGCGTGGGTGGTCTGGAAGCCGAGAGCGTGATGCTGGGCCGGGCCTCCATGATGCGCCTGCCGGACATCGTTGGCGTGGAACTCACCGGCAAATTGCGCCCGGGCATCACCGGCACTGACATGGTGCTGGCGCTGACCGAGTTTCTGCGCAAAGAGCGGGTTGTAGGGGCCTACCTGGAGTTTTACGGAGAGGGCGCCGACAGCCTGACCGTGGGCGACCGGGCCACCATCTCCAACATGACCCCGGAGTACGGCGCCACTGCCGCCATGTTCTACATCGACGGCCAGACCATCGATTATCTGAAGCTCACCGGCCGTGAAGACGACCAGGTGGCGCTGGTGGAGAATTACGCCAAGCACACCGGCCTGTGGGCCGACAGCCTGAAGACTGCCGAATACGAGCGGGTACTGAAGTTTGACCTGTCGAAGGTTGAACGGACACTGGCCGGCCCCTCCAACCCGCACGCGCACCTGCCGACCTCTGAGCTGGCCAAGCGTGGCATTGCCGGTGAGTGGGAACAGGAAGAGGGCAAGATGCCGGATGGCGCGGTGATCATCGCCGCCATTACCAGCTGCACCAATACGTCCAACCCGCGCAACATGGTGGCGGCCGGCCTGATTGCCCGCAACGCCAACAAGCTGGGCCTGACCCGCAAGCCCTGGGTGAAATCCTCGCTGGCGCCGGGTTCCAAGACGGTGAAGATGTATCTGGAAGAGGCCGACCTGTTGCCGGAACTGGAGCAACTGGGCTTCGGCGTGGTCGCCTTTGCCTGCACCACCTGTAACGGCATGAGCGGTGCGCTGGATCCCAAGATCCAGCAGGAAATCATCGACCGCGACCTGTACTCAACGGCGGTGCTGTCCGGTAACCGCAACTTCGATGGCCGCATCCACCCGTACGCCAAGCAGGCCTTCCTGGCCTCGCCGCCGCTCGTAGTGGCTTACGCCATTGCCGGCACCATCCGTTTCGACATCGAGAAGGACGTGCTGGGTCACGATCCGCAGGGCAATCCGGTCACGCTCAAGGACATCTGGCCGAGCGACGAGGAAATCGACGCCATCGTGAAATCCAGTGTGAAGCCGGAGCAGTTCCGTAGCACCTACATCCCGATGTTCGACATCACCCGCGATGCCCACGCCAACACCAACCCGAACTACGAGTGGCGTCCCCAGAGCACCTACATTCGCCGCCCGCCGTACTGGGAAGGTGCCCTGGCTGGTGAGAAGACGCTAAAGGGCATGCGTCCGCTGGCGATCCTGCCGGACAACATCACCACCGATCACCTGTCGCCGTCCAATGCCATCCTGGCCAGCAGTGCCGCCGGTGAATACCTGGCGAAAATGGGCCTGCCGGAGGAGGACTTCAACTCCTACGCGACCCATCGGGGCGATCACCTGACGGCCCAGCGTGCCACCTTCGCCAACCCCAAGCTGTTCAATGAAATGGTGCGGGACGAGAACGGCAACGTGAAGCAGGGTTCGCTGGCGCGGATCGAGCCGGAGGGCAAGGTCACCCGCATGTGGGAAGCGATTGAAACCTACATGGACCGCAAGCAGCCGCTGATCATCATCGCCGGTGCCGACTACGGTCAGGGTTCATCCCGGGACTGGGCGGCTAAAGGCGTGGCCCTGGCGGGTGTCGAGGCCATCGTGGCCGAGGGCTTCGAGCGCATTCACCGCACCAACCTGGTGGGCATGGGCGTGATGCCGCTGCAATTCCAAGAGGGCACCACGCGGGAGACCCTGGCCCTGGATGGCACCGAGACCTACGATGTGGAAGGTACGCCGGCGCCCCGCGCTGAGCTGACCCTGGTGATCCATCGCAAGAACGGCAGCACCGAGCACGTACCGGTGATTTGTCGTCTGGATACCGCTGAGGAGGTGTCGATCTACTCCGCTGGCGGTGTGCTGCAGCGTTTTGCCCAGGATTTCCTGGAGGCGGAGGGCGCCGCATGAGCCATCCCGCGCAAGTAAAGATTCCCGCCACGTACATGCGTGGCGGCACCAGCAAGGGGGTGTTTTTCCGGCTGCAGGACCTGCCGGCATCGGCCCAGGTTCCGGGCGAAGCCCGTGACCGGTTGCTGCTGCGTGTGATCGGCAGCCCGGACCCCTATCAAAAGCAGACCGACGGCATGGGTGGCGCTACCTCCAGCACCAGCAAGACCGTCATCCTGGCGGAGCCGACCGTGCCCGATCACGATGTCGACTATCTGTTTGGGCAGGTGTCCATCGACAAGCCCTTTGTGGACTGGAGCGGCAACTGCGGCAACCTGACGGCCGCCGTGGGTGCCTTTGCCATCAACGGTGGCTTTGTGTCGCCGGAGCGGATTCCGGACAACGGCATCTGTACCGTGCGGATCTGGCAGGCCAATATCCGCAAGACCATCATCGCCCAGGTACCGATCACCAACGGCGAAGTGCAGGAGACCGGCGACTTCGAGCTCGATGGTGTGACCTTCCCGGCCGCCGAGGTTCAGGTGGAATTCATGGATCCGGCGGATGGCGAAGGCGCCATGTTCCCCACCGGCAATGTCCAGGACGACCTGGACGTGCCGGGCCTGGGTAGCCTTCGGGCGACCATGATCAACGCCGGCATTCCGACCATCTTTGTGGACGCCGAGGCCATCGGCTACACCGGTACCGAACTGCAGGATGACATCAACGGCAACCCCGACGCCCTGGCCATGTTTGAAACCATCCGCGCCCACGGCGCCGTCCGCATGGGGCTGATCAATCACGTCGACGAGGCGGCCGGTCGCCAGCACACGCCCAAGGTGGCCTTTGTCGCGCCACCGGCGGATTACGTGGCGTCCAGTGGCAAGTCGATCGGGGCCGGGGACATTGATCTGCTAGTGCGGGCGATGTCCATGGGCAAATTGCATCACGCCATGATGGGCACAGCCGCGGTGGCCATTGCCACGGCCGCGGCCATTCCCGGAACCCTGGTGAACCAAGCCGCCGGCGGTGGCGACCGGTCGGCAGTGACCTTTGGCCACCCATCCGGCACGCTTCGTGTCGGGGCGGAAGCTCGGGAGGTTGACGGCGACTGGACCGCCACCAAGGCGGTGATGAGTCGCAGCGCCCGGATCTTGATGGAAGGCTGGGTCCGGGTGCCGGGCGGGTCTTTCTAGGGTCGACGTGGGGCTGTTGTCTGACGCCCCACAAAGAAAACGGTGGCATCCGCGGGCGCGGATGTCACCGTTAAATCAGTTGTCTGCAAGTCAATGCCAGCGTTTCTTGAGCGCCCTTCTTGAGAACAGGCCCAGCAAACTCAAGGCCACCAGGGCCAGCGAGGAGGGCTCTGGCACTTCCAGAACTTTGGATCGGATAATACCCGACAACAGTGAGGTGTTGGTGGCCCGTTCCTTGGTCCAGAGTTCTTCCGTCAATTCACCGTCGTGGAAGAAACCGGTGATGTCCAGGTAGTACTCATGGTTCCCCACAGTGTAGGCCGTCGAGTTGGTCCTGCTCAGAGAAAACATCACCCGATCAGCACAACCATTGTGATTAATTGAGGTGCTTCTCGACTCTCCGTTGGCACAGTAAGTCCCGGCTGCCGGGGTATTCACTGTTTCCCAATGGTCAAATTGGAACACCGATTCCAGGAGCTGTGCCACACCATTCACCTTGATCATTGTGCTGACAATGAGCTCCGCACTGGTAAGCGATGCCCCGCCAATTGGGTGGTTATAGTGTGTAAAGGCTCCCAGAACGAATTGTTCACCCTCATTTACGAAAAAGGAGGGAGATGCGCTTCCTTGGAAGTTGTAACCGCTCTGCCAATTTGGGTGCGCGTTGCCCCACTTGAGTGTGTTGGTGCCTTCCCCGGTAAGAGATGAGGCAGGCGCTCCGGTGTTCATCCATGAGCCGGTGACATCCGCAATTTCTAAGGGAGAGGCCACTGCTAGCCCGGTAAACAATGCAGAACTACAAAGAATCAGTTTCAGGCCAGTATGTTTCATGATTTTGCTTCCATTCCGTGTGTAGGGCACTTGTTAAGTCTGGATTTACCGCTACCTGACGCCAATAACGCAAAGGTGATGCCATTCCGAGCTAACTAATAAGCAAAACAATGAGGTGAGAGACGGACGCTCCCGCGCAATCTGGGGCAATACTTGGGGAAGTGTAAAAAAACGTGACAGCTGAACAGCAAGGATTCCGCGACCGAAACGTCTACATTCTTGGAGGAAGGACATGAACGGTGGGGCTCGTGAGCTAGGCTTGAATAGGCTGAAACAACGACGAGGGAACTTCCAACATGACTGTTACCCGTGAACAAAATTTGCGTCCTGAATACGATCAGGTGCTCCAGAAAATTACCGACTACGTGCTCAGCTACAAAGTAGCAAGCAAGGAAGCATTGCGAACGGCTCGGCTGTGCCTGATGGACACGCTGGGCTGCGGGCTGCTGGCGCTGCGTTTTCCAGAATGCACCAAACACCTCGGCCCCATGGTCCCCGGAACGATGGTGCCTCACGGTTCAAGGGTTCCGGGAACCTCGTTTTGCCTTGATCCGGTAAAGGCAGCGTGGGACATCGGCTGCATCATTCGCTGGCTTGATTACAACGACACCTGGTTGGCGGCGGAGTGGGGACATCCCTCAGACAATCTCGGTGGCATACTCGCGGTGGCCGATCATATATCCCAGAAGCGGGTGGCCTCGGGGGAGGCGCCATTGAAAGTGCGCGCGGTTCTAGAGGCCATGATTATGGCCCATGAAATTCAGGGTGTGCTGGCCTTGGAGAACTCGTTCAATCGCGTTGGCTTGGATCACGTGGTGTTGGTAAAGGTCGCATCAACGGCGGTGGTGACGAAATTGATGGGTGGCAACCGCGAGCAGATCCTGTCGGCCCTTTCCCATGCCTGGGTCGACGGTCAGGCATTGAGAACCTATCGACACGCCCCCAATGCGGGTTCGCGAAAATCCTGGGCTGCAGGGGATGCGACGTCGAGGGCGGTGCGATTGGCGGATATTGCCCTACGGGGGGAGATGGGCATACCTGGCGCGCTGACCGCTCCTCAATGGGGGTTCTATGACGTCAGCTACAGCAAGACTGTTAAGGACCAGCAGCTGAAAGCGGAATCGGATCGGCAGTTTTCGCTGCCGGAGCCCTTTGGCAGTTACGTGATGGAAAACATTCTGTTCAAGGTCTCCTACCCGGCAGAATTCCATGCCCAGACCGCCGTTGAGGCCGCCGTCGCTCTCCACCCGGAGGTCAGGGACCGAGTTGCGGAGATCGATGAAGTCGTCATTACCACGCACGAATCAGCCATTCGGATCATTTCCAAAGATGGTGATCTGGCCAACCCCGCTGATCGCGATCATTGCCTGCAATATATGGTTGCCGTGCCTCTGATTTTCGGCGAGCTTAGTGCCGAGAGTTACGAGGACGATTTCCACGCCGCCCATCCGGAAATTGATGAACTTCGTGCCAAGATCAAGGTGGTGGAAGACGACCGGTATACCCGTGAGTACCTGGAGTCGGACAAACGCTCGATTGCCAATGCGATCCAGATTCGGTTCTCCGACGGAAGCGAGACCGAAAAAGTGGTGGTGGAATATCCCATCGGGCACCGAAAACGCCGCAAAGAGAGCTTGCCGCTTCTGGAAAAGAAGTTTCGGGCCAATCTGCATTCGAGATTCCCGGGGCATCGGTCGGAACAACTTCTGGCGCTGTTTTCAAAACAGGCTCGACTGGAAGAGGCGGCCGTTCATAGCATGATGGATCTTCTCGTCATCTGATTTTGCGAGGGCGTCTGCCCTCGCTCATTCGACTAGTTAACAGCTTGGGCCCGGTAACGATTGCGGTTACAAAAATTTACATTAAACTGAAAAAATGAGCCGCCGAGGAATGGCGACTTCAGCTTGGATGGCAACACAAGGAGTTGACGTGGCCCACGTCAGATTGTTCAGGCATTACATACACTTTCCCTTCGTTGTCCTGGGCCTGATCGATTATTTTGTGCTGATCTGCAGTTTTTCACTTGCCGCTTTCTTCCACTATTTCGGCGACGCCGCCTTCTTTGTTGACAACCTGGTTTTCGTACTGCCCTCGGCAATGGTGTTCGCACTGGTCAATCTGCTCACAATGATTGCCATCGGCGTCCATAAATCCCGGCTGGAGGAAGGGATGTCGGGAATGATGCTCAGGACCATACTGGCCTTGATAGCGGGAGTTCCCTTGGCTGGTTTGACCTATGTGTTCGGCAGCCATTGGTTATGGTACCTCGGCTCCCTGGGCGTTCTGACGTCAGCGTCGGTTTTTGGTTTTTTTCTACTGGGCATCGTGCGACTGATATTTTTCGCGGTTGCCGGCAAGGATGCCTTCAAGCGCAAGGTGCTGGTGCTGGGAGCCGGCTTCAGGGCTTGCCAGCTGCTCAAGGACCTGAGGACGCCGTTCAATCGCCAGGGCTACACCCTGGTAGGCTTCGTTCCATTGCCAGACGAGACTCACGAAGTGCCAGACGAGTACCTGGTCTACCCCCCGCTAAGCCTGCAACAGTTCATTCAAAGCCAGCCGGTCAACGAAATCGTCGTGGCCGTTGATGATCGGCGGAAATGTCTACCCATGGAAGATCTGCTTGAGTGCAAGATGAAGGGTGTAAACATTGTCGACGGTGCCACCTTTTACGAAAGGGAATCGAGGAAAGTTGCCCTCGAAATGATCTCTCACGGTTGGCTCGTGTTTTCAGAAGGGTTCTCAGTGTCTTCGGTTTATGGCGTCGGTAAGCGATCCTTGGACATTCTTGCGGCAACCGCAGTGTTTGTTTTGGGTCTGCCGCTCATGGTGATCACCGCGATCGCCATCAAGCTCGAGGATGGCCTGAAGGCACCAATTCTGTACAGCCAGGAGCGTGTTGGTCTGAACGGCAAGGTTTTCAATGTCTATAAATTTCGCTCGATGGTTACCGATGCCGAGAAAAACGGCGCCGTGTGGGCTAGCGAGAATGATGCTCGGGTGACGCGCATAGGAAGGTTCATACGAAAAGTCCGGATCGACGAACTACCTCAGGTTTTCAATGTCTTCAACGGGAGCATGGCTTTTGTCGGCCCGCGGCCCGAGCGACCGGTTTTCGTCCGCCAGTTGAGTGAAAAAATTCCGTTCTACAGTGAACGGCATCGGGTTAAACCGGGGGTGACGGGGTGGGCCCAGCTTTGTTTTGCCTATGCCGATAACGAGGAAGACACGAGAGAAAAGCTTCGGTATGACCTTTACTACATAAAGAATCAGAGCCTGCTGCTGGATTTGTTGATTATAATTCAGACAGTCGAAGTGGTATTGTTCAAAAAAGGATCAAGGTAGTTTCGAGATGATGCTGGTCTCGAAATAGGGAATCAAGCAAGGACATGTCGAGAGGATTCACAATGTCACGGATGTACCTTTCCCCAGGCCTAGCCCTGTTGTTGATAGTTAGTCTGATTGCTGGCTGTGCGGGTCCTTCCGCCTCGTCGAGGGAAAAGATCCAGCGAGCCCTGAGCGTCACGACCCATGCCAGTGTTGAGGAGTATTTGCTGGGGGTGACGGATGTCGTCCGGGTGTCCGTGTGGCGAAATGAAGACCTGAGCGTTGAGGTTCCGGTACGTCCGGACGGAAAGATTTCCGTGCCCCTCGTCGGGGATGTTCAGGCCAGCGGCCGTACCCCGCAGGCTTTGGCTGAAGACATAGAAAACAACTTGGCTCGCTATATTCGTCAACCTCAGGTCAGCATCGTAGTGACGTCCATGGGAAGCCACGAATACACCGATCGGGTTCGGGTCACTGGTGCCGTTGAGCAACCAGTTTCCGTGCCGCACCGAGCCGGTATGACGGTTTTGGACATTGTGCTCGGAGCCGGGGGCACCACACCCTTTGCCGCGCTTAATAAATCCATGCTGTACCGGAAAATTGATGGCGAGGTTGTGGCCATTCCGGTTCGACTGGAAGACATTTTGAACAATGGTGATGTGGCCACGAATTACGCTATTCGACCCGGAGATATTCTCAGCGTTCCAGAACGCAATTTCTGAGCAATCGGCAGTAAAGAAGGATCTTTATTAACCCAATTGAGAGGCCGATGTCATGGCATTGCCCCTGTCTCAGTTACCAAAAGAAATAATCAAGGAAGTTAGCGCCAGGAAATGGTTGGCACTGGTCGTATTTATCATCGTGAGCTTTGGAATCCTGAGCGCTGGGTTTCTCTGGCCCTATAAATATCAGGCCGAAACCATCATCTTCATTGATGACCAGAACATCATTCGCCCCCTGATGGAGGGCAGTGCGGTCACTACCGAGATCAATGACACCGCATCGGCTGCACGAGAGTTGCTTTGGAGCCGAAACGTCATTGAGAAAATCGCTACAGACGAAGAAATCTTTGGCGAAGGCGCCGCTGACACTGACCGAACCACGCTGGAAGAGCGAGTTATTGGTCTGCGCTTGAATCTTTCGGTTGTGCCTCGGGGCGATAGTTACTTTGCCATAGCCTACCAGTCCGACTCCCCCATGAAAGCCTTCCAGGTAGCCCAGCGCATGGGACAGCTCTTCATTGAGGAAACCAACGCACGCAAACGGTCGGAAAGCCGCAGCGCCTACGAGTTCATCAATAATCAGGTGCGCAGCTACGAGAAACAGCTGGCAGAGGCCGAGCAACGCCTACAGGCCTTTCTTTCTGAAAATGTGGAAGGTACTGAGGCGGATGCTAACGAGCGAATGGAAACACTGAGAAGTCGGCTCGAACAAGCCGAAATGGAACGGTCCGAGCTTAATGCGCGAGAGCGGTCTCTGTCGCTGGAATTGAACCGGGTCAGCCCAACGCTTGCCCAGGGGCGAACCCAGGATGCCTATCAAACACGCATCAGCTCCCTGGAGGAACAGCTTGATAACCTGCGGCTAAGATACCACGACACCTACCCAGACATTGTGATTCTCCGGGAACAGATTCAGGAGTTGCGGCGCCAGCGGAGCCAGGAGTTGGCCCGCGGCGTAGAGGAGCCGCCTCCGGTTGACGCAGGCGAGGCCATTTCTAACCCGATTTATCAGCAGATCCAGACGGAACTCACCGCCACAAGGGCCAATATCCAGACGCTGAACACGCGGATCAGCGGCTTTCAGAGACTGATGACGGATCAGGCCCAGCGCATGGAGCGAATCCAGGAAAACCAGGCGCAATATCTAGAGCTGACCCGTGATATGGAAGTCAACAAGGAAATTTACGATGACCTCCTGAAACGACGCGAGCGCGCCCGGGTGTCGATGCACCTGGATGTTGAGGGCCAGGGACTCAATTATCGAATAAACGAAAAGGCGCAATTCCCACTCACAGCGTCTGGACCGAGTTTCCCGCTTTTTGCCGCGGCGGGGCTGTTCCTTGGACTGGCGGCTCCTTTCGGCGTCGCTGCGGGATTGCTTCAGATCGACCCAAGAGTGCGGGCCCGAGAGCAGCTTGAGGAAACCCTGGATATGCCTGTTTTGGTGCAGTTGCCCAAGATTCGTACCCCATTTGAGCTACGACGGGATCGCAGGGTGACATTGCTTGTTGGGGTGATTGCGGTCATTGCAGTTGTCGTCTATTTGATTGTGGCCGGTGCAGCATTGATGGGAGTGATCGGATGAATGAGCAAAAGGGGAATACCGGCCCGCTTCCCGAAGGAACGGACGAGGATCCGCCGGTAGTGGGAGATCGGGAAGGTCAG
Organism: Marinobacter qingdaonensis; assembly: GCF_034555935.1. Classification (NCBI taxonomy): domain Bacteria; kingdom Pseudomonadati; phylum Pseudomonadota; class Gammaproteobacteria; order Pseudomonadales; family Marinobacteraceae; genus Marinobacter; species Marinobacter qingdaonensis. Next base: position 2,398,220 of record NZ_JAYDCJ010000003.1, read on the forward strand.
GACCAGGAGGAAGGATACTGGCTGAAAAATCGTAACGAGTTGAATCGGGACGGTGTGCCGTATTCGGAATGGGATGACTCGCGGATGCTGGTACCCAGTTCCCTGGAATTGGGACCGGGCGCCGTCGACAAGTACGTAATCAGCAAACAGATTGTTCGGATGCAGGAGCCGCGTCGGTTGACCACCGATGACATGGATGAGCGTAGAATTGTTTATCCCGAGTCCGCCAATCGTGCCTTGGTTAACCGGTTCCGAGACCTTCGTACCAAACTGCTGGAGCTCTCGGGCGGTAACAACTTTACCATTGTGGTGAGCGCGACGGAGCGAGGTGCAGGCGCCTCCTTTGTATCTTTGAATCTGGCAGCGGCCTTCGCCTTTGACCAATCGAAAACGGCCGTCGTCATTGACTGCAATCTCCGAGAACCTTCACTGCACGCCACCCTGGACATAATGCCGGAAACCGGTCTGACCGATTTTCTCGACGACTCAGACTATGACATTGCACGAATCCTGTACCCTACTGGGATTCCTCGCTTACGCCTGATTCCGGCGGGAAGTCGTCGGGAAACACCGAGTGAGTTTTTCACGTCCTTCCGGATGAAACAGTTTCTCCAGGCTGTCAGGCGCAGATACCCTGATCGTTTCATTGTTCTGGATACGGCACCCGTTACCGAGTCGCCCGATGCCCGCATTCTGTCGGAATTGTGTGACTACGCCATGTTGGTCCTGCCGCACGGTCGCGTTACTCCAACGACGGTCGAGCAAGCAGCGACAGCCTTTAATCCGCAAAAATTCGTCGGGACGGTGATCAATGGCTAGGAATGCTTCAGCGATGATTGGGCGCAGCATGGGATTATGCCTGTTAGGGAGCCTCCCTATGGTTCCGTCGGCCGTTCTAGCCGAACCGGCGGTCTTTTCCATCGGCTTGGATTCAAGGCTTTCAGACAATATTCGCCGCGCGCCATCCAATGAACAATCGGATATTGAATCCAGGCTTTCTCTCGGTGTGCGCCATACCTCTGATCCCGGTAATTGCAATTCAGATATCGTAGCCAGGGGTGATTATTCGTACTGGCTTGATGACAGCTATGATCCTGAAACTACCGCGGAGGCCGATTTCCAGGGCGATTGCCGCTTAGGGAGCAATGTTGTCTGGCAGGCGTCCGATTACTTGCGTGACGTTGCCCAGAGCAGCCGAGTCAGTAACACACCGGATGATCGGACTCAGAAGAATGTTTTCCGGACTGGCCCCATTGTCACTCTCAGAATGGGGGCCGTGGATGACTTGGTACTGACCGCAGGTTATGAGAATACCGAGTTTCGAGAGCCAGAGCAGAAAGACGGCGAACGCTACAGCGCCAGTGTGGGTTGGAACCATTTTTTTGACCCGTCTTTCACGGCAGGCTTGAGTGTAAGTGCTGACCGATCCGAGCTGGATACTGAGGAAGAAATTGATCGAGTAACCTACAGTTTGCCCTTTACCAAAACGTGGGAAGCTACGGCGCTGAGTGGCGCGATCGGCTACGGACAAATTGAAACGCGCTTGCTGAATCAACCGACCCAAAAGTACAACACGGTTGTCGGTAATCTTCTGCTCGTTCGGCAGGTAAACGTAACCACGCAGGTGGAGCTGGAAGTCAGTCGGGAGTTGACCGACCAGACTTCGGACCTGGATAGCCGATTCGATGACTTTACGTTTGACCTCTCTGAAACAAGTTCAGTTGAAGTGGTGGCAATGCGGTTGGGGATCAACAACCAGCTGCGAGGCGGCTCTGAACTTGATATAGACTTTTTTGGCAGCAGCTCCGACTACCTTGATATTGAAATCTTGGAAGAAACACTGGGGATCGATACCAACTACCGTAGGCCGATATCGGGTCAGCTCACCGGAACCGCGGGTGCCCGATATGAATGGTTTAAGTACTCTCTCGACGACACCCAAGATGAAATAGCCCTGGTCACCGCAGGCATAGAATTCCAATTGAATCGTCAGGTGGTTTTCTTAAGTAGGGTGGGGTACGAACAACGCACCAGCGATGTGCCAAGTCGGGAATTTGACGAGGCCTGGATCCTGGCGGGTGTGGTTTATGAGTTTCGCTGACCTCTGAGTGGCGGTAGCGCACGGACAGGAAGGTATCATGGAAGGTCCGATTCAGAACGCATTAACCATCGACGTGGAAGATTACTTTCAGGTAGCTGCCTTGGCTGAGGCGGTTGCGCCTGAGGACTGGCCAGTGATGGAGTACCGGGTAGAAGCGAACACGCATCGCTTACTCGAGGTGCTTGATCGTCATCAGACCAAAGCCACGTTTTTCACCTTGGGCTGGGTCGCGGAACGTTCCCCTGAGTTAATCCGACGTATTCATCAGGCCGGCCACGAAATTGCCAGTCACGGCTACAGCCATCAGCTGGTTTACACACAGACGCCCGATCTTTTCCGGGAAGAAACCCGACGCTCCAAGTCCGTCCTTGAAAATATCATCGGGGAGCCCGTTACCGGATATCGGGCCGCCAGTTACTCGATTACTGCAAAATCCCGGTGGGCCTTGGACATCCTCTGCGAGGAAGGATTCACATGGGATTCGTCGATTTTTCCGGTTCATCATGATCGCTACGGCATGCCGGGCACACCGTTCCAGCCTTACCAGCTTCGAACCCCGAACGGTGGTCAATTGACCGAATTCCCGCTGTCAACCTGCCCATTGGGCAACTATCGATTGCCCATTGCTGGCGGTGGATATTTCCGGCTTTTCCCCTACTGGTTCAGTCGTTGGGGACTAGGGCGGATCAATCGGGCAGGGCAGCCTTTCATTTTTTACCTGCACCCGTGGGAAATTGATAGCGATCAACCTCGCCTGAGGGTCAAGCTCCTTTCGCGCTTCAGACACTACAACAACCTGCATAAATGTATGGGCAGACTGGAGGCGCTGTTGAATGATTTCAGTTTTGCACCGGTTTCCCGTGTGCTCTCGGGTGTGCCGATCCCGACCACAGCAGTTTCCGTCTGAACCCAGTGCCAGGATGGTCTAATCGACATGGAACTATCCGCATCCAGACCCGCCGACCATAAGGCGCGACTTGAACAGCTAAAGTGCACAAAATCTCGCCTGGGGCGTCAGTTGAGTGGAGCTCGCAAGGTCGGGGACGATCTCCAGGACCTTCTTGCGGAATTTCAGGCTGTGACCAGCGAAATTAAAGCACTGCAAAAACGTCTCAAACAGCAATTAAATCAAACAAGCACCCACGAGAAATGGGTACCCCCAAATCTGACGGTAAGTAGCGCGGTTCTTGACCAGCTCGTTAAGAGTCCGGTGAATGTGCAGTTGTGCACGGGTGGCGATGTTAAAGCGGCAGAAGCGTACGTTGCTTGCCATCCGGCCTCGTCACTGTGGCACCGTCCGGTGATTACATCATTTATCGCTGAAACATACCGACATCCCGCCCAAATTTTAATTGCCCTTTCAGCCGACAAAAGGGTTGTAGGCATTGTGTCGCTTGTACAACTCAAGAGTCGCTTGTTCGGCAATTTCATGGTGTCCGTCCCTTACTTTAACTACGGCGGTCTATTGGCAGACCACCCAACGGTCGCGGATGCGCTCATCGAAGCCGCAAACCGCTGGCGCGAGCAGGAATCCGCGGCGCATCTGGAACTCCGCCATGTCCAGAATCTTGGGCTGGGGCTGCCGCAGCGCGGCAATAAAGTCAGCTTTTGGCTGGGGTTGCCAGACACCACTCAGCAGCTCTGGAACAGCTTCAAACCCAAGCTCCGAGCCCAAATTCGCCGAGGCGAAAGGGAGCATGCGGAGTTCGTGCTGGGAGGTTCTGAGCATCTTCATGATTTCTACCGCGTTTTTTCGGAAAACATGCGGGACCTTGGAACTCCTGTTTACGGTAGGGCTTTTTTCCGCAAGCTGTTGCAGCGCTTGCCCGAACAAACCTGGTTGGTGGTAGTCAGGGTAGGGCAAAAAGCAGTTGGTTGCGCGTTCCTGGCCGGCTATCGAAACCGACTTGAGATTCCCTGGGCATCAACACTGCGGAGCGTGAGCCATACCAGTATCAACATGTTTATGTACTGGAAAATATTGGAGTTTGCGGTATCGCGTGGGTACCGGGTCTTTGATTTTGGGCGTTGTTCGGAGCACGCCGGCACTTACCATTTCAAAAAACAGTGGGGCGCTCAACCAATCCCCTTGCACTGGGATTATGTATTGGCGCCGCGAGCGGTCCTGCCCGCCCTAAATCCGGAAAACCCAAAATACCACCTGCTAATCGCAATCTGGAAAAAGCTGCCGGTTTGGGCGGCGAATACGTTGGGACCACCCATTGTCCGGATGTTGCCATAGTGACTGATCGCAAGTTTAGGAATCAGAAAACCGTCCTCCACTTGATTGATACGACGGGGCCTGGTGGAGCTGAAACCGTCTTTATCAATCTGTTAAAAGAAATGGGGCAGACCCCATACCGGAATATTGTGCTGCTGCGTGGTGAAGGCTGGGTTGCCGACAAAGTCCGTTCGATCGGCATTAATCCATTCATCATTGACTCCAAAGGCAGTTTTAATCTCGCCTACATTTGGTCCGTGAAACGACTCCTGACGGCTGAAAAGGTGGATCTGATTCATGCTCACTTGCTTGGCTCCAATGTTTACGGAGCGATATTGGCGATTTTGTCCAGACGACCGATGATCGCCACCTTCCACGGCGCGGTTGACGTTGCGGCCAAGGAGCGATTTTTGCGCACGAAGTTCTTCCTGATTGGCTTGGGCGCTTCAAAAATCGTGTGCGTTTCAAAGCGACTGGAACAGGAATTGGTCTCGAGAAGTCGGTTGCCACCGGATAAGCTTAAGTTGATCTACAACGGCGTGGACTCGTCCCTTTATCAAGGAAAAAGACAATCGAATTTGCGCGCGGAGTTGGGCCTGCCCCCGGAGGCAAGGATCGTCGTGTCGGTGGGCAACATTCGTCCGGCCAAGGGCTATGAATATCTGGTTGAAGCGGCACTGAGAATGCTGGAACTGGATCCCCAGACCCATTTCGTCGTCGTTGGCCATCAGCGGGAGGCGCTTTTCCAGAAGCTTACGGCGCAGATCAAGAACGCGGCCCAGCCACCCAGGGTGCACTGGCTGGGTTTTCGCGAGGATGTCGTCGAAATACTGCGGCAGTCAGATATCTTCCTGTTGCCATCTACCTCTGAGGGCTTTTCAATTTCCACGGTTGAGGCAATGATGGCCGGTATTCCTGTCATCGCCACCCGAAGCGGGGGCCCCGAGGAAATCATTTCCAATCACGAGACAGGATTTCTCATCCCGATAAAGGACCCCTCGGCAATCGTCGAAGCAATCCAGGCCTTGAGAGCGCCGGAAACGCGACTGCGAATGGTGCAAAAAGCGCAGTCGGTGGCCAAGGAAAAATTTGGTCTGAGAACTATGCTTAACGAATATCGAGGGCTCTACCAGCAACTCTTGAGCTAGGACAGGATGTTGAAAAGTGCGGTGGTAAGGATTGCGAATCTTGTCGGCGAAACTGGGTGTTTTCGCCTTCTGGCTCCGGAGGTGGTGCCGGTGTTCATGTTGCATCGAGTCTACTCCGGAGCGCGCTCTGTAGCTGGGGGCCTGCCGGCAGACACGCTTCGTGACCATCTAGCCTACGTGGCCCGTCGCGGGTACAAAGTTCTGACCATGGATGAACTCCTTGGCATGTTGGAGGAGGGCGGACGGATACACGCCAAATCGGTGATGTTCACCATTGATGACGGATTTTCGGATCATTTCAGCGTAGCCGCCCGTGTCTTCGACGAGTTTGGCTTTGTTCTCAATTGTTTTGTGATCACCGGTTTTCTGGATCAGGAGCTCTGGCCTTGGGATGACCAAGTCAGCTACGCGATTCAATCGAGTTCCTGTCAGCAAGCGAAATTGACCCTGCCGTCCGGTGACCCCTACCTTCTGGATCTGGTCGGCGATGGCATCAACACTGCGGTCAGAACCCTGAGGGACGCTCTGAAGGCTGTGCCTCAGGCGAACCTGTACCAGTGGATCCAATCGGAACTTTTTCCCGCCCTTGCCGCAGAGTATCCAAGTAAAGTGCCGCCGGAATTCCTGGCTATGTCCTGGAGCGATGCCAGCCTGCTCCAGCAGGCTGGGCACGGTGTATACCCGCACACATGCAGCCATCGGATTCTTTCGACTCTGACATCGGATGAAAAACAGTATGAGATTGACCATTCACGAAAGCGGGTGGAACAGGAGTTGGGAAAGCCCCCGTTGGTATTCGCTTATCCTACCGGGCGTCAGAGGGATTACGATCAGCGGGATATGGAACAGCTGATAAACAGCGGATTCAAAATGGCATTCACTACGGTGCCCAACTACGTCCGGAAGGGGCAGAACCTACTGGAGCTCCCCAGATTTTCAATGCCTGCGAATTCAGCGGACTTTCGACAGATTGTAAATCGGTTCGAAGCCTTCAAAAATCGGCTTAGGGCTTAATCCGAATTGATAGAAGTCGCTTGATGACCCGGCGCGTGATATTCCAGATCATGTCCATGGCATACTTCGCGGCCGGGACCGGATCCCTCCAATAGAACAGTGCGCCGATGCGGTGGTAAAAGAGCAGCCTTAAGTACCTGACGCTGATCAAGAACAACTTCTCCCGGCTTTCCAGTCGCGCGATCAAGTCACCAAAGAAATTCCAATACACGCGGTTGTTTTTTTGGGAAACAAAGTTTACTGGATTGCCGTGGGCAACTTGGACGCAAGCGAGGATGTTGTTAACGCCACACCGGGTGTCAAACCAGTTACACATCCCGAGTCTCGGGTTGGTTTCAAGGTAGTAATAGGTGCCAGTGCGCGGATCCCGTTTAAATTCAATCATGGCAGGGCCGCAATACCGCAGCGATTGGCCGATTTTCTGGCACCAGGCGCGAAGCTCTGGATTGTCGCGACTGATGGCCAACGAGGTAACACCGTAATGTGATGGCATGGTGCCGAGGCGATTGAATACGAAACACGCACTCAACTCGTGGTTCTGATTAAAGGTGGCGTTGCAGACCCAAAGATTGTCGTCGGTACCTGGAATGACCTCTTGGCCCAGGAACCGATTGAGCTGAGACTTGAAGCGAGACCGAAAACGCTCGAATTCCTCTTGCGAATAGATCACAAGGTTTTTTGCCTTGAGCGTCTGATAATCCCTGAAGGTTCGTGGTTTGATGATGATCGGGAATGTATCCGGCTCGTCGCAGTCCAGTTCGTAGTAAGTCCTCGGCAATGAGACGCCGCCATCTTCCATTACGCGGCATTCCAGTTGCTTGTCATTCAGGATACGGGTGGCCTCGGACGTCGGTGCAATGATGTGATGTTCGGAATAACCCGTTTCCTTCAGGTCGCTTAAAAGTTCTGCGGTAGCATCGGAGCAGGCGATCAGCACTCCCGGGCCACCCTCCTGGCTGGCCAATCGAGCGAGTACGGGTCTAAGCGCTTCGAGTCCAAAGTCAAGGGGCAGGGTAACGATACCGACGCTCATTCGGCTGTACACGCTCAGGTCGCGAGGCTTATCAACGATGGCGTAGGCACGCAGGCCAGCGTGGTGGGCTGATCGTAGGGCTCCAAGCCCGTTTATTCCCCTCGCAAGGACGACCACATATGCCTTCTGCATGGATGTCTTCACCCTTTCAGTGCTCGAAGGTATTGCTTTAACTCAAACCAGAACGGGTGGAGATCTCTCCAGCGATTCACTTCATGGCGTGTCCGGAGGCCTGGCCGACAAAATCTCAGAATTTCGAGTAGCTTTCGTCCCAGGGAATAGTTTGAAGTTGGTGATTTCAGAATGATGAAGAGCCTATCTAAATCGCCGAGAATCCATCTTACGCGCCGTTGACGCCATGTGATTTCTGGAACTTCCTCGCCAGTACAAACGCGATAGAGCAACCAGGGGAAGTCAATGCCGGAGTCGATTGCCAGCTGGAGTGAGCCCCAGAACCTCGGATTGACCTCCATTAGGTAACCGGTGCCAGAAGGGGTGACTCTGAATTCGACCATCGCAACGCCGTGCCAGTTGGCGCCGACCAGAAGCTTTTCGGCCGAAGCTTTCAATTGGTCATCCAGTGGCACTGATTCACTCAAAACGCTCACACCGCCACCGGGTGGTTTTTCCCTCAGTCTGCGGTGGGAAAAGTAGCAGACAGGACGTCCATCGTTAAACAACGCAAAAACCCCTTGGCCGCGGCCCTCGATAAAAGATTGAATGGTGAATGGGAAGTCAAAGAAATCATTGGATTTGAGTAGTTGCATTGCCTCTTCGATGGTTTTTGCGATCAAAACCCTGGTCGAAACAATGCCATCGGCCTGAAGAATTTTCGATTTGAACGGCTTGAGTACGACGGGGAACTCAGCCCACTGCTCAAGTTCCGCTAAACCATCTTGTCGGGTCTGGCAATAAACAGTCGGAGGGATAGGAATCCGTTGTTCCGATGCGAATTTGAACAGTTGGTTTTTGTTTGCCAATTGTTCAACGGACGTCTCCGAGGGGAATGGAAGAGTAACAGAGCTGGGTAGTTCGTCCCGATATCGCAGAACCACATAAGTCGTTGCTTCCGTTATAGGCAGCAGGAAGGTAATGCCGTACTCATTTATCGTCTGAAGCAATGCGTCGAAGAATCGTCGCGGGCAATCTAGAGGATTGGGGTAGGCAAAGCTGCGTTTGCTGAATTTGGAGTTCCCCGCCATGGACGGAACGCTAGATTCTCCCACTGCCACCCACAAACCCTTTGCCCCAAGGGACCTGACTGCGGCAAGGGATGCGCGTTGATTGCCATCTAGCACCAGTGTTCTGGGTTCCATCGAAAACCACGTCCTATGTTGGTACTGAGGTCTCAATCCGCGTCTATATTATTATCAATAATAGCTGCAAAGACTAACGATGGGGCTACTGAGCGTGTCGCAAATGTTTGGGATTGTGGGCCTGTAATCAGATTAACAGGAACTCAATTTCCGCTCTGGAGTTTAGCGAGGCTGTGGCATGATGGTGGATCAGATTATCGCTTTGGGGCAGTCATGCAGATAAAAGGAGATTATCTGGTGAACCGGTTGGTTTATGAGCGGTTTGGCTCGAAGAACGGGCTGGTGCGATACGTCAAATATTGGCTGTTGTCCCAAGTTGGCGCATATCGACGTTTCTCCGCATACCGTCCGGGGAGCGACCAAAGGGTGGTTTTTGTCTGCAGCGGCAACATCTGTCGCAGTCCATTGGCCGAAGTTTATGCCCGTAGCTTGGGCTGGGAAGCGAAGTCTTGTGGTCTGGACTGTCGCGATGGTTTTCCGGCTGACCCCAGAGCCAGGGAATTCGCGCGAGGGGTTGGGCTTGACCTGGAAGAGCATTCGACCGTCAACGTTACGAGTTTTGAGTTTCAGGCGTCCGATCTGGTGGTTCTGATGGAACCCACCCACATTGCTGCTTTTGAAAGAAAGGTAGGAAAAGGCCACACCCTGGCACTCGCAGGCAGTTACTGTAGGCCTCCTACGCCGTATATTCACGACCCGTTCAACTGCTGCATCGAGTTCTTCCATAGGTGCGAACACCAGATAATGGAAGCGGTGAGGAGGATGTGTGATTAAGCGGCGCAAAGTGGTCGATATCCAGTCTTTCTACAGTCTTCATATCGGCGCCATGTGGCGCTACTTCAAAACTGAAACGTTGGCTTTCTGGGCTATCTCCGCGTATCTGTTTCTCGAATACGTGCGACCCCAGTCAATCTACCCGATGCTTGATTTTCTACCGTGGACTCAATTAGCGGTCCTGGGGGCACTGGTTGGGTGCCTGCAGGATAAAAGTGTTAAGTGGGTATCGTCGCCGATCAATACGGGGTTGATCCTGTTTCTGCTGACCATCCTGCTTTCCAGTGTCCTGGCTTATTGGCCAAGCGAAGCCTTCGGTCGACTCGAAAATTTCTACACCTGGTTCATTATTTACTTTCTAATCATCAACATTGTTAATACCGAAAAGCGCTTTTATATCTTTCTGTGTATCTTTTTCCTGGCAACGTTCAAGCTGTCACTGTCCTTGTCGATCACTTGGGCTAGACGGGGTTTTGCCTTTACCGGCTGGGGACTCAGCGGTCCTCCTGGCTTTTTCCAGAATTCCGGAGAGCTCGCTATCCAGATGTTGGTGTTCTGGCCGCTGGCCTGGGCATTTGCACTTTATCTCAAACCTCACGTGAGTAAGTTCAAGTATTTCATACTGCTCTTGATGCCGATCACTGCCATGATGGTGGTTCTGGGAGCTAGTTCTCGAGGGGCCCAGTTGGCCCTGCTGGTCCAGTTGCTGATCGTAAATGCACGGTCGATATTCAAGCCAAAGGTCTTTGCGTCTTGCCTGGTGGTCATGGGCTTGTTGTGGGCGGCGCTGCCTGATCAACAGAAGAACCGTTTTCAGGTCGCGGGCGATGACAGAACCTCAATCCAGCGGCTGCTCTACTGGGAGCATGGCATTGATATGCTGAATGATCACCCGGTGCTGGGAGTGGGTTTCTTCAATTACATTCCATACTACGAGCGTGCTTATCCCGAAGACATTCTGTACGACGGAGCAGAACTTCCTCACAACATCTTTATTCAAGTCGGCGCAGATCTGGGTTATCCCGCGTTGGCGGTTTATCTGTTTATGATTATCTACTCGGTCCGAAAAACGCGCATGCTTAGAGATTCTCTTGGCAAACAGACCGAGAGAAACTTCTTCACGCATATTCTGACTTATTTAAACCTTTCGATTATTGGGTTTGTTGTGGCGGGACAATTCGTCTCGGTGGTGTACTACCCGTTCATGTGGATTCACTTGGCCATGTTCGTATGCTGTCACAACATCATCAGCACGACGGTGTTAAGCGAACAGCGCACCACCGGTCGGATTGGCCGCGTCAACACAGGCTTGAAAAAAGCATTGCGTCGCGTTTAAGCGTGCGGCGGAAAGGATGTCAGAGCTCAAGGATCCGAGACACAAGGGTCGCCTTTCCCGCGGCTTCTCGTTTTTGAATTTCGGCTTTGAGTTCGCTCGCCTCTGCCTTCAGTGACGCCAGGTTATCGCGCATGGTTTCGATGGCGACTGCAATGTCCTTGCGGCCCGATTTGCTGAAAACGGTGCCGCGGGAAAAGTAACCTCGTTGAACCGCTGTATCAGAGAGAATGATTGGCTTTTCCGCGGCAATGCTCTCATAGGCACCGCAGACCATACAGTCCGTACGCCTGGTCATATCGATACAGAAATCACTTGAAAAAAGGTGCCGGTGAAAGTCCTGCTCGCCCACGAAGCCCAGTAAAAAAACGTTGGTCGGCATTTCAGGGGGGAGCTGGTCGACGATTTTTTTGTAGTTGCCTGAGAAATAAAAGTCGATCGTGTCCGAGAATTGGGTGGTCGCCCCGATGATGTCGAGGAACGGTTCATCGTCACTCCACGATGTTATGCATAAGGCTTTGAGTTTGTTCGCTTTATCCAACCTTTCTGGCTCAGCCACAGCGGGGAAATGCGGAAGAGGATCGGGCAGGACAATCGGGGTTCCCCTCAGCAAAGTCACGTGGTCGGCTAATTCCTGGTTGGTAACAATTACTGCGTCTGCCTGGCGGATAACAAAACGATTTAGCTTTGGGAGCAGACGGCCCGACTTTTCATGCCCGTGGATACCCGCGTTGTGGGCATCGATAATGACCTTGCAACCAGCCAACCGCCCGACGGCAACAGCCAGAACCGCCAGCACTACCGAAGGGTTTTGAGCGAAGAAGTACCGGGGCTTCTTTTCGAAAAGAATCCACAGTGTCCTAATGACACTTTTTGCATAGCGAGTGGCCTTGTGCGAACCATCATAAATGATTTCGAACAAGGGCACGTTGAAAAAGGCGCTCGCAGAGCGGTTCCTCGTCTGTCGCTCCCAGGTAACCCAGACAGCATCATCCGTGATCTTTGCAGCCATAATTTTTCTTGTTTCGCGCTCTATTGAACGTTCAGCTCAGGTGCGGCCGGCCGGCTTTCGGAACCTGATGAGCCACCAGTGCTGGCGCCGCCAACCATGGGATTCCCAAACGAGTCGCGATTCGACGGGGTGTCCGAGGTGACCACGATATCGTCGACATACATGTGCTGTGTTTTCGGAGCGGCTCCGTTCCAGTAGGTAAAGATGTGAGCGCGATCGGAGGTATCCGACGAGTTGTTTAGGGTCTTCGCACCGGTGATTTCTCTCAGCAGTCTCCCGTCCTTCCAGACCCGGACAATGGCGCTTCCGCCTTGAGAGGCCGGCACATTGTCGAATTTGACATACATTTCATAGGTTTCCCAGCGTCCGCGTTGAACCTCGTCGGACGGATCGCCGAATTCGAACCACTGTTGTTGCCCCTCATAGATGAATTTGTGAGGGACGGACGCGGCCTCAGGATTCATGTACCAGTCGTTATAGCCTGAGTTTGAACCGCCGCTGGTTTGGGCGTGTATCCGGAGAAACTTGAGGTGCCCGCCGCCTCCGGTCGAATCGTAATTGAAGCCAGCCGGAAAGTAGGTGTTGACGCTGAACCACACTTCGTCACCTTTGCGGAGCAATTCCGGATAGTTGATGATGCCGCCCCACTCGCCGAATGCCGTAGAACCGCCGGTAACCGTGAGCTTGGCAGCTTGATTACCGGTCAGGACCTGCTCATTCGTAAAGTAGGACCCGCCCGCTGCATCGTCGAAATCTGTGGAAGCGCCACTTTGAGCCTTGGCTCCAATGGATCCGTTTTCGAAAGTGAGGGCTCTAGTCCAGGAATGTGCGGGCAGAGACACTGCTACCAATAGCGATAGCGCAGCAGTTCGAACCAAAACATTGGAGTGTTTCATCTCAACTCTCTCCATGTTAACGGGCTTTGAAAAGGCGGTTCGCTACTGCATGAAGGACCGTCCGAGCATTGGTTGAATTATAGCCGACTGCGCTTTGGGCTGAACAAAAAAAATGCGCTCCTTCTAAACATAAAATTAATACTTATCGTTTTTTTAATCCGGTGGCAGCTTTGGGAATCGTCTAGCGCATAACGGTGAGTTTTATATAACCTAATGATTTCCCAGTGGCGGTCAGCACCATAATGTGGCTCGCGTCGGATGGATGAGCTGAAGCCTTATAATCGATCAATTACCACATCTTAAAAAACGAACGCGATCCATGGCAGTCGAAAACCATAGAGTTGGGCTCCAAGGGGCCTGGAAGCGGTTGACTGACCTGCAGCAGCCCTAGCGGACATCTGGGCCCAAACGAAGTGCTTGCTCGGACCCATCTAGTCTTTTCTGAAGATGGCCAAAAAATGATTTTTAGATCCCGCAATCTCCACACGCTCAAAAAGGGAGAGAACCACCAGTGCTGAGCAGAGGATCGCGATCATTAGCTTGGAAGATAGCGTTGAGGCTGACAGTTCCTGAGCTATCATCAGGTAGTCGATCAACGCCGCCGATGACAGGACCACGCTGGCCACAAACAGCGGTTTCTGGCCAATTTTAAGTGGGTATAGTTTGTTCGCCGCATAAAGGGCGTAGGCATAGTGGCCAATCGAGCCGGCCGCCAAGGCAACCGAGGCACCTACGAAGCCGTAGAGCGGGATCAGTACGAGATAGAAGACAGTAATGACGCCGGCAGCGAAGAGACTGTTTTTGGTAAGCTCGAGCGTTCTGTTTTTGTACATGAAGCTGAAGTTGTTGAATATGGTGAGGCATTGAAATATTCCGGCCAAAACCAGAAAGGGAACAGCGCCAACGGACGGGTGAAATGGCGGGGCCGACATCAACTGAATGATGACCGGTGAGAATGCGTTTACCCAGATTCCGGATATAAAAAGCATGGCAGTTATCATTCGAAATGCCAGGGAATAGGCAGGATAAGGGTTGTCGGTCTTGGCAATGGCAAATCGCTCGGTTTGCCAGTATAGGGAAAATGGCTGCCAGACAAGCACGCCGACGATTGCTCCAAATTTCGCAGCCAACTCGAATAACCCCACATCATCCAGCGATGAAAACACTCGGACGAAATAGCGATTAGATGATCCAATGTAAAGTCCGATCAGTCCTGAAATCCATAACGGCCAACTAAATTTCAGGATATTTACTGCAATTGCCTTGCGGACTGAAAACCCTGTATGGCAGAAAGTGTATATAGTGAGTGCAAGTGCAATGATCACTGAAGATGCGAGGCTGCTTAATGCGAGCCCCATGAGCCCCCATTCCAAGATAACGATGGTTATTATATTAAGGGTTAGCTGAAGAGCCAACTTGGCCATGCTGAAATTAAAAAATGTCCAAGGTCTTTTTATTATGCGCAAATATGTGAGGCTGTATTGCTCTAACGCGTGCGTTAATATCAGAAATGAAAAGATAACAATGTAGATGCTGTATTGGGTGTCTCCAAAAACACCGGCGGATATCGGGGTCGAAAAACTCGCCATCACGAGACAGGCAAAACCACTGAACAGTGAGGTGACGAGAAACGCTGTGGTAACAACCGCATTTTTGCGGTGAACCGAATCTTCCTCGTGGTAAAACTTGGGCACCGCTTGAAACATGTGACCGCCGAGAATGATTTCGAACAGGCTGACCAAAAAAACCAGTAGGCCGATAACGCCGTAATCGGCGGGAGTCAGGTAGCTGGTGTAGATAGGCAGCATCAAGAAGCCAACCAGCTGTCGAGAAATATTGCCGACCGCATAGATGGTCGAGTGCTTCACCATTTGAGCTGTCTGGCTCAAAGTGCAAACTCCGTGGCAAGTTCCAAGGAGTTAAAAATGCTTACGATTCCCTCCGATTGAGACTTTCGGGAGTAGTTTTCAATCACCCGTGCCCGACCCTGTTTTCCCATGTTCGAGAGTAGATTCGAATCGGTCAGCAACAACCGAAGCTTTTGGGCGGCATCGACATGATCTTCAACCGGGAATTTCATTCCGGTGTCTGGGGTAACCGCCTCATTGAGACCAGGTAAATCAGACACGAGCAAAGGAAGTTGCGTGGCCGCCATCTCCAGTGACGACATAGGGAATGAGTCCCAAACCACGGACGCAATCATACCGATCGAACAGCTTTTCAGGAGATCGGGAACGTCCGTCCTGTAACCCCCAAAGGTTATGTGGTTGTTGACCTCAGGCTCCTGCAGGTATTGCTCAAAGAGTTTTTGCTCTCCTGGGCGGTTGCCGAGGATCAGAAAGTGCGCATCCCTGTGCCCAAGCTCCTGGGTAAGCACCTTCGCTGCTTGGAGGATGACGTGGACACCTTTCCGGCGCTCCATATGCCCCGAGAACACGATTATTTTTCGGTTCCTGGGAATATCAAAGCAATCATGAGCATAGAAGCGTTTGGCCTCATCCGGCGCGTAGCGCTCTGTGTCGATACCGGTTTTTACGATCGATGTTTTGGCGTAGGGGATGCCGCGGCCGTTGACGGCCGTGTCGCGCATACCGGCGGATTGAAAGATGTAGTGGTCCGGGCCGTACCGTCGGGCCGAAACCTCAAGCTTTTTCAGCAACAGTTTGAACCCGTTGTTCAGTGAGCTCATGGGGGCGCCCCAATATGACACGAAGGTGCGAATACCACCCCGTCTGAGAGCCTGGTACATGGGGCGTGAAACCGGCTGATCAAAACCCAGAAGGCGCGTAATTCTTTGCGTCCGAACGTACTCCTCCGTCTGCCGCAAGGATGCGGGGTCTGACCAACGGGTATCCAGGTGGAGAACGTTGGTCAGTTCACTCGGCAAGGATGGGGTCATTCCCCGGTCCAGATTTGCGTAGGCGTAATGGATGTTTCTGAAATCGCCGGTGAGGGTTTTGGCCACTTCGAGGAAGGTATGTTCATGGCTTGAGGCTGCATAGCCTGGATTGGACTCACAATGAAACAAAACCAGCATGCCGCTCACGAGCTTTTCACCTCAGTGGTTGAGTTGATCGGCAGTTTGGATTCCGCCCGGGGAAGTCCTGCGATAAGACGGTAGGGACGTTCGCTGTCCTCCTTTGCATCCGTCTGAATACGCCGTGCGGCAGTCACGAATTCCTCGCGAGAGGCGCAGGCCTCCGAAACCAGGGCGTCGAGGTATTTGTCCGCGTCGTCTATGGAAACCACCCTCGGTTTGAGCCCCAGCGCTTCAAAAGCGCCCGTCAGTTTTGCCTGGGTATACTCGTCCACGTAGACGCCCACGGCTGGAATCCCGAGGGACAGCGCAAAGACCAACTGGTGATAGCGCATGGAAACCACAAAGTCACAGTCCCCGGTCAGGGCTTTTAATTCCGATGCAAGCGGGATCGGGTCGACCATATGAAAGCCGTTTTCAGGCCACAGCTGCCGGATTCCATTGGCCAACTTAATATCGCCCTCTGTGCCCCTCGGCGCGTGGTGTGGGATGAAAACGGTCTTTAACTGGCGCTCGCGAATCGTCCTTGCTATGACGGAAGCAACCCGCAGTACGTCCTCGTTATCCATACCGCCGAACCTTCGCATGGCGATGCAGGCGAATGAGCCGCCTTGCTGGCTGATGGATCGCGAGTAATCGCTGTGCCGCCGTTCCAGGAAGCAGGCGTCGTCCAAGGCAAAGTGAACAGGTGCAGAGATTTGGGTATGGGAGAAATTGATATCCCGGACACCGATCCATGTGGCTTTGCCAAGAACTTGATCAACGGCCTTTCGGTGTTCGTGGTCGTACGGTCCGATGGTTTGGCTGACCAAAAAGACTTCCTTTCGGAAAAAGTTGGCGACCCGAAGGAGTCTAAGCCGGGACTCCAGAACGTGAGGCCACACGCTGGTCATGTTGCCACCACCACAAATCAGGACCTTGTCACACTTGAGGACTTGGTAAACGTTGGTAAGAAGGGCCTTGAGATAAGAAAGGGGGTTGCGCCAGAGCAGACTTCGGAAATTCCGATCGGTGACATGGTAAAAGGCGAATGCTCGAATCCCATAGGTGTTGGGAACCTCTGCGGGGTTGGCGCAGCCGAGGATCAGGTTTTCTTTCCCAACCAGTTTCCCCAGTCGCTCAATGGCAAC
Organism: Marinobacter qingdaonensis; assembly: GCF_034555935.1. Classification (NCBI taxonomy): domain Bacteria; kingdom Pseudomonadati; phylum Pseudomonadota; class Gammaproteobacteria; order Pseudomonadales; family Marinobacteraceae; genus Marinobacter; species Marinobacter qingdaonensis. The sequence continues at coordinate 2,415,235 of NZ_JAYDCJ010000003.1, forward strand.
TTCCGCCATCGCTTCGTCGCCCACGTGATAGTCCGGGCCGAGCCCAGTAATGTCCGACAGCATGAGTATTTTTGGCATTTTTGCGCACTCTGAATGTCATAAGTCCGTTTATGATCCGTGTCACTCATAAAACGCTCGACAAGATCAGCAGCGGTGTCGTGGACATCTCATTTCCCAAAGCTACCGCGTATACAGCTCTTCGTATTGTCTGGTGTTGATTTTCAGACTGAACGTCTCGAGGGCGTGCAGTAGTCCTTTTCTGGATTTTTCGCCGAGTTCTGATTCAGCGCCCAGCGCCTTGATTGTCACCTCCGCGTAAGACTCAGGGGTTTGTTCATCGACCAGCCAGCCGCAATCGCCGTCGGCCAGAACTTCCGGTATGCCTCCGACCCGGTGTGCAATCACCGGAGTTTCAATGGCCAGCGCCTCAAGCAAGGTCATCGGCAAACCTTCATGGTCCGATGTCATGAGTAGCGCATCCAACTTTCGAAGTTCATCATAGGCCGGGTCAATAAAACCCTTGAACTCAATTTCCTCCATCATTCCAAGGCTGGCGGATAGCGCACGCATTTCTTGTTCCAAGGGACCCGAGCCTATGATTACACCAGTGCAGGGGAGTCCACGTTGGTTGAGAATTGCGATGGTTCGAATGAACAAATCGATTCTCTTGACGGGCACCAACCTCCCAACGATGCCAATCCGGTATCGCCTGGTACTCAGTGCCTTAGCCCTTGGCCATTGCTGGCGAAGGCCATCCACGTCAACAAAGTTGAATATCTTTTCCACCTTACCCGGGAATTGTGCCCCAAGGGTCGCCTCCAATTGCGAAGACACCGCAACAACTGTCTGTTGGCGAAGCCGTCCCAATAACAAGTCTAGTTGGCGAATGAGCCATTTGTGAGGTCCCTTGAAAGAGATTTCCGTTTCAGGGTTGCCATGGACAGTTCGCAAGGAGCAGGGGACTCCAGCCAGATCCTTGCCGATGATGCCGAGTATGTTTTCCTTGAATCCATGGGTATGGAGCACTTTGGTTCCCTCGCGTCGGCAATGGTTGCGAATGATTGTCACCAGGGTCAGAGGGCCATACCTGGACTCATCCGCTATCTCCACTTTCAGACCAAGGGATCGTAACTTTTGGCTCAGCACTCCTTCGTTGAAGACGACAGCGGTCAACCTAAGCCGGGGGGAGGCCACCAGCGCCATGCATAGATTGAATACCTGGACTTCGGCACCCGCCCAGAGGTCTCCGGAAATGACATGAGTTACCACCGTTGGGGTGCTCACAAGATTCCCCGGCCAATTGTGGCGAAGAGTTTACGGGGCGAGCCGCTGTTGCCATCGTGCAAATTGAAACGTCTTAGATCAAAGGCATCACGGCCTGGAGGATTCCAGCCGGTCTTGGTTGTGCAGGCGGCCTCGTAATGTTCTTTCACCAGTTGTTCTCCGGCCGCCGTGATGTCGCCATTCGGGTAGCAAAAAATGGGAACCGCGCTCCGCTCCAGTCGCCCGAGATCCCTCAGACATCCGACAATTTCATTTCGAAGAGTGAGAGCAGAACCGATCCGATTCAGCCGAAAGTGGTTCTGGGTGTGAGCACCAAATCGCACCAGATCGTTGTGGGCCATCGCTTCGAGTTCAGCGCTGTTCAGGATGTAGCGGACTGGCTCGTCAGTCTCCATTTGGGGGGTGTCTGACAAATAGCCCAGAATGGTTTCATCCTCCAGTGCCTTGAGCCGGTTGATCACCTCATCGGCCTGCGTCAATGTCAGAGGCGCGCGAGGTGAGTATTCAGCAGGAAGGAAGGGGAGAAGCCATCGAAGCTCGGGGGCGGATTCGTCAATGACCCTGGCGGTTACAAACCGCAGAACCTGCTCGGGCCAGAATACCCGATGGGTGTCGAGCAATCCTGTGACCAGAAATACCGTGGCGGGGACATTCTCAGACGCCAGGATTGGGAAAGCGTATTGGTAATTGTCTCGCCAGCCGTCGTCAAAAGTCAGCGCAACCGACAGCTTGGGCAAAGGCTCACCGCGGGTCCGTTTTGATAACCACTCGTTTAAGTGTATCGGGGTCGCACCCACCGACCGCATCAATCGGATGTGGTCCCGCAAGGCTTCCGGGGCGGTAATCATGCCTGGTTGTTCAAAGTGACGGTCGGGGTGTTGATCGGGAAGGATGCGGTGGTAGGTAAGAATGATCAGCGTCGGTCTTGAGGTTAACCTCATCCTGATCCAGCCGTAAACGGCGAGCGCTGCAAGGACGCAGTATTTCAATCCAGATCGTAGGTAAGCCAAGACTATCCCTCCTTGAGAGCAGCCAGTAGTTTTGGCTTTATCGTCCCTGTATAGTCTTAAGTAATGATTCTGCCAGTAGACGGCGGGCTTGTCATTACTGCCGGTTCACAAGGATTGAGAACTATGTTGCTTTTCCTGTTCTGGTTGTCGTTGATTGGCGTTGGATTCAGCTATTTCCTCTATCCCCTCCTGCTTCTGGTCATTCCGAGGCGTCGCAAACACACGATCGACGACACCATTTCACCGCCACCCTGGCCTAAGGTTTCCCTCATCGTAACGGCGTACAACGAAGAATCTCGAATTGGGGAGAAAATTACCAATTGTCTCGCCATAGACTATCCGGATCTGGAAATACTCGTCGCCTCAGATTGCTCTACCGACGCGACTGACACCATCGTGGAACGTTTTCGGAAGCACGGGGTCGTTCTGGCGCGCGCGCAGGAGCGCAAAGGGAAGGAACATGCGCAGTATCAGGCCATCAAGAAAGCGACCGGTGACATTCTCGTGTTTTCGGATGTCGCTACGTCCATCCCCGAAGATGCCTTACGAAAGCTTGTCCGGTATTTTCAGGACCCTGCCGTGGGCGCCGTGTCCAGTGAAGACCGTTTTGTCAGCCGCGACGGCAATCTTGTGGGTGAGGGCGCCTATGTTCGGTATGAAATGTGGCTGCGAGGACTGGAATCGGAGCGTGGGGGAATTGTTGGGCTAAGCGGCTCTTTTTTTGCTGCCCGTAAAGCGGTTTGTGAGGAGCACTGGGATATTTATTCTCCCAGTGATTTTAACACTGCTCTGAATTGCGCAAGGAACGATTTGGTCGCGGTCACTGCCCCCGACGTGCTTGGTTACTACCAGGACGTGAGTGACCCCTCCAAGGAATACCAGAGGAAAATACGAACCGTTATTCGGGGCTTGACCGCCCTGGGGCGCCACGTCGAAGTGCTTAATCCCCTCCGTTTCGGCCTGTTCTCCTTCCAGGTTTTTAGTCATAAGCTGATGCGCTGGGCGGTACCCTGGTTTCAGGTGCTATTGTTGATGACATCGTTGCTGTTGGCTGGACGTGGACCGGTGTATCAGCTGGTGCTGCTGGGTCAGATTGCGGTGTACGGACTGGTTATGCTGGGGTGGGTGTTGCCCGAGGTCAGGAATCGCGCCTGGGTGAAGATTCCGTATTTTTTTGTGCAGGTCAACGTTGCCATTGCACACGCGACGATGAATTACCTTGCCGGTAAGCGGATGACGGTATGGACGCCGTCGAAACGCTGATCAGCGAGCGCAGAATGGCGGTGGGTAAGCTTCGGCCCGTCGGCAGCCGGGTGCCGAAATGTGTCAAACGAATGCACGGGCGCCCGGAATTGGACTGGGACACGCGATACCACACCGAGTGTTCGGCGTCCGGAACTGACGCCCTGTCTATGGCAGTGGCGGTCTCAATGGCTGGGCGTCCGGCCGACTCCACGCCTGAGGTGCTATTACCTGCATACGGTTGCCCCGATCTCGTTGCCGCCATCATTGCCCAAGGCGCCAAGCCGATTCTGGTGGATCTGGTGCCTGACTCACCGTACATGGACCTGGAACACGCGGAACGGGCTATCACCCCAGCCACCGTTGCGCTGATAGGGGTTGGTCTGCTCGGGGTTCCAGAGCGTTTGGACCGACTCTCCGAGCTTTGCCGTCGCAAGGGGCTGTTCCTGATCGAGGACTCGGCGCAATGCTTTCCACCGGCTTCAACTGAGGGGGGGTGGGCTGATTTCATCGTCTTGAGCTTCGGCCGGGGTAAGCCCATCAATCTGATGGGAGGTGGGGCATTGTTGGTACGCCGGGATCTGCTAGATCGGGCGCAGCCCGTGCTTGAAAACTTCCCGATTATTGGCTTTGGATCCGGCCTAAAGTGGGCATTCAGGCGCTGGTTGTTCAATTTTTTGCTGCACCGAATACCTTATCGTGTCCTGGAAAAGTTGCCAGGCCTGAAGCTCGGTGAGACCAGATTTAGGTCGCTTCAACAGACTCAGAGACTGGCGTTGCCACAAGAAGTGCTGTCCTCGGGCGTTGCACATTTCAGTTGTCGCCCGCCGACTCATTCTGGCTATGTTTCGGAGCTGGTGGAATTATCAAAATTTGGCTGGAGAAGCCTCGACGGAACAACTAGCCCAAGCGGTGCCAATCGATTGCCCAGGAATCGTTTTGGGCTGCTGGCACCGTCGGGCCATTTGAGAGATTTGGTTGAATACGCTCTCAATGATGCCGGGATTGGCGCCAGTGGGTTTTATCGACAGATTCTTCCGGAGATAGACGGGCTCGAAGCGCTTTTCAGTAACACGGACTACCCGAATGCACGCAACTTCGCTGACAGGTTGCTAACTCTGCCAAGTCATGAAGACGTCACTGAAGCTGATGTGACCCGTATCAACAAGATCCTACGGGCCCTCAGCCAGGAATAAAATTGCATACACGCAGGTACCCGATATGCCTCTTCGGGTGTTTAACCTGCGGTTACTGAACCACGCTGGTTTTAACATCCGAGTATTCGCCGGCCACCCCGTCCGTATCAATCGCCCTGATTTTGAACTGCCACTCGCCTTCTTCAAGGTCCCTAACCAGATAGCGATTGGTGCCATCGTTCTCAATGACCTGAGATTGCTCTCCAGCACCTTGCGCATTTACCCGGATGGCGTCGGCGACAACATAGCCATCGGCGTCATTGTCAATGCGAACCACGACCTGGCCGTCGCTGGTCGAAAACGACCCGAGCTTTTGCCAGGTTCCACCATTGTTGCGTTGGTCGACCGTGGCAGAGTCAGTGGTCTCGTTGCCGCTGTTGTCCCTGAAGGTAAATTCATACACCGCGTTGGAGGCCCTCAGCCCCGACGATACCCAGTGTCCGTATAGATCGTAGGAGGTTCCCTGGGTCAGGCCGCTCACTTGCCATGCCGCCGTCACCTCACCGGAACCCGGTTCCATGATGAAATAATCGCTGCCTATAAAACCACCGTATCCGGTCGAGGCTCGGCCACCTCCCGAAGTCACGAACGCGCTGGATTCATTATCGATGACCCGTTCCTCGCCCTGAACCGCCCTTTGGTACGAAAGTTCATACTGGGCGATGTCGCTCTCGTTTAACGGACTGCCATCGGTCCTTTGAGTGGGGGGATCCCAGGTAACCAGCACTGACTGAGTATCCGGTTGGCTGGTATCGTCGCTGGCGCTGGTGCCACCCTGGAACTCTTCCAGATTCGAATAACCATCGTTGTCTGCGTCGCCCGAAGCGTCGTCGATGGTGGGGTCGAGGCCGTTGTCGACTTCATAGCCGTCATCAATCCCATCGGCGTCCGTATCCGCCACTGAGGGATCAGTGAGCGCGAGGTATTCATCAGCGTTGGTCAGACCATCGCCGTCCAGGTCCAAACCTGCATCATCGGGTGAGTCCGGATCGAGACCATAGGTAACTTCCCACTCGTCTGGCAGACCATCGCCATCCGTATCGTCGGTGGTCTCAGGCTGATCTCCGGTAGATATCCCTCTTTCCCGAAACAGAATGGCATCAGCTACGACGTAACCGTCGGCATCGTCGCTTACTGTGACTCGGCCGGTCAGTGTCGACATTCGGTAGGTCCCCAGCTTGAACCATTCGCCGCCGTTCTCCCTCTGGTCGACCGTTACCGTTTCGGTCACGAGGTTGTTGGCGTTGTCCAAGTGATGGACCACAAACTTGACGTTGGACCCCCGACGCGGGGTTGACGACCATTTTGCATAGACATCAAAACTGCGAATGATGTTGAGGTTCCAGGTCGCAACATTGGCGCCGCTTCCTGGCGGAGCAATGAGGTAATCGGTGCCTTGATAACCGGAGATGGAGTCTGAAATTCGCCAGTCTCCATCCGTGTAGAAGCCAGTATCCTGGCGGTCAATGATGTGTTCGGAGGGGTCGCCCGCGGCTGGGGGGCCTAGCTCATCGAACACAAAAGGTTTCTGAGACGCACAACCGGCAAAAAGCGAGCTCGTGATAGACAGAAGTAAAATCCTATTATTTCTGACCATGGGAGCACCCTCTGGAGGCTTGATAGAAAACGTATGGGAACTCAATGAAGCATGGCACACGGCAGGGATAAATAAACGACGGCGATTAGTTTTTATCCTTTTATAAAAGGGCTTTTGATAAGCAAATAGAATTGATTTTGGAAGCGGAGGCGGAGGGGGTAATCGCCTAATCCGGTCGTTATCGGCGGTCAGGTGAATCGCCTCACGAGAGGGCGGGGTTTAAGGCGCTGACGCAAGGGTACTTCAATCAGGTGATAGCCGAGATGTGAGAGCAACAACACAACCAGCGAGAGGCCGGCCACCAAAATGGCTTGTTCAGTCAAAGACAACAACGCCCCGGCCGGGGTGCCCTGAAAGAAAGCAATGCTGTCCCGGGTGACATCGAGAACAAACCAGTGGATCAGATAAATTGAATAGGAAATTTTCCCCAGATAGGCCAGTGGACCGCAATTCAGGATGTGTGGCTGGTCGCCCGGCAGGCGTGCGCAACAAAGTACCAGCCATAAGAAGCCAAAGACCGAGACGACTCCGGGCCCTGGAAGGGCCATCAGCACGACATTGAACAGCAATACCGGTATGACCAGACTGGCACCCGCGATTTTTAGATAAGAACCTGCCTGGAACCACCGGAAGGCGGCCACCCCTAGTGCAGCTTCGCAGAGACAACGAATGAGCATCGGCCAGCCTGCATAATGCAGTCCCAGATCGCCAAAATGCCATTCGATCATGGCCAGGGGGACGAGACAGGTGGCTACGGTCAAAACGGGCGTTCTCCCGGCGATTGGTAGGAGCTTATGCATAAGTAAGGGAAGCGAGAAATAGATCAGCCATTCTGCACTGATGGACCACGCTGGCTGGTTCCAGTAGGCCTGCCAATGAAAAGTCTGGACCAGGAGCAGGTTAGTGATCAGAGTTTCGGCGTTCTCATCTCCACTGAAAGGCGTCGGCAGGTTAGACATACCCACGATGCCAAGCTCGTTCAGCAGCCATTGCAGTCCCTCGAAGGCCACAAATGCCATCAGAACCACGAAATGCAGCGGATAGATCCGGGCAAATCGGGTCTGCATAAAGATGCGGTAAGTTGTCCTGGAGACACTGTCCTGAAACTGATGGTGGTAAACGTACGCCAGGACAAAGCCGCTCAGCAGAAAGAAAAGGTCGACACAGAGGTAGGATTTTAAAAAGAGCTTTGATGGTAAGGCCTTCCCAAGATCTGGTAGCAGCACGAAAAAAAAGTGGTGGTACATGACCAATATTGCAGCAATGCCCCGAAGCGAGGTAAGGCCGACCAGTTCTGTTTTTCCCTGAGGTGACGCTGACGCTGGCCTATTCATGAGTTTTAAGTCCGGTGATCAAACAGCTCGGGCGCGCTCGTAGACCCATTCGGTGATGGCGTCCACGACAGCCCTGCGTTCGTTTGGCTCTGACAATATGTGACTCGCCTCGGGGCGGTGGATGACCGTCAGGTTGTTGTTGAACGGCACGCCACTGAAGCAATCCTGGAATTGGCCGTGGTACTTGTAGTGTTCGTTGCCGAGAAAGACGTAAAGCATGTCCAGCCCCCGGTCGTTTAGCCGACCAAGCCCCTGTTCAACCTCTTCTTTGGGCGGGTAACTGGCAAAATCCGGCACTTCGAAGAACTCCTCTTCGATACCGGAGACCTCAGCGCCTTTTCTCACTTTGCGGAGGCCAAGCTTGCGCAGCAAAAAGGCCATCCAGCGAGACAGCGACAGCAAGCGCGGGGAGTAATGCATCAAGTGGCTTTTCCAGGTCGTGTAGCAATAGCCATCCAGTTGCACGGTTGCGAGGATGCGGGTATCTGCGAGAGCGGTGCGATAGGCGGCAAAGGCACCTGAGCAGAGGCCGTAAAGGATAAACCGGTCGAATCCCTTCCAGCGTTGCAGGTGGTCCATGACTTCCTGGATTTCGTCGATGGCCGCCTGATTGGCGGTGAGTGTGCCGCGCCTTGCTTCGCTGTCACCGATCCCGGAAAAGTCGAAGCGGAAGGTGGTGATGCCGGCTCTTTCCACCAGCGCTCGCCCCAGAGTGACCGACAGTCGACATGAACCCACTCGGTGAATCACTCCGGAATTCAACAGGATGACCGCTGTACCCGGGGCTTTGGCTTGATCTTTTTCGGGTTCGCACAGGATTCCTACCAGGGGCAGTTCGTCTCCCACCATTACGACGCGTTCGCGCATAATGTTCCCTTTCATTAATGCGTCACCTGGTTGAAATAGCTCTCAATGGCGTCAATCACCGGTTTTGGCCACAGAATTCCCCCGACATGGTCCACGTAATTCCAATCGTGGGGAGCGGGGGCCAGTTCTGAATAGAAGCCCGGGCGCCCGGACAGTTGTTGTTTCAGCCTGTCAAAGGTGTCGGATTCGTGGGACACAATCTGGGCAACCGGCAGATTCAGTTCCTGGGCTTGATCGTGCAGATTCCACTTCGAGATTGATTCCTGGAACCTTGGTGGCATGCTGAAGCCGTTAAAGTGCAGCGTTCCGTCACTGGCGAGGACTCGGGACCGACTGGTCTGGGTTCCGCCATTTACAATGGAGGACCGGATGCCGCCAACGTACTCGGCGCCGTCTGCGATGGGATCCCACATCACGAGACGAGAGACCTGGTGGTGACGGTCGGCTGCCTGCGCCGCGAGCAGGGCGCCCAGACGCAGGCCAATGAGCGCGACACGGGGCACTGCGGCCATGTCCACCAGCTCCTGGATGGCATGACCTATGTCATCCACCCAATGATCGGCGGTGTGGCCATCGATATCACCGGCCGAGTCGCCGGTCCCCCGGTAGTCGAAGCGCAACACCGGGTACCCGAGCTCCGCGAGATTGATTGCCAATCGACGCATGGACTTATGGGCCCTCAAGTACTCCTGACCGAAGGGGTTGCACAGTACGATGCCCTCGTTTCGGTTGGTACCTTGCCTGGGATGAAAGAGCCCAAGTAGATAACTTTCTGACGGTCCGAAGTAGAACGCTTCCAATAGATTCTCCCGACGATACTGCGGCCCGGTATGGGAAGTGGGATGATTACGACGCCCCAAACAGGCGCCGGAAGACTCCCCGACCGGTTTTTCTGACCTTCTCTGTTGATGGTTGTTCGGGTTCCTGATCCACCTGACTTCGTTTTTGGTCAATCAGGTTGGCCAGTTGTTCCAGGGTATTCACCCAAAGATCCTGGGGCATGAGCCTGGCCCCAAACGCGTGTTCAATTTCCACAATTACTTTGAGCGCAAGCAATGAATGCCCGCCAACGTCCAGGAACTGATCTTCCAGCGCGAAATCGTCTCGCTTCAAAAGCACTTTCCAGATTTCCATCAGGCCGTTTTCAGTGTCGGTCGGAGCCCTGTGAGAGACACGCCGGGCGGCGGAGCTAGGCTGCATCCCGGTCAGAAGCTTGCGGTTGACCTTGCCTGAGGGCAGGAGTGGCAAATGGTCATGGGCGGTAAATTGCTGTGGCATCATGTAGTCAGGCAGGAACCGGCGAAGGTACTTGCGCAGTTCGGTGCCGGTCGGCTCATCATCTCCTGCGTAAGTGAGGTGCGCAATCAGCCTGTGATCATCGGCGCCTAAATCCTGCACCACGACGGCCGCGTCCGCGACGTTCGGATGGCTGCGGAGGTTGACCTCGATCTCTTCCAGCTCAATCCGGTAGCCCCGCACCTTGACCTGGTTGTCGACGCGGTCGCCGAACTCTATCTGGCCATCGCGAGTCCAACGGGCCAGATCTCCGGTCCGGTAAAGGCGCTCGCCCTTCGCCGTTGTGACAAACCGGTTGGCAGTTTGCTCCGGATTGGCCCGGTAACCTTGGGCAAGTCCTGCTCCACCGATCCAGAGCTCACCATAAACGCCCAGGGGCAGACATTCTCCCTGGTCGTCCAGAACATGAAGTTGGGTGTTAGCCAGTGGCCTGCCAATCAGTATCCGTGGGCGAGCACCGTTTTTCCCTTCAGCGACCCGATGGCAACTGGTCCAGACGGTGGCCTCAGTCGGGCCATACATGTTCCAGAGCTCAACTTTGCACCCAAGCAGACTTTCGGCCAGATCTGGTGGCAGTTTCTCTCCACCGATCAGTCCCTTGATGGGTCGCTCGGGAGCGAACCCGGCGTTGAGCATTAGCCGCCAGGTAGCGGGCGTAGCCTGCAAGGTGGAAATGGCCTGTTCGTTGATCAGATCAATCAATCGATGGGGATCACTGCCGTCTTGAGCAGTGGCAATGACCACGGTGGCGCCGACCGATAGGGGCAGGAACAGTTCCAGCAGAGAGATGTCGAAGGCCAAGGTTGTGATGGCCAACAGACGGTCTTGTTCTTTGAGCCCTGGCTCCCTAGCCACGGCCAGCAGAAAATTGTGAAGGGCCCCGTGGCTGATTTCGACGCCCTTGGGCACGCCGGTTGAGCCGGAGGTGAAAATGACGTAGGCCAGTGTTTCCGGGGCCAGTGCGCAGGGAATCGGATCGGTTGGCTGCTTATCAATGGCAGCTTGTTCCTGGTCCATCAGCACAGTTAGGCCAGAATGGGCCGACCTTGCCGCCTGCTGGTCGGAGGTGGTTGCCAGTAGCTTTGGCTGGGCCACCGCCAGAATGGCGCGAATCCGTTCTTCCGGGTACACGGGATCAAGCGGGACATAGGCGGCGCCCAGTTTCCACAAGGCCATTACCGTGGCAGGCAGGTCCGCATCGCGGGGCAGGAGGAGGGCTACGACATCTCCGGCCTCGACCCCTTGCTCGGCAAAGAAACGGGCGAGGCGGTTCGCCCGTTGGTCCAGGCTGGCGTAGCTAAGGGAGCGCCGGTCATCGACGCTGGCCGGCTTGTCCCCTTGTTTATTCACCTGCTTCTGGAATTCGCCAAGGAATCCCTGGTTGAAGGACCAAGCGACTTCTGTCTGATTCCATTCCGCAATCATGGCCTTCTCTTCCTTGTTTGCACAGACCAGGCTCTCCAGCCTGATGTCGTCCTGTTGTTCACACAGGGCCACGGCACTGTCTTTAAAATAGCTCAAAAATCCCTCAATTGTCCCGCGTTCAAAGAGCTGAACGGGGTATTCAAACCCGGCTTGTAATCCGTCGGTGTGGCGCTTGAACCAGACGTCCAGATCGGTTTCAACACCCACCCGATCCAGATTTATCTGGAACCGTTCGATGCCGTCCATCTGGTCTTGCCGGTTCCGGACGTCCTGATAGTTAAACAGAGTTTGTGCGATGGGATTGCGTGACGTATCACGGGTTGGATTGATGGTTCTGACCAGCAGGTCGAACGGTGCATCCTGGTGTTCAATGGCCTCAAGCAGCGTGTCTTTGACGTGCGTAAGCAGGGACTCCAACGACGGGTTTTCAGTGACCTTGAACCGGCAAACCATCACGTTGATCATGGGGCCCATCAAATGACTCAGTTCGTCCTGGTTACGGGCATAAACCGGGACATTGATAATCAGATCCGATTGCCTCGTGAAGCGATGCAGCATCAGCACGTAGAGAGTCAGCAGGACCATGAAAAACGTGGTTTGATGCCGAATGGCGAGTGCTTCAAGGCCGGCTACGGTTGTGCCATCAAGCTCGAACTTTACACCCTCAGACCGATGGGGTTGGGCATAGGGTCGTTCGAAATCGGTTGGCAGCTGCAATACTGGTAGTTCACCGCCAAGCCGGGTTTTCCAGTAGTCCAGGTGGGCGTCCATCACGTCGCTATTCAGCCATTCCCGTTGCCAGACTGCGAAGTCCCGGAACTGGACTGGCAGCGCTGGTAGAGGGTTGCCCAGGCCCTGACGATAGGCGTTGTAAAGCGTGCACATCTCTTTAAGCAGCAGGTCGAAAGACCAGCCGTCGAACACCATGTGATGGATCATCAGGAACAACATGTGGTCTTGATCACCCACCCGAATCAGCGAAACCTTGAAGAGGGCGTCAACACCAACATCGAAGCCATTAGCGGCCTCCTCCCTTAAGGCTTCCTCCAAAGATTGGATGTCGGAGGCGCCATAATCGGCCGGCGATCTGGGCTTGAGATCGATGGCGCGGTCGTGATTGATCACGATCTCGACTTCACCTTGGGGGTTGATGAAGTTGGCTCGCAGAATTTGGTGCCGTTGCAATATGGTGTTGAACGCCTGCTCCAGCGCGCGAACGTCAAGTGTGCCGCGGAAACGGAACAGGGCGGGTAACGTCAACGCGTGGGAATCTGGAACAATTTCCTCGTGCAGGAACCAGACCTGCTGCTGAGGAGTGGCGTAGACGATCGCCTCTTGGTCCACTTGGCGGATGGGTGGAAGTTTGCGCGCGCTGGTCGAATTCTGCTCAATCAGTTTGGCCATGGCCCGCACGCTTGAGGCTTCGAACAGTTTGCCCAGGCCGAAACTGATGCCATAGCGGCTCTTGATTTGGCTCAGCATCTGGGTGCCCAGCAGAGAGTGGCCGCCGGCGTCAAAGAAGTTTTCGGTCACACTGATGGACTGAAGGCCCAGCACATCGGCCCACAGCGCGCATAGTTCGGATTCTGTTTGAGTAGCTGGCAGGACGAATTCGGATTTGGGAACCAGAGTCCTATCCGGTTCGGGCAGGGCCTTCCGATCAACTTTGCCGCTGGAGGTCAAGGGGAGCGTCGGCAATTGGATAAAGTGCTGGGGCAGCATGTATTCCGGCAGATAATGGCCGATGTGTTCTTTCAAATCCTGAAGTTGTTTCCCAAGGTCTGCGCTGGATACCAGATAGGCAACCAGACGCTGATCGTTTTTGCGATCCTCCCGCGCCAACACCGCACACTGGGTAATACCGGAGAACTTCAGGATAACGGATTCAATTTCACCGAGCTCAATGCGCAAGCCCCGGAGTTTGACCTGGAAGTCGTTGCGGCCCATGTAGTCCAACACGCCATCTGCACGCATCTTGACCAGGTCGCCGGTGCGGTAGGCCCTGAAGGGCGCATCGCTGAAGGGATCCTGGATGAATCGATCGGCTGTCAGTTCCGGCCGATTCATGTAACCCCGGGCTACCTGAATCCCGGCAATCAGAAGTTCTCCAACCAGTCCCGGCGCCAACAAGTGCAGGTGATTGTCCACGACATAAAGGCGGGTGTTAGGCAGGGCTGTTCCGATTGGAACTGAGTGATTAGAGATTAACCGCCCACATTGCCACCAACTGGCATGCACTGCGGCTTCGGTGGGGCCGTATAGGTTCCAGCACTCGGCATCGGGAAAGGCCGCCAGCATGCGAGTTTCGAGTTCCGTGCTCACCGCTTCACCGGTAAGCAAGATTCGTCGGACGCTGGGGCAATTGGTTTGGTTATAGGCGTCCAAGAACAGGTAAACCAATGAGGGGACAAAATGAATGTGGGAAATACCCTGATCGCGGATCAGACTGGCGAGGTAGTCTGGGTCTTTGTGTCCACCCGGCTTGGCGATGACCAGTTTGCACCCAACCATTAGAGGTAGAAAAAGCTCGCACAACGACACATCAAACGTGTAAGGCGTCTTCAGCATTACGGCATCCGATGGCATCAGCGGAAATGCCTCCTGCATCCACAACATGTGGTTGCAGATCGAGCGGTGCTCCAGCAGGACCCCCTTGGGCTTGCCGGTAGACCCGGAGGTGTAGATCACATACGCCAGCTGCGACGGCGAGAAGGGGCATTCGGGGCGGCGGTCATCGAACTGGTCGAGGGGCAGGTCGGAACCGTCCAGGGCATAGCTTTGCACCGAGTCAGGTACCCGGGGTTGCAGGCCGGAAAGGGTCAGTACGAACCTTGCCTTGACCTCCTCGAGAATGAACGCGAGGCGGTCGCGGGGATGGTCCGGGTCCAGGGGTAAGTAGGCGCCACCGGCCTTGAGGATGCCGTTGATCGCCACCAGCATCTCGATGGACCGGTCCATCAGGATAGGAACAATGCTGTCTGCGGTGACCTGCTGCTCACGCAGCCAGTGCGCCAGGCGGTTGGCGCGTGCGTCCAGTTCCCGGAACGTGAGTTCGTGATCCTCGAACACCAGGGCGATGCGATCCGGAAAACGCTCCGCCGCCGCCTCCACCAGCCCGTGCAGGCTGGTGTTGTCCAGGTCGTAGTCCCGGTGCACCGAACGCCACTGCTCCCGGTAAAGGGCCAGAGCCTCGTCCGTCAGCAGCCTGTGCTGGCCAAGGGGGGCGTCGGGCGCCTTCAGCACCTCGTCCATCAGCAATTGCAGCTCGGCCATGCGCTGACGCATGGTTGCGGTATCCCACAACTGCAGATTGTGTGTGCACTCCATCACCGCGGACCGGTCGGACAGGGTGATGTTCAGGTTCAGATCGAAGTTCTCATAGGCCCGAGGATTGGAGGCGAACGCCGCCTCCAGGCCGGCGAAGTGAAAATCGGATTCGTTGGCCTGATCGACATTGAAAATCACCGACACCAGCGGTGGCTTGGACGGATCCCGGGCCACGCCCAGGGTTTGCAGCAAGGTGCCGTAGGTCAGGTACTGGTGCTCGAAAGCCTCGAGCATCTGCTGCTGGGTCTTGCGCAGCAGGGTTTCGAAGGAATCTTCGGCCGACACCTGGATGTACAGCGGGATGATGTTGACGCAGTGGCCCACCAGACTGTGTTCCTGCTTGGCCATCTGACCGGCGAAGGGGATGCCCAGTACGATGTCCGCGCACCCGGAAATGCGGTGGAGATAGCCCACGAAGGCGGCCATCAAAGTGGTGGTGATGGTGCTACTGTTTTTAGCCGCCAAGGTCTTCAGTCCCTTCAGCAGATCCATCGGCAGTGGGGTGTCCAGTCGGTACGCGGCAAAGCTTCGGCTCAGCGGTCGGGGCCGGTCATAGGGCAGGTCCAACGTTGGAATCCCGCTGGCAAACCGGGCGGTCCAGTAGGCAGCGCTTTGCTCACGCAGGCTCTCGGTGTACTCGCTGCGTTCCCAGTCGGCGTAGTCGCTGAATCGGGGGGGCGGTTCCAGGGCGGGGGCGTTGTTTGAGTCCACCGTTTCCGAGTACAAATTGCCGAGTTCACTGGCCAGGATGTACAGCGACCAACCGTCGCAAATGGAGTGGTGAAGGGTCAGCAGAACACGGGTGTCGGTGTTGTCGATCTGGATGACATCCAGCCGGGCCAGTGGCCCATTGAACAGATCGAAGGCCTCGGTGACCGCGCTGCGGGCCAGCTCATCAAGCTGTTGCTGCTTTTCGGCCTCCGGCAACGTGATGAAATCATGGACAAGGATGGGCGCGGGACGGTCCTGGTAGATCACCATCTGTTCGCCGTCGTTGCTGAAACATCCCCGCATCGCCTGATGACGCTGCCAGAGCGCGTCCAGGGCGCGGGTCAGCGCCATCAGATTGACCGGGCCCTTGAGGTTTATAAAGACGGACTCGTTGAACGCCGCGCTGGCCTCGTCACCGAACTGGGCGGCCAGCCACACCTCGCGTTGTGATTCCGTGGAAACGATGGTGCCCTCCAGGTTGCCGAACTGAAAGGGGTCGTGCCGGTCAACGTACTTCAAGACAGCGGTGTTCATAGGTGGTCAACCTGCCCATTTCTCATACTGGTTTTTGTCCGTCTTGGAGGGGATGTACCAGGCCGCCTTGCCATTTTCGTCGCGACCAAGGCGCGCGCCTTCAATCGGTGGCTTACCCGCAAGCTCCTGATTGGGCCGAGCGGCGACGTCCGGTGCCGGAAAGAAGTCCATCGCGATCATCTCATCCATCGCCTCCTTGAAGGCCGTGATGATCGCTTCGATGTCCTCGTCGCTGTGGGCCGTGGTGATGAAGGTTGGGCGGGCGTCCCAGACGTGAATGCCTTTCTCCCGGAGCATCACGTAGATCAGTTCTTCGAACGGGATGTCCTGGGGAATCTTGATCTTGCACATGGAGCCACAGTGTTCGATCTTTACCGGCGCGCCCACCAACTGCGCATGCTGGTTGATCTGTCCCACCAGGTAGTCGGCCCGCTGGTTCAGTTGGGCCTGGAGCTCGGGTGCCTCCACCAGCTTGCTCAGCACGGCCACTGCCGCCGCCATAACCAACGGGTGACGCACAAACGTGCCGGCAAAATAGGTGACACCCACTTCCGGTGCCGAGTCGTCGCCAAACTGCCACTGTCCGCCGTCCAGCGCATCCATGTACTTGGCCTTGCCAGAGATGGCACCGATGGGCATGCCGCCGCCGACAATCTTGCCGTAGGTGCAGATGTCGGCGTCGATGCCGTAGTGGCCTTGCGCGCCTCTCGGATGGATGCGGAAACCGGTGATGACCTCGTCAAAAATCAGGGCAATGTGGTGCTCGGTGCACAGGTGGCGGGCCTTCTCCAGGAAGGCTTTGGGTTGCAGTTCCGGATTGCGGCTCTGAACCGGCTCCACGAGCAGGGTGGCAATGTCGTCGGCGTGCTCGCGAATGTAGTCGAGCGAGGCGTCACTGCCGTAATCCAACACGATCATGCTTTCAGCGGCCGACTCGGGTATGCCGGCAGCAGCGGGTGCCGCGTAACCGGCACTACCGCGGGTGACGATCACCTCATCGTGGATGCCGTGGTAGTCGTTCTCGAAGATCACCACCTTTTCCTTGGCGGTGACGGTGCGCGCCAGTCGCATGGCGCCGAGGACGGCTTCGGACCCGGTGTTGCAGAACGCCACCCGTTCGTTGCCGGTGACCTGGCAGAACAACCGGGAGGCCTCAGCCACCAGGGGATGCTGCGGGCCAATTTCGTAGCCGGTGTTCAGCTGACGGGCAATGGCGTCCCTGATGAAGGGGGCAGAATTGCCGAAAATGTTGCTGCCGAATCCGCAGGTGATATCGATCAGTTTGCCGCCGTCGATATCCCAGAGATAGGGGCCCTCGGAGCGTTCCACCACGATCGGGTAGATCACTTCCTTGATGACATTGCGGAACCCTGACACCACCCGCGGATCCGCCAGGTGTTTTCGGTTGTCCTGGGCGAACTGTTTGGATCTGGCGAAGCGGGTGTTGTAGCGCTGCGCCAGGCTATCGAAGTTCTCCCGCTGCCGGGCGGTCATGTCGTTGCTGCGCTTGACGTTGATCCGGGTGCCGGCACCGAAGGGTTTGAGCCCAGAGGCTTTGTCGGTGCGCTTGATGGCGTGGTCAGCGACCGGTGCGGTGGCGCTGGGGGCGCTGCCGCCGGCGGCTGGTTGCGGTGACAGTGAAGACAACAGGGTCAGCTGGCCCTGCAGTATCTGCATCTGCTGCTGAAGCAGGGCATGGACATCGCCGTGACCCAGGTTCAGGGCCTGGGGCGGCGGGCTGACTGTCCCGGTTGCTGGGTTCGGTGGTTGCAGCCCGGCTGCCGGCGCAGGTGTGGCCGAGGTTTGAGCAGCCTCCAGCTGAACGCCCTCGGCAACGAGGTAGTCGGCCAGCTTGTCCAGGTTGCCGCAGTCATTGAGCAGTTGCCGGAAGCTGACATTCACCTTGAACTTTTTCTTCAGCTTCAGTGTGGATTGGGTCAGCAGCAGCGAATCCAGACCCAGTTCAAAGAAGGTTGCGCCAGAGTCCGCCTGGCTGAGGTCGATGCCGGAAATATCTGAAAACAGCGAGCGCAGCTTCTCGACAATGGCGTCTTTCATGTCTGGTCCTGCCAAAACCTGGGGGATGGAAACCGGTGCTATGGCATCGGCCACGAGGCTGGCCGCCGGGTCGGTGGACACCGAGGCGGCTGACAACGGCTCAATAACGTGAGTTCGGTGCTGGAACGGGTAGGCGGGCAGCCTGACGCGCACCTCAGGGCTGGCGGGTCCGCAGGGCCAGTCAACCGTGAGGCCCTGGCTCCAGGCCAAACCAAGTCCGCGGGTGAACGACCGCAGCTCTCCGTCCGCTTTCCCGGCATCCGCCAGAAGCGGCACCAGGGCCAGATCCCTTTGATCGTCGAGGTTCTGCATGGCCATGCCGCACACGGTGCCTTGCGGGCCGCACTCCAGCACAATCAGATTCTTCATCGCAGCGAGGGTCTGGCAGCCTTGGCGGAACTGGACCGGCTGGCGGATCTGCTGGCCCCAGTAATGCAGGTCGGTGGCCTGCTCCGGCGTGATCCAGTCCCCGGTCACGCAGGAGATGAAGGGAAACTCCGGAGGCTTCATGGCGATGCCGTCAAGCTGGCGGATGAACTCGTCAACGGCCGGGTCCATGGCAGGGGAATGGAAGGCGTGGGAGGTGTTCAGCGCGCGAACTTTGATCCCGTTCTGTTCCAACACGCCGGCGAGGCTCGCGATGGCCTCGTGGGTGCCCGAGAGGGTACAGGCATCGGCGGTGTTTTCGGCCGCGATTACCACGTTGCTGCTGAGGAGTGGCTGCAGCTGATCGACACTGGCGCGTGCTGCCAACATGGCCCCGGACGGTTGTGCCTGCATGACCTCGCCACGGGTCATCACAACACGCAGGGCGGTGGCCAGATCAAACACCCCGGCCACGGTGGCGGCAGCCAACTCACCGATGCTGTGGCCGATAGCGGCCTGGGGCTGCACGCCCAGCTGTTGCACCGCCGTTGCCAGGGCATATCCCAGACAGAACAGGCTGATCTGGGTTTTCTGGGTGTCATTCAGTGGATCGCCAGAGTCGAAGACCAGGGCCTTGAGGTCCAATGCATGGTCGCTCGCGAGAAGGTCCGCGCAATGATCGAAGGCGTCCCGGAATTGGGCGACCTGCGCGTACAGCTCACGCCCCATGCCCGCTACCTGACTGCCCTGGCCGGGGAAGGCGAACACCACGGCAGCGGAGCTGAAGGCGGCGCTGGCGTCCTCGGCGTCCTCCACCACGGTCATCAGCTCATGCACGTTAATCTGCTGGGGCACGGCCGTCCGGTAGCGGAAGGCGCGCCGGTGCCGGATCAGTGCGGCTGCCAGGCCGGCCCGTTCCTCCGGTGCCTGCATCTGATTCAGCAACGGCTGATAGCGAGACACCGTGGCGGCCAGCGCCTCGGGGGAATGGGCGCCGAAACACAAGGGAACCCAGGTCGGCGTGGTCCCGGATTCTGCCGCGTCCGGGCGGTTAACGCCCCGCAGCACCACGTGGGCATTGGTGCCGCCAATGCCGAACGAACTGACCCCGGCGGCCCGGTCGTGTTTGGGGCCGGGCCATTCGGACGATTCGGCAGCGACGATGAACGGGGTTTGCTCCAGATGGAGTTCCGGATTTGGGGTGGCAAAATTGATGGATTGGGGAATCTGGCCCCGATCAATCGACAGCGCGCACTTAATCAAGCCAACCACCCCTGCGGCCGCGGTCAGGTGGCCAAAGTTGCTTTTCACCGAGCCCAGGCGGCAGAACTGTTTGTCCGAAGTGTGCTCGGAGAAGGCTTCATTCAGCGCCGACACCTCAATCGGATCCCCGATCGGCGTCGCGGTGCCGTGGGCTTCCAGGTAACCGATGGTGCGGACATCAATTCGGGCATCCCGGAGGGCGCCAAGAATGACCGATTTCTGCCCCTGAACACTGGGGCCGGAGAAGCTGCCTTTCTCGGCACCGTCGTTGTTGACCGCAACTCCGGAAATCGCGGCATAGACATAGTCGCGGTCCCGGAGCGCCTCAATCAGGGGCTTGAGCACCACGATGCCGCCACCGTCGCTGAATACGGTACCCGAGCTGTCCTTGTCGAAGGGGCGGGTGTGCCCGTCCCGGGTGTAGATGCTGCCTTCCTGATGGGTGTGGGGCTGTTGCTGGGGAAACGCGATCGACGCGCCGCCGGCGATGGCCATGTCACAGCGGCCCTGGCGGATGGCCTCGACCGCTTCCGCCACCGCCACCAGGGAGGTGGAGCAGGCGGTGTGGATGCTCAGCGCCGGACCAACCAGGTTGAGCTTGTGCGCCAGCCGGGTGGCCGCATAGTCCTTCTCGTTCGCGACCATCGCTTGAAGTGACCCGTAATCTTCAAGTTTTTCAGCATTCTGGAGAACGTTATTCAAGTAGTAGGTGTTGTTGCCGACGCCGCAGAACACGCCAATCCTGCCGGCAAACTGCTCCGGGTCGTAGCCGGCGTTTTCCAGTCCCTGCCAGGCAAGTTCCAGCAGCAGCCGTTGCTGCGGATCGATGAACTCGGCTTCGATCGGGCTGATGCCGAAAAACCGGTCGTCGAAGCCCAGGGGATCGTCGAGCACGCCTCGGGCATTGACCCGGCCGCTTTGTGGATCAGTCGGGGCAAAGAACGTGATGGTCTCCCGACCCTCAACGAGGTTCTGCCAGAACTCCTCGAGGTTCGAGGCTCCGGGCACTCGCAGGGCCATGCCAATAATCGCGACGTCCCGAACCTGGGCATCCGGAAGCTCATGGCTGCTGTCGGTCCGGGCCAGAGTTGTTGGCACCGACTGCCTGGCCAGCGCGTAGTCGAGGAATTTGCTCAAGTTCCGATACTGGAACAGGGCATAAACCGGGATGGACAGACCCTGGTGTTCGTACAAGCTGGCCGCAATGCGATTGGCGGCCAGGGAATCCATGCCCAGATTCAGAAGGTTGTCCTCCTCAGACAGCTCAGCAAGGTTGAGCTCCCTCTGGATCAGATCTTTCAACCGTTGCCGAGCGTCCGGGGCGTGCCCCACGGCACTTGACGGTTCAGCGGCGAGGCTTTCGATCATCGATTTGCGATCGATCTTTCCCGAGGGAGTCTTCTGCAATTGACTGAGCCAGTGGAACCGGCTGGGAATCATGTACCCCGGCATCGAGGACTGCAGCAGGCCTTTGAGGCGCGCCTCCAGCTGGCTGTCCTGGTCGGTCGCCGTCACAAACGCGATCAGTTTTTTTTGACCCTCGACGTCCTGTACCGCGGCGGCGGCTTCGTCCACCAGCCCGGTATCGAGTAGCCGGGCCTCGACTTCGCTGAGTTCGACGCGATAGCCGCTGATTTTCACCTGGTTGTCGATGCGTCCGTGGTACAGCAGCTCGGACTTGCCGTTCCAGCTCACCAGGTCGCCGGTGCGATAGGCCCGTTGGCCGCCGAGGTGGGACAGAGTCACGAATCGTTGGGCGGTCTGCTCCGGACTGTTGATGTAGCCATGGGCCAGAACCGGACCGCTGATGTACAACTCGCCGACCTCGCCGGCTTCCAGTTCTTGCTGTTCATCATCGAGAATCAGCAGTTCCGCACGGTCGATCGCCTGTCCGATCGGCGGCAGGGCCGGCCAGTCATCCGCCGGCGGATACAGAATGTGTTCGCTTACCACGTGGGTCTCGCAGGGCCCGTATTGATTGCTCAGGGTGGCATTGGGCAGGGCGTTGAAAGCCTTCCGGAGTTCCTTGCTGACCACAAGTTGTTCGCCCGCGGTGATGACTTCCGTCAGTGCTGCGGGGTAGAGATTCAATCGGTTGGCCCACATCACGAGCTGCAGCAGCGCGATGTAGGGTAAAAACATGCGCTCGATGCCCTGTTCGTCTATGTACTCCAGCAGCTGTCGGAAATCCTGCTTCATGTCGTTGGTGATCAGATACAGCGTGCCGCCAAGGGTCAGGGTGGAGAAAATTTCCTGGAACGAAACGTCGAAGCTGAGGGCGGAGAATTGCAGGGTTTTCGGACGTGCGCCCGCCCGATAATGGCCATTTTGCCAGTGGATCAGGTTATCGAGGGTGCCATGGTTCATCAGCACGCCCTTGGGCCTACCGGTGGAGCCGGAGGTGTAGATGACGTAGGCATTGGCCTCTGGACCTGCTCCTGCGGATTGCGGAATGGCTTCCGGAGGCTCGTTGAGGTCGATCGCCCTGAGATCCAGATGCTGCCCGACTGGGGACCGGAAATCGTCGTTGTCCGTGATGGTCAGCTCGACCCCCGCGTGGCTCACCATGTAGGCGAGACGTTCTTCCGGATACAGGGGGTCCAGGGGCAGGTAAGCGCAGCCATGCCTGAGCACCGCAATTATGGCGATGATGGCCGACTCGCGACTGTGGGTGTGGATGGCAATCGGGCTGCCCTCAGTCACACCGGATTCGGAAATCCATGCCTGGACGGCCGTGGCACGGGCGCTGAGATCGTGATAGCTGAGGGTGCTGTCCGGGGAGCAAAGAGCAGGCGAATGGGCACTGTCCCGAGCCGTGCGTTCAAATTGGGCCAGGAAGCCGGGTACAACTGGAGTAGACTCTCTAGCATTCATCTCTCTGCCTTCCTTAGATAGAGATCTACGAATACGGCTCGGCAGAATTCCTTGCCGAGGGTCTAATGGTCTTTGGGAACAGCGCGCGGACCAGTTGTTACATTATGTAAGCTAGCATAGCCGCTGGTAATGCGCTATAGCCCGCGAATCAGTGCTATTGCTCTCTTGGGGCTTAAAAAAGTAACTATTTAACCGATAGTTAGGGCGCTTTTCGGGCTAAAGAAAATTGTTGCACACGTGGCGCAGATTTCATTTTTCGTTTTTCCGTCCGGTTACCTAAACTTACAAATACCAGGTCACGAGGCGGCTGGTTGTGAAAACACTGAAACGGAGTTTGGGACTGCTCAAACGAAAACTTGGCCGCATGGTCGAGATCAAAGCCGGGATTCTACTGCACCAGCCGGTCGCAGCACGTGAAGGTGCCGGCATTCCCGGGGCACAGTTGGCCAGGGCGTCGGTATACCGGCCCGACCTGGACTACTCCAAAGACGAATTCACCCGGCGTAACCTCCGACAGAACGATCTCTACGAGCTGCTTGTAGACCGGCGGCCCGTATGTTTTGGCTGGGTCGCCCGGGCCGGGGCGCGGGTCGGGATTCTTCACGATATCCAGATGACGGTCCCCGACCGGGCGTTTTACATCTGGGATTGCGTGACGCCACCGGAATATCGCGGGCGCGGTTATTTTCAGAGCCTGCTGAAACAGCTGGTAAGTTCGCGGGACACGGGCGCCAATCTGGCCTTGGTGGCCGTCGATACCCGCAATACGGCCTCCAGAAAGGCGCTGGCCAAGGCCGGATTCCAACCCCTGTTCTCCTATCTGAGTATTCGGGTGTTGGGCCGGGTGGTGCTGGCCGTCGCCAACAGGGGCCACCGCCTGTCCCAAGCCCAGATCCTGTTCGATCAACTTGCGTAGGTACATCAGGCAATGGCTCGTGCTTGCAGCTTTCAGGACCTTGGCATATCGTTAATTTGTGCCCTGCCAGATGATGTACCACAGGAAGTTGGTATTGGCTGAGGCGCGCGGACGCAGTAGTTCGTTGAATAGGGAAGTCGACATGAACTTATTTGATCTTTCCGGGCCGGATGCCATTGAAACCATACCTTTTCCCGAGCACAAGGATGGTTTGCTTCCTTACATAGAACGCCGTCAACCGGTCCTGCTCTCGGGCGTTCGTGCCGCGCTTCCATTTACCCGCCAGTGGAATTACGACTATTTCCGTGAGTCGTTGACGTCGATTCGAATTCAGCGCAAATCCGAGGATGGCATCTTCCATTACCTGGGGTTTGAACGGGTCCCGATGTCGGACTTTAACGAGGTCATGGAGACGACCCACAACGGCTACGCGTTGGAGCCCTTGTTGGGGCATGGGGTCTCGGAAGATCTGCCCGCTGACATTTCCGTGACCTTGCCCGCCTTTGTGCCTGACACAGGCTTTCGCGTGTCCAATCTGTACATCGGCCCAGGCCAGAACAAATCACTGCTGCACTACGATGAGACCCACAGCCTGCTCATGATGCTGGAGGGGCGGAAGCGGTTCATCCTGTTTTCGCCCGATCAGAGCGACTGCATGTACGCCTACAGCCCGTTCAGCCTGAAAGCCATTCGGGAAAATCGGGTCGTCGACAGCAAGATCGACTGTCAGAATCCGGACTTCACGACCTTTCCCAAGCTTAGCCGTGCCAGGGGGCTTGCCGGCTGGCTCGAGGATGACCAGGCCCTATTTATCCCCGCTGGCACCTGGCATTTCATTGAAGCCGAGGGTCGCAATGTATCGGTCAACTATTTCTGGTTTCAGAACCGGTTCAAGGATTGGCTGCATCAACCATTGCTGGATTTCTGGCTCAAACGCCGTGCTATCGGTGTGCTTGACCAATTACGTAAGGTAAAGCACAAGCTGTCGGCGGCGTGAAGGCCCGGCCGTGTCGGAAACAATCAACCTATAGGTCAGGAACGCTTAATACCGTGGAATTAAGAGTCGTCCGGGGGGAGGAAGAGTTCCAGCAGGTCAAACCGCAATGGGATGCTCTGGTTGCCAGTCTGACGCCAACCCCTTTGCCCATGACCCACGCCTGGTTAGTGGCGTGGTGGAGGGCCTTTGCCGACAACATGACGATGGAATTCCGGTGCGTGTTCGACAATGGTTGCCTGGTTGGTATCGCCCCGCTGGTTCGAAGCCGGGAAAGCTACCGAGGCATACCCGTGACCCTGCTAAAGCTGGCCGCCAACGGCCACAGTCCATTTTCCTCCATCGTTGTCGACGCCTCGCTGACCCCCGGCCAACGCGATGAGGTGCTGGCGTTGCTGACGGCGGTCACCCCTCGGGAAATCGCGCTCTTCTTCAAGATCGGACAAGACAGCGACTTAAAGAATTTTCTGCTGGACAGTAACAAACCTGGCCATCAGCGGGTGGGGGAGAAACCCAGCCTGAAGACGCCGGTCATCGACATCAACCAGAGCTGGGACGAGTTCTACCGGGCCAGGCCGAGAAGTCTCAAGAAAAGTCTCAATAACAAGCTCAACCGGTTCAGGCGGGATGACGGATTTACCATTGAGCAGGAGTGGATCACGGATCCGGAACAGCCCATTGTCGATGAACTGGTCACCATTTCGGCGAAGAGCTGGAAAACCTCCATCGGCAATGATCTGAAATCGAACCGTCGCAGCCGCTCGTTCCTGCTCAACCTGATCGAGTCGTTCGGCCGTTCCGGGACCCTCAGTGCCTGGATTGTGAGGCACCGGGGCAAGCCGGTCGCATTTGAGTTGCACATTGTCTGCGATGACGTGGTCTACCCGATACGAGCGGATTATGACGAGGCGTTCAAGGCCTTTTCCCCAGGTTCGGTACTGGAATACTCGGCACTGAAGAGCCTGTTCGAACAGGGCCAGTACCGACAGTATTACACCTGCGCCGACGATTACTGGTATCTGAGCAACTGGACCCACAACTACCGGAACCTCTGCTCCATCGAATTGTTCGGCGACAGCCTGAAATTGCGTTTGCTGTATTTTGCGGAGTATCGACTCATACCGTTGATCAAACGGTTCATCCACGTAAAGCGGACCAGCCGTCGTCCGGCCTGAGGTCGCAGGGAGCGAGTGAAGCTATGCGTGTTGTTGTGGTAGTCAGTCAGGATAAATCCGACATCTTCTTTGCCAACCAATTGATGAGGTCCTTGCCCGTCGTTGGGGTGGTGGTGGAAAACCAGGTGCCCAGGCGCGATAGGGCATCGCTGCTGTCCAAGTCCCTGAAATACCTCTCCCAGCCCGGGGTGTTCGTCCAGAAAACCCTGGAGGTTGTTGATCGCACCCTCATCGAACCCAGGCAGGTCTATAACCGGCCTGAGAACGCCCTGGATTTTGGCGAAGAAGGTCGCACACTGCGCCCGAACGCCAGAATTCCGGTGCTGTATACCAAGGGGGTGAATGCCATCAACGCGCCGGAAAATCGGGCCTGGATTCGCGGGCGTCAGCCAGATTTGATAGCGGTTTGCGGCGCGTCCATCCTGAAGCCGGAGCTGCTCTCGGTACCTCGACACGGTGTCCTGAACCTGCACGGTGGCCTGTCGCAGTTCTATCGCGGGCTATTCACGACGGATTGGGCGATTCACAACCGCGAGCCGGAGTGCGTGGGTGCCACCGTGCATTTCGTGTCGGAGGGAGTGGACGACGGCGATGTTGTCTACCAGGGCAGGCCGGTGGTGAGCGCCGGTGACAACCCCAACAGCCTGTACGCCAAGGTGGTAAGGCTTGGGGTGGAGATGATGGTACGCGCGGTCCAGGATATTGAGGCGGGCGCCTGCAACGCCCACAGGCTGGACCGAAAGGGTCGGCTGTATCTGAATCACATGTTCAGCACCGGCGCCAAACGGGCCACCTGGCATCAACTGGAGAGCGGGGTCATCGAAGATTACCTGGGCAGCAAGGCCGAGCGTGACGCCCGGGTTCTCGAGGCCATGATCAATCCTTTTCCGGAATCGCTCAACACCAGCCGTCGGCTCTCCGCGGCGCACTGAGCTAGCTATCGCCGGGCCTTGCCCAGGAACTGTTCGAAGGCGACCCTCTGCAAGTCGCAGTTCTGGGCGTCGCATCGCCCTGCCAGGGCCCAGAGCGCCCCTCGGCTGTCGCCGCTGATCTTCTTGAGCGCCCCCACCAGCTTGGCCTCGATCTTGGAGTGGGTCAGGAAGCCGCCGACGTCGTACCAGGACCAGACAATGACCCGGGACTGATCCTGCCGGCTTTCAATCACGGTTTCATTGACCGCCTGTGGGCTCAGACTGAAATCATCCGGGAGTGGG
This sequence comes from Marinobacter qingdaonensis, assembly GCF_034555935.1. Lineage (NCBI taxonomy): Bacteria > Pseudomonadati > Pseudomonadota > Gammaproteobacteria > Pseudomonadales > Marinobacteraceae > Marinobacter > Marinobacter qingdaonensis. The sequence continues at coordinate 2,441,918 of NZ_JAYDCJ010000003.1, forward strand.
CGTTCGCCGTCGGAAACCAGTTGCCATTCGGCGTTGTCGTAGAGGCGGTTGCGGTAGAAGATCAGTTCCTTTTCCTGCCGCTGGTGGCGGTACCCCGTGATCTGGAGCTGAACCTGCTGACGCTTCTCCGAGACATAGACGCCGCTGAGATCAATGTCATGGCCTGAAAATTCCGGCTCCCAGACACTGGCGTGGCGGAGTGGCCCGCGCCAGCCGGCCACCGAGTCCATCAGGGTCGGACTCCAGGTTTTTGCCATTTGCTCGGTCTTTGCCTGCAGCGCCATGGGCAGCAGCGCTGGCCAGAGCACCAAAACCGACGCCACGGCCGGCCATAACCAGGGCCATGGTGGGGAGGCGGGCGTTCCGGCTGGGGCCTGGCTGGTCTCAGGGGTATGGGATTGCCCTTGGGCGCGCTCAAGTCGTGTCGCCACATAGAACAGCGGTGCCAGGGTGAAGATCACGAAGATCACCCAGCCAAACAGTTCGTGATCCTTCACCAACGACGTTTCCATGTCGGTGTAGTGGCCTGCGGCAATGACGCCGAACACCCTGATCCAGTTGGCCAGCATCGACAGAAGGCCCGCCGTGACCACCAGCAGGGCGGTCGAACCGAACGAACGATAGTACATCTGGCCATAGAAAGACCCCAGGAACAGGGCAACCATGAGATAGCGAACGCCACTGCACCCGTCCTCCACAAGAAAGGCGCCCACTTCAAGCACGATCAGGAACTCTTCGATTCTGGCCTCAATATCTGCCAGTTGCAGGAACAGGGTGTTGAAGAACACGGTGATGTGCTGAAGCAGCGGGGAGAAGTCATCCCAAACCGGCACCGCAAACAGCAGCAGCATAACAGGGCCGCCGGCGATACGGACAAAAGGCCAGCCCCAGATTGACCAGCCCCAGAGCAGGATCACCACGGGCGTTAGTAGCAATCGCACCACACGAATGTCTGCGGCCTGGGCAAGCAGCAAGGCGACACTGGCGCCAGCGAGCAGGAGCAGCGCAAGGGATGAGCCGGTCACCGTGAGTTGCCGGAGCAGGGCGCGACGGTCAAAGAGCAGAAACAGGGTGCCGGCGAGCACCAGGTACCCGTGCGCATAGATGATGGAGTCGTACCAGAGTGCGAAAAAATCCGACCATTCCGCCCACAGCGCGAGCGCCAGCAGGGGGAACGCGAGCACCCAGCGATACTGGGCCTGGTGTAGGGTGGTGGCGCTCATGGTGTCTGATCGCTTACCCAGGTTCGCCAAATTTTTCCAGAATTCGTCGGGCGGCGGAGTTCATCCCAACCACCCGGTACGCCTCCGCCAGATGGCGGGCAATTTCTTCGGAGTCCGGTTGCAGTTCGTGGGCCTTCTCGAGCACCGGCACGCTTTCCTGGTGATTGCCTGCCTGCAACATGATCCAGCCATAGGTGTCGGCGATGGCAGCGTTGTCGGGGCTGAGCTCGTAGGCCCGCTGGGCCAGCTTGACCGCTCGTGGATCATCGACCTTGTGATAGAGCCACGCCAGGTTGTTCAAAACCACCGTGTTGTCCGGCATCGCCGCCAGCAACACTTCGTAATTGGACATGGCGCCTTGTTCCTTGCCCGTGGACTGCTGCAGCAGGGCCAGATGCAAACGAAGCTGAAGGTTGTTGGGGTGATCACCCAGCTCGGCCTCAAGAAATTCCAGGGCCTCATTGCTGCGCCCGGACCGCTGGAGGTTTCGCACGTAGCCAGTCACGATATCAGGTCGTGAGAGCTTGGCCAGCGCCTTTTCGTAAAGCTCGGCGGCACCGAGATAGTCGGCCGCGCTCTCCAGAAGTCCGGCTTCGGTAAGGTAAGGCCCCGGCGAATTGGGAAACTGTTGTCGGGTGCTGGCCAGCAGGGTCATGGCCTGCTCGCGGTCCCCATTGGCAAAAGCCTGCTCTGCAGTGAGCAACTGAATCCTCTCGTTCTCGGGAAACAGCACCTGAGCCCGCTCAAGCACGGAACTGGCCAATGAGGAACGATCGCTGTGTTTCAGGTTGGTCACGACATTGCCGTAAATCTCGGCGACCAGATGCGATGCCGGCGCGGGTGTGTTGGCACTTGAGCGTTCCAACAGTGACGCGGTCAGCTCGTTCACCGTGTCGGTATCGTCATCAAGCAACGCGAATTCCAGCAGAATCAGCCGGGGTCCGGTAGCTTGAGGATGGCGATCCAGCAGGCCTCGCATGAAATCCCGGGTCTCGGCCCGTTCCTGAACTGAAATCAGTCCCTGCAATGCCTGTGCATTATCCGGAGCCTGTTCCACGGCCCGGCGAAACTGATTCCCGGCCTCGGACCGATCGCCTTGCACCAGGGCCAGTCTGCCCAGGGCAAGCGTGGGGGCGATGGACTGCGGCGATGTTTGCCGGGCCCGCTCGAAATAGCTGCGGGCCTGCTCCGTATTCCCCGCGCGGGCCGCAAGGTTGCCGCGGGAGAGCAGGGCCTGAACGTTGTTGGGTTGCTCCTTGATCCACCGATCCGCAGCCTGTTCGGCGGTTTTGATGTCCCCGGATTCTGCATAGGCTGTGATCAGCGAGTGTCTCGCCTCGGCCAGATCCGGCGCGTGTTTTCGGACCAGTCCCGCCTGTGCGAGGGCCCGGTCGTATTCGCCTCGCTGGGTCAGGTAGCCGGCGTACCTCAGTCGAAGCTCGTGGTTGTCCGGATTGATGGCCAGGGCCTTTTCCATCAGCGCCTCGCCAGTTTCGACGTCGCCATTCTCCAGTGCGGCGATGGCGACCAGGGTCAGTACTTCCGGGTCAGAGTCGTCGCTTTGAAGTTTGGCCAGTGTGGACTGGGCGCCCTCGGGGTTGCCCATCCGAAGCATGGTCGCGGCCAGCATTTTGGTGGCAATCTCGGAATTACCCATGCTGGCGATCGGGGCGAGCAGATCCTGGGCTTCCTCGGGGCGCCCCTGTCTGAAACGGATCAGCCCCAGCATCAGGGTGGATTGTTCGTGCGAGGGGGTTTGCGCAAGGATTTCCTGTAAGTACCGCTCGGCCTCGGCCAGGTTGTCGGCGCGCAGGGCCTCATCGGCTGCCATCAGATTACTTCGGATTTTGCCCGGGGGAGACTTGGCCAGTATTTCCTCGTAGACATAAGCCTCGGAAAACTTTCTCTGGGCGCGGAGCACCTCAATCAGCGCGGTGATGGTTGCGTACTTTCTGGCGGTCATGAGGTCGTACTGACCGATGTCCTCCAGGGCCCGGATGTACCCGTCCTCGGCGGCCTGCCACCGCTCTTCCAGATGCGCCAGCTGGGCTTTCCAGAGCCACAACTCTGCGTGGTTCTGGTCAATGTCTTCAGCCTGGCGGATGTATTCACCGGCCTGGGTCCGGTTTTCCTGCGTTAGCGACACCTTGGACAGGCCAACGAGCGCTTCCACGGCGGATGGGGTCAGGGACTTTGCCTCCAGAAACGCAGTTCGGGCCAGCTCCAGGTTGCCGGCATTGAGATGAATCTGACCTTTGAGCAGGGCGGCTTTGAGCTTGGTGTCTTCGGCAGGATCGTCCAGGTCCGCGAGCGCGGCCAGGGCTTCGTCATTCCGGCCCTGCTTGAGCGCAGCCTCGGCAAAAATCAGCTGGGCGCGGTTGGTAATAGCGGCGTTGGCCTGGGGTGGGGTGATGCGTGCCAGTACCTGCCTGAGCTGGCGCTCCGCGTTCACCGCGTCGCCGGCGGTCAGCAGATTGTCGATGATGAGGAAGTAGGGTTCGATCTGGTCGGGTTGCAGTTCGATCGCGCTTCGTGCTTCCTGGGTACTGGCCTTCAATTCACCCTGGCGCTGGTAAAAACGGGACTGATCAACATGACTGAGGAACTGGATGTCCTGCTGGCTCAGGTCCTCGTCGCCACTGCCACAGGCGGCGAGAGTCAACGCGGTGACCAGTGCGAGACAGGCGGAACGTACTGTTGATACTGATTTCATGGCCCTGGTCCTTTTCCTTACGGCGCCTGGTTTGCACATCCGGTTGTTCAGGTTTTTGAAGCCTCGGCGGAGGTTTCAATTCGATACTTGTCGGTCAGGTTGTAAAGCGTCGGCCGGGTGACACCGAGCAGGCGGGAGGTCTGGGCCACGTTGAAATTACAGGTTCTGAGGGCCTGGACGATGGCCTGACGCTCGGCATTCTCCCGCACCTGACGCAGATTCAGCTGGTGGTCGTGGCTGGTGTGCTCGGATGGCAGCTCGAGGTCTTCCGCCGTCACCCGTTTGCCGTCCGCCATGATGGTCGCGCGCTTGACCTTGTTGATCATCTCCCGGACGTTGCCGGGCCAGGCGTAGCTGCTGATGGCGTCGATGGCATCCTCGGAGAACGTGAGAGTGGGCCGGTCCATCTGCTTGCCAAGGTTCTTGAGCAGGGACTGGGCAATCACCAGGGCGTCGCCTTCACGGTCGCGGACCGCAGGCACGTCCAACGTGATCTCGCTGATGCGATAGTACAGATCCTCCCGAAAATCGCCGCTGTCGATCAGGGACTTGACGTCTCGATGGGTCGCACAAACCACCCGGACATCGACTGGGATCGGTTGAACCGAGCCGACCCGGTCCACCACCCGTTCCTGCAGGAAGCGCAGGAGCTTGGCCTGGAGTGCCATGGGCATGTCGCCAATTTCATCCAGGAACAGGGTGCCACCGTTGGCACTTTCGATTTTGCCCTTCTTGGTCTGGGTGGCGCCGGTGAAAGAGCCTTTTTCGAAGCCGAAGAGTTCGCTTTCGAGCAGGTTTTCCGGAATGGCGGCGCAGTTGATGGCGGCGAAGGGTTTCCGGCTGCGGTGGCTGAGGTCGTGGATCGCCCTGGCCAATAACTCCTTGCCGGTGCCGGTTTCTCCGGTGATCAGGGTAGTGACGTCGGTCGGAGCGACCTTTTCCAGGGTCCGGCAGATGGCCAGCATTTGCGGGCTGGCGGCTACTATGCCCTTGATGTTGGCGCCATTGCGTTGCCGGGCGAGATCCTGATTTTCCCGCTCCAGCTCGGCCAGACGGAAGGCCCGGTTGACCACGAAGTTCAGGATGTCGGCGTCCAGCGGCTTTTGATAGAAGTCGCAGGCCCCCATGCCAATTGCCTTGACGGCGTTTTCCTTGTCTTCCCGCCCGGTCACCACAATGACCTTGGTCAGGCTGGCCAGACGAAGTATTTCTTCCAGGAGACTGAAGCCTTCGGATGAGCCGCCCGGATCCGGCGGCAGACCGAGATCAAGCGTTACGACATCCGGCTCAACTCGCCTCAGTGCCGCCAACGCCGATTCCCGATCGGACGCCACAGTAATGTCGAGGTCCTCGTTAAAACACCAACGCATCTGGCTCTGTAGGCCTGGGTCGTCCTCGACAATCAAGAGTCTTCTAGTCACGGCAGCAACATTTCCCTTGTTGAAAACCCTGTTAAGTTGACGAGACACTTTTGATCCTGGAGTGTCTTAACTTTGATTCTTGTCTGAATGTTGGCGCTTTGCAATATTTCCTGTCGGTCGATTTTAAAAGTGCCGATTAATTGGCGCTTTGCCGCGGAGGCAAGGGCTTGGTCTCCACCCGCTCAGGCTCGTTGGCCCCGGTTTCCGCCAGCGAAGAGGAGGCCGCCAAGGGGATCCGGACCGAAAAACAGGAGCCAACGCCCGGCTCACTGGTCACGTCGATACTGCCCCCGAGCTTGCGAACGTATTCGCGAGCCTGAAAAGCGCCAATGCCCATGCCGGTCAGGCCCTTGGTGCTCTCAAACGGTTTGAACAGCTGGTAGTTAATGAATTCTTCAGTCATGCCGCAGCCGGAGTCGTGGATAAACAACACGACATTGCCTCGGGACAGTTTCAGCGACAGGGTGATTTCGCCATGGGCGGGGGTGGCTTCCTGGGCGTTCTGGATCAGGTGACCCAGTACGCTGCGCAGCTGTTCCTCATCGGCCATGATCAGGGCCTGGGGAGGATGGCCTTCCAGTTTCGGGCTTGGCTGCTGATGGCTGTAGTGGTCGATCAGGCTGTACACCACGCCGGTCAGGTCCAGTTCCCGCAAGTCGGCACTCGCGTCATGGGCGGGGCGGCGCATGTGGTCGACCAGATTGGTCATCTTGCGCACAGCGTGCTCGGTGGTATCAATCATGTCGTCAATGAAGGCGGTGTTGTGCCGGTGCTTGGGCGCGTTCTTGACCAACAGAGACAACTGCGCAATGACGGTCTTCAGGTCGTGGATCATGAACGCGGAGGCCTTGCTCACGGCCTCGAACTGCATGGCGCGGGAAAGCTGGTGTTGGGCATCGGCCTGGGCGAGCAGGTTGCAGGTCTGGCGGGCAACCACTTTGATCAGATCGAAGTTCTCCCAGTTCAGTTCGACCCTGGCGTAGGGACGACCCACCATGGCAATGCCGTACAACTCGTTCCCCAGGTACAGGGGGATCACCAGCCAGGCATCGGGCATGCGGGCGATGGCGTCGGGAATTTCCAGAAGGTCGTAGGCGAGGGGATCGGCGCGATAGTCATCCAGATTCACCACCCATTCCCGATGCTTGAAGAAACGAACCAGATCGGCGTCGGCGTCAATGATCGTGAACCTGGGCGCCCGGATATTGACCGAGGTCATGAGGAAATAGCTGTCCTGGTCGCCTTTCAGCCAAAGTGCCCCGGCGTTGCTCTCCACCAATCCGGCCAGAATCCGGGTGACCCGCTCGGGGAAGGGCGGTTCGTTACTGAGATCCGCCAGTTCGCGGGTCATCTTCAGCCACTCTTCCCGGTAATCGTACTTGTAATCGAAGAAATTCTGGCTGATCAGCACCATCAACTTGGCGCGAATGCGCCGGGACAGGACCAGTGTGGCCAGGAACGCCAGGGAAATGGTGAAAAACAACACCTGCAGGGCGTCGCCCCAGTCGCCACCCAGGACCCGGACGTAGTAGCCGCCGATGGCCAGACAAAGAAGATAGCCACCGGCGAAGATGAGGGTGCCGGCGTGAAAGACTGCGGACCGGGAAAGATGAAAATCCACCGGTTGTTTTCGGGTGTTGATGACGTTGATGGCAAACAGGGGCACCAGCAGGGCGTTGACGAAGCCGCGCGCATTCCAGAACGAATCCGACACCTGGCCAAAGAGCAGGGCGTCGGCGTACATGAAGAAGTCGAAGGCGAACAGGGTTGCGGTGCCGATGCACAGGTACTTGATGCTGGAGCGGCCAAAGGCGGGCGAATTGCGCCAGATCTGTTCCACCAGGGAGAGCCCGAGCAGGGACAGGGCAATCTGGCCCAGCAGTCGGGTTTTGCCATTGAGGATAGACAGGTCAAACACGAACTCGAGCAGGCCGAACCCCACCAGCAGGAACAGCAGGACCACCGTGGCTACACCCAGAATCTGCTTGAGTTGGCCAGTGAGGCGGCTCTGCTGGAAGGAGTTCCGGAGCATGGCGAACAGCAGGAGAATCCATGAGGCGTACCGGAGCAGTTCGAGCAGATAGCGGGTGAAGAAGCCGGGCTGCCCGAACAGGCTCTGCAGGACCAGGACCGAGGCCCAGAGCGTGGTCACCACGGCCGCCAGAAACAGGGATCGATCCACATCCCGGCGGACGTAGCGGGTGGCAACCAGAATGGCCAGCAAACCAAAGGTCAGCGCCGCGGCAACGTGGCTGATTACGCTGAAGTCGTTTAGCATCACTCGCATCCTGCGTGAGTGGCGTCTGCTCCCTGACGGCTGACTCCCTGGCTAAACCGGTTTCTTGTTGTCCCGGTAGAACCGGAAGATCTCCTTGAGCGGTCGTCTGGGCTGAAAGCCAAATTCCCGGGCAAAGGCTCGACCGTCGATTACTACAGGATACTTGAAAAACGCCATCAGGTACGACGGAAAACTTCTCAGCTTGAGTGTGCGCAGGATCAGACTTGGCACCACCGGCGGCACCGAGGGGATGGGAATCCGTCGGCAGTCACAGAGTTTCAGGGCGTGCTGGTACGCCACCCAGTCCTGGGGCGCAACGTTGAAAACCCCGCGGATCTGTTTCTCATAGGCGAGCACAATGGCGTCGGCCATGTCGTCGATGTGGATGAACTGCATCATCGGCGAGAATCCGGCCAGGACCGGCGCCCGCTCGCTCGCGAGCAGGGTGCTGATGGTATTGCGCACCCCCGGCCCCACGATGTTGCAGGGCCGAAGGATGGTGATGTTGAGCTCCGGGTAGCGCCAGAGGTAGATGTTGGCCAGGTTTTCCAGCTCTACCGAGTCGATCAGGTCGGCGCTCAGGCCCGCGCTTTTCAGGGGCGCGGACTCGTCGATCAGGGCCGGGTTGTAGGCCACGGCGCCATAGACGTGGAAGGTCGAGAGCACGACCACCCGCTTGATGCCGTACTTATGGCTCAGATCCAGCAGTTTCTGGGTGCCCAGCACATTGGCGTTGTACCGCCGCATGCGGGTGAGCTGGCTCGACATGATGCGGCCCATGTGGATCACCCCGTCGAACTCGTAGCGGCGAAACAGGTCCTCGAAGCCCCGCTTGTTGAAGTCGATGCAGTAACTGGGAATGTCGTCCCCAAGGTACACCTGCTCCCGGAAATCCACCGCCACCAGGTCGCACTGGTCCCTGAGCTGATCGATTACCTGTTGCGCCAGCGCACCGGCCGCGCCGGTCACGAGAATATGCGGCCTGCGATGCTCGGTCATCAGAACAACCTCTTTCGTTCGCTCAATCCCTTGTCGATCAGGCGACTGATCTCCGCCTTGACCGTTTCCACCCGTTCGGCCACCTGTTCCTCCGGAATCTCGCGGTCGTCGAAATACATCGGATCGCCAAAATTGAGGTGGACCTTGGCCGGCAACACCACCGGCAGCGCCAGTGGCGCGTAGGGAATGCCCAGACTCTTGGCCAGCGGCTTGATGTTGGCGATGGCGGGAATGGTTTCCTCGCAGCCGACCACGCCGACGGGCACGATGGGCGCCTTGTACTTCATGGCCAGGTGCATGAAGCCATTGCCAAACCGTTTCAGTTGATAGCGGTCCCGGTAAAGCTTGCCGGAGCCGCGAATGCCTTCGGGAAAAACGATCACGGCTTCGTTATTGGCCAGCATCTTGGCGCAGTTCACCGGGTCGCCCAGAACCGCGCCCACTTCGTTCAACAGGTTGCCGAGCCAGGGCACGGTTGGAAAAAACCGTTCAATCATGGCGCGGGGCATGCGTGGATTTTCCGCCCGGGACGCCAGCGCGTAGCCGATCAGCAGCCCATCGATGGGCAACTGGCCGCTGTGGTTGGCGATGATCAGCACCGGTCCCTCGGCCGGGATTTTCTCCACGCCCCGGGCCTGGACCCGAAAGTATTTCTCGTAGATCTGGCGGGTGAGCGCGAGTCCGTATTTCACGGCCTCGTTGTTGTAGCCCCACGGGTCGTAGCCCAGTGAGCCGATGGGCTTGCGTATCCGGTTTACCTGCTGATCCAGGTCTGCAGGCACCAGCCTGGACTTTAGAAACGATGCCAGACTCATGCTGACTCCCTGTTGGTTGGCGAAAGCGTAAAAGCGGTTAGCCGCGGCCGATCAGAACGCCCAGTGTGTGGCTCTGGCCCTCGTTCAGCACCCGGTAGTCGCCCGCCGCATTGGCGGTTTCGACACACAGCATCTTTTTCCAGGCCTGATCGGGAAAGTCGGACAGCCGGGCGGCTTTCTCCGGGCCCGGGTTCCAGACCACGGTGGAGTCGCTGCCCACCGTGCGAAGCTTGCGACTGCCCCGGGGCGTGACGATGGTCAGGGGCTCGCCGCTCTCGTAGATGCGGTCCACCTCGCCGTCGAAGTACACCGGGCCGTCCTGGCTGCGGTAATCCCATTCCTGCAGGGTGTCGATGTAGTTGGACTGGCCCAGGCCGAGTACCCGGCTGCGGCTGATGTCGGCCGTGGGGAAGTAGCTGTGCAGGGCCTGGCTGAAGGCCAGGGGTTCGGAGCTGAGGTTGGTGGTGGTGAGTGCAATCTGGCAGCCGCGTACGGAAAAATTGAAGGTCATCAGGGCCAGCGCGTGCCCGCTCCATAAGTCCCGAAAATCCTCGTTGGCATCCAGGGACAGACTGATCTCCACTTCGTGGGCGCTTTCCCGAACGTCCTCCAATTTCCACAGTGCGGTGCGCGCGAATCCGTGGGCCTGGCTGGCGTGAATGCGCCTCTTCACCTCGGGGGCATTGCGCTCGGGCGCTCCGAACCAGGGCCAGCACACCGGAACGCCGCCGCGGATGGCCCGGCCTGGTTCCAGTCGCGCCGTTTCGCTCAGCCACAGCCAGTCGGCTTCGTCCCGGGGGGCGAAGTGGGTCAGGTGGGCGCCTTGCAGGAAAACCGTAGCCCTGAACAGGGGATGGTTGACGTCCAGGGCTTCAAGCTGGCCCACGGTACGCCAGCGGGTAAAGGACCATTGACCGGGAGACAGGGAGACGGGGGGCCGGTTACTGCTTTCTGACATGGTTCGAATCGGGCTTCCTGGGTTACGGGTATTTGCCTACACAGAGAGTAAATTAAAACTCCCGTTCCGGCGAGAACTGAGCCTAAAATACCGCCAAGTTTTCAGGGAGACTGCCATGAATCCATCCACCGTTGTTCCGCTGGGAAACCCTCAGCTCGTTGCCTCAGGCAGTGAGCCCGCTGCCAACCTTGAGGCCGGGCAATGGCTGGACGATCTGGCGGACGGCCTGAGTGAGCACGGCTGGGTCAGCCTTGATGTCCAGGATCTGCTCGGCCGGGAACTGCTCGATGCGCTGGCCTCCGAGGTCACCATACTGGACCGGTCGAACGCCATGAAACGGGCCGGCATAGGGCGGGGCAGCGATCCGGTCAGGGACCGGTCGGTGCGTCGGGACAAGATTGCCTGGCTTCAGGGGGTCAGCGCGCCGCAAGCGGCCCTGTTCAGGTTCCTGGATGAGCTCCGGCTCGGCCTGAACCAGCGTCTGTTCCTTGGTCTGAAGCGGTTTGAGAGCCATTACGCCACCTATCACCCCGGTGATTTCTACCGCAAGCACGTGGACAGCTTCCAGGGGCGGGCGTCGCGCGTGGTCAGTCTGGTGCTGTATCTGAACGACGGCTGGCACTCGGTCGATGGTGGCGAGCTCCAGATTTTCAATCGTGAGAACGACGCGGAGGTCTGCGCGCAGGTACTGCCGGAGGCGGGCCGCATGGTGGTGTTTCTGAGCGAGGAAATTCCGCATGAGGTCATGCCGGCACACCGCACTCGGCACAGCCTGGCTTGCTGGTTCCGGCAGGACGAAATTCCCTTGCCGCTCTAGGCCGCCCGATCCCGGCGCCGGTGATTTTCAATGCTGGCGCAATTGCCGTTGTAGTCCGCAAACCCTTTTGCTACTATGCGCGCCGCTTTCGGGGAATTGTCCCGAAACGCCGTTATGGTGGCCCCATTGGTGCCTCCGCAACATGAAACCGTGAACTCGGTCAGGCCCGGAAGGGAGCAGCCGCAGCGGTGGAATTGTGTGCCGGGGTGTCGCTGGTGGGGTCACCCCCAGATCTTCCCCTCCTGCAGTTTTTTTCCAGAATCGAATCGATCCGTTGGCACTGGTCCGACGCTGAGGTCCAGCGCCGATCTCCGCTTCTTATCAAGTCGGGTCCATGCTAAGGTTAAGCCCATTTTTCACAGCAGTTGACGGAACATGAGCTACCAGGTACTTGCCCGCAAATGGCGCCCGAAAACCTTCGAAGACATGGTCGGACAGGAGCATGTGCTCCAGGCCCTGATCCATGCCCTGGAAAACCAGCGCCTGCACCACGCCTATCTGTTCACCGGCACCCGGGGGGTAGGCAAGACCACCATCGGTCGCCTGCTGGCGCGATGCCTCAACTGCGAGACCGGAATCACACCCCGCCCCTGCGGCGAGTGCACCAGCTGCACGGAAATCCAGGAAGGGCGGTTTGTTGATCTGATCGAAATCGACGCGGCGTCCCGCACCGGTGTCGATGACATGCGTGAACTCACGGACAACGTGCAGTACGCGCCGACTCGAGGCCGGTATAAGGTGTACCTGATCGACGAGGTGCACATGCTCACCAACCAGTCGTTCAACGCCTTCCTGAAAACCCTGGAAGAGCCGCCCGAGCACGTCAAATTCCTGTTGGCGACCACCGATCCCCAGAAGCTTCCGGTCACCGTCCTGTCGCGCTGTCTGCAGTTCAATCTCAAGCGCATGACCCCGGAGCACATTGCCGGGCACCTGCAGCACGTGCTGACCGAGGAGCAGGTGCCATTCGAGGAACCGGCGTTGTGGTTGCTGGCCCGGGCCGCCGACGGCAGCATGCGGGACGCTCTGAGCCTGACCGATCAGGCCATAGCTTTTGGCAACCAGAGACTGGCCGCCAGCGATGTTAGCAACATGCTGGGCACCATCGATCAGCGCGACATTGAGCGTCTGGTCAATGCGCTGGTCGAGCGGGACGGACCGGGCTTGTTGTCGGAAATCGGCCGGATATCCGACTTTGCGCCGGATTACAGTGTGATCCTGGCCGACCTGCTGTCCCTGTTCCACCGGGTCACCATGGAGCAGGTCGTGCCGGGGAGTGCCGATAACGCCCTGGGGGACGCCGAGCAGGTCCAGGCCTTGGCCCGCCGCCTGAGCGCCGAAGACGCGCAGTTGTTCTATCAGGCAGCATTGATGGGACGAAAAGACCTGGCGGTTACCCCGGACGCCCGCATGGGCTTCGAGATGACCCTGCTTCGGATGTTGGCCTTCCGGCCTGGCGCCGATCGCCGGGAACCGCCGGCGGTCGCTTCAGCTTCTCAGACAACATCGTCAGAGTCCCGGGACGAACCCGAGCCTGGACCAGCCGCGTCCTCGCCGACCGAGGTCGGCGAACCTGCCCGGCAAATGGCGCCGGCGGAGCCGGTTGCAGCGCCCGCGGATACGGCCCCGACGGCGGCCGCGCCTGAGCCCCAGCCGGAATCCGAGCCCAATTCTAATCCCAATCCAGAATCTGAACCTCAACCGGTGGATTCGACCAGTACCGGGAACGGCCCAGGGCCGGAGCAGCCTGGGGACGACTCCTGGCTGGCCAGTCTCGACGCCCAGGCCGATGCCATGGAGGCGGGGCCGTCCGAGGTGCCGAACGCGGACCCCGAGCCACCGGTTGCACCCGACCCAGACCCCGTGCCCGCTCCTGCGGCGACCCCGTCGGCCTCCCCCGCGCCGTCTGAACCAAGGCCAGAGCCTGCACCTGAGCCCAAAGCCGAAGCCACGGCCTCAATCGCCCCGGATCCCGTGCCCGAGGCCAGCGGTGATTTTGTCTGGGAGCGCGACTTCCGATCCCTGGAAATCGTCGGAATGCCCGGCAATCTGGCCAGTCATGGTGCGCTGTCCTGGGACGGCGACACCGTGGTGCTGACCATCGACGAGGGCCACGCCCGGTTGCTGAACGCCCGCCATGAGGAAAAAATCCTGGCTGGCTTGAGAAATCGCTTCGGCGCTACCACAGAATTACGTATTGAGGCCGGTGAGCCCGGTCCGCACACGCCCGCTGCCTACGAGGAGCGCCTGCGCAAGGCGCGTCAGCAGGCCGCCGAGGAGTCCATCAGACAGGATCCGGCGGTGCAGTCCATCGTTGAACGATTCGAGGCCCGGGTAGTCGAAGACAGTATCCGGCCAATCGAGACAAGCAGGAGATAGCCAGATGATGAACAATATGGGCGACCTGATGAAAAAGGCCCAGAAGATGCAGGAAGAAATGCAGAAGGCCCAGGAGGAAATCGCCAAAGCCGAAGTGACCGGTGAGGCCGGGGCTGGCCTGGTCAAGGTCACCATGAACGGGCGTCACGATGTCCGCAAGGTGGACATTGATCCCTCGCTGATGTCCGAGGACAAGGACATCCTGGAAGATCTGCTGGCCGCCGCCGTGAACGATGCCGTGCGTCGGGTCGAGGCGAACCAGAAGGACAAGATGTCCGGCATGATGTCCGGCATGGGTATGCCTCCCGGCTTCAAGATGCCGTTTTAACCCGGACCGGGACCGAATCACAGCTTGAGGACTCTACATGGCATTTAGCCCACTGGTTGATGAATTGGTCGAATCCCTCCGGTGTCTGCCCGGCGTTGGCCAGAAAACCGCCCAGCGCATGGCCTTTCACCTGTTGGAGCGGGGCCGGACTGGCGGGACACGGCTGGCGGACGCGCTGGGTCAGGCCATGACCGGGGTCCGACGTTGCACCAGTTGCCAGAATTTTGCCGACACCGAGATTTGCGGTATCTGCGACAACCCGGTTCGCCGTACTGGCAGCCTCTGCGTGGTTGAAAGTCCCTCCGATCTCTTGGCCATCGAGCAGGCGGGGGATTATCGAGGTGGCTATTTTGTCCTGATGGGCCACCTCTCGCCGATTGATGGCGTGGGCCCGGAGGAAATTGGTATCGAGCGGCTGTTGCAGCGGGTTGAGGATGAAAACATCAGCGAACTGATCCTGGCCACCAACCCCACCGTGGAAGGGGAGGCGACTGCTCACTACATCGCCGACCGCCTCGATGGCCGGGACATCCTCATCACCCGTCTTGCCCACGGCATCCCGGTCGGCGGTGAGCTCGGCTATGTCGATGGCTTCACTCTGACCCACGCCTTCCGAGGCCGAAAGCCTCTGTCCGACTAAGCAACCACCAGGCAGTTCTATGACTTCGAAAACCCCGGCTGTTGACGTCCCACCGGCCCCCGACACCATTAACTGGCTCCGGGAGCCCGCCGAGCTCGACCGTTGGCTGGAACGGGTGTCCGGGGAGCGCCTGTCACTGGATACCGAATTCGAGCGGGTGAACACCTTCTACCCGATCCCGGGTCTGGTCCAGCTCGGTATCGACGGCGATTATTGCCTGATCGATCCCGAGGTGGCGGCGGCGTCCACCCGGTTCAAGGAGGTGCTGGCGGACGCGAACACGCCAAAGCTGCTCTACGCCATGAGCGAGGACCTGGAACTGTTTCGGCACTGGCTCGGCGTTGAGATTCGGGGGGTGCTGGATTTGCAGATTGGCGCTGCGTTGGCCGGCGCCGGCTTCTCCCTCGGCTACGCCAAACTGGTGGAATCGCTGTTTGGCGAGAGCCTCGACAAGTCCGCCACGCGCTCTGACTGGCTGGCCAGACCCCTGAGTGACGCGCAACAGCGCTACGCGGTGGACGACATTCGCTTTCTCGAACCGATGTATCATTGGGTCCGGTCCCAGCTTGAACAACGGGGTCTGGAGTACGCCCTGGCTGAGGAATCGACCCGCTTTGCCGAGGAACTGGCGGGCCAGGAAGAAATTGCCGATCACTACCTGAAGCTGCGTGGAGGCTGGACCTTGAGCCCTAGGCAGCAGGGCGTGCTTCGAGCCCTGGCGCACTGGCGCGAGCAGGAGTGCCGGCGCTTGGATCGCCCGCGTAATCGCGTGCTGGCGGACGCGCTGTTGATCGCCATTGCCGACCGGATGCCAGCAAGCCGCCGCGCCCTGGCCGACATCCAGGGTGTACCTTCCGGCGCCGTACGACGTTACGGCGATGCTTTGATCGAACTGATTGGTGAAGCCCGGGACGCCGATCACGCCAACATCGAACCGATTTCACCGCCCCTGACCCGGGACCAGCAAACCCTGTTCAAAACCCTGAAACGGCAGTTCAGAACCGCTGCGGAGACCGCGGATGTGCCGATCGAACTGTTGGCGCCGCGCAAGCGCCTGGAGAAGGTGGTGCAGGACCAGACACTGTCGGGCCAGGTGTTCTTCCAGGGCTGGCGCGAACAGATCCTGGCTCCGGTCAGGGCAAACATCGAGGAACTACTGACATCATGAAAGACCGCCAATTCGTTTCCGTCTTTCGCAGCAGCAAGAAGGCAGACACCTATCTCTTCGTCCGGCGCGGGCAGGATTGGGAGGCCTTGCCGGAAAGCCTGCGGGGGATTTTCGGGGCGCCAGTTCATTCCATGGATCTGGTGCTGACTCCGGATCGCAAGCTCGCCCGTACCACCGGTGAGCAGGTGTTGGCGGCGCTGGAGGAAAAGGACTTTTTCCTGCAGATGCCGGAAGAACAGGACAGTTATGTCGTGGAATTCCGCCGAAAGCTGGCGAAACGCGATTCATGATTGCCCAGATTCCCTTCTGGCAGCGTAAACGCTTGCACGAAATGACGCCGGCGGAGTGGGAATCCCTGTGCGATGGCTGCGGCAAGTGTTGCCTGAACAAGCTCGAAGACGAGGACACGGGCGAGGTCTACCACACCGATCTGGTGTGCCGGTACATGGACCAGGAAACCTGTCAGTGCACCGTCTACCGGGAGCGGTTACAGAAGGTACCCGGGTGCACCGTGCTGACACCGGACACCGTTGACGACTACCATTGGCTGCCATACACCTGCGCCTATCGCACGCTGTCGGAAGGGCGGCCGCTGGCGGACTGGCATCCGCTGCGCAGCGGCGACCCGGGGACGGTGCACGACGCAGGCGTGTCCATTCGGGACAAAGTGGTTTCTGAAACCCAGGTGCCCGAACAGGACTGGGAAGAACATATCATTCACTGGATACTGTAATGATCGATACGGACGCTCAACTAGCTTACGGAATTTTCTGGTGTGCCTACGCGGTGGCCTTCGTCGTGTTGTTTTACATGATGAAAAAACTGTTCCGTTTTTTGCCACTCTACGGTCTCAGGACGCTGCTGTTGGCGGCGCTGGTAGCATTGCTGCTGACTCCGGTGGAATCGCCGGAGCTGGCCAACTGGTGGATACCGGCCTGGCTCTACGGCGGTTATGAACAGATTCTGGGCGATGCGGATGCCGCGGGTAAGGCCTGGTTTAATCTGGGGCTTGCGGGGCTGGTGATGGTTCTGGTCTGGATTCTTGATCTGGTCCGATATCGTCTGGTTTCGCGGTAAAAGGTCGATGGGTATCAGGGAAGGGACAAGTCGTTGAGCCACATTATGCCAAAATCATTCGCACTGATTGTTTGCCTCACTTCGGTCCTGGTGTTCTCCGCCAGGGGCCAGGCCCAGGTGGCACCGGAACCCAGGTTGCCGGCCTCGACCGATGTCCGCATCATCGTGGACATCTCCGGCTCGATGAAAGACACCGACCCGAACAATCTGCGGCAACCGGCGGTACGGCTGCTTGCCCGGCTGCTGCCCGATGGCTCCACCGCAGGGCTCTGGACCTTCGGTCAGTACGTGAACATGCTCGTGCCCCATCGCGAGGTGAGCGACCAGTGGCGCGCCATCGCCATTGAGCGCTCGGAGCAGATCAATTCCGTGGCCCTGCGCACCAACCTCGGCAAGGCGATCGAGGTTGCCGGGGATGGCTATTACACCGGCGGCGTGTTGGAGAATACCCATTTCATCCTGCTCACCGACGGCAAGGTCGACATCGCCAGTGACGGCGATGCCAACCGGGCCGAAGAAACGCGGATCCTGACTCGCGTGGCACCGGCACTGATTGCACAGGGTGCCACCTTTCACCCGGTGGCCCTGTCGGCCGCCGCCGATGCCGAGTTCCTGAAGCAGCTCGCCCGGGACTCCGGTGGGCGGTTCCAGGTTGCCGAAACCGCTGACGCCTTGAGTCGTGCCTTTCTGGAAGCGCTCAATGCGGCGGCTCCCCAGGAGCAGATTCCTATCGAGGGCGATGGCTTTGCGGTGGATCAGGGCGTGTCCGAGTATACCGCCCTGGTTTTCTGGGGCGATGAGGAAACCCGGGAAACCCGACAGCTGGATCTGATTCGCCCGGACGGCACGACGGTGACCCTGGCCGACTTGCCTGCCAACGTGCAATGGTCCAGGGAGTCAGGGTACGACCTGATGACCGTCACCGAACCTATGGCCGGCCAATGGCGCCTCAACGGCGAACTGGGCGAGGGCAGCCGCGTTACCGTGGTCAGTGACTTGCGCATGGCGGTGAGTCCGGTACCGGCGAGCTTTTCCGAGGAGTCGCCTATCGACTTGCAGGTCGCCTTCTTTGAAGACGGTGAGAAAATCACCAACCCGGATTTCCTGCGGGTGCTGGACATCGAATTGCGGATCACCTCCGAGGACGGTCGCAGTGGCAGCAAGCAGCTCTCGGGAACCGAGCCGCCTGAGGATGGGGTCTATACGGATACCATCAGCCGGTTGCCGGCGGCAGGCAGTTACCAGCTGGAGGTGGTGGCAGACGGTCGGACCTTTGGCCGCAAGTTCACTGCGACCACCGGTTTTGTTGCGCCGGCTGGGGAGCCGTCCGCGAGCCAGGAAGGGCTTCTGGCAGAGGCGTCTGAGCCAGAGCCTGCCGAGTCGGACCTGCCCGGGCCCGAGGAACCGTCTGACGGTTCAGAAGAAGACCCGGCTGCTGACGAGGTCCCGGTTGCGGACATAACCAGCCCGATTGATGTCAGCCAGGCCGAGCAGCCTCAGGTTGTCGAGCCGACCGAGCCGGCGCAGGACCAGGGGAGCGCGGACGACGGAGCGGATAAGAACGACTGGCCGGTGCCACTGTGGTCGCTGGGCGCTGGCGCCGGTGGCGTGGGTTTGATGGCCCTGGTCTGGCTGGCCTTGCGTAAGCGACAACCCCGGAGTGATGCGCAATCCGAGGCCGGTGCCGAGCGCGAGACGGCGGAAGATGTCGAGGAACCCCAGGATCCGGAACCGGAGCCGGTGGTTGCGCCCGAGCCGGAGGCAGCAGCCGACGACCCGGCTGACACTGACGAAGACATTCCGGAAGTCACCCAGGAGGCTGAGTCCGAAGCCGAGGGACCGGACCTGGAAGCCCTGTACGACGACAACTCCGACGACGACATTCCGGTTGCTGAAGCGGTGGTTGAACCGGAAGCTGTACCAGAGCCAGAGCCAGAGCCAGAGCCAGAGCCAGAGCCAGAGCCAGAGCCAGAGCCAGAGCCAGAGCCAGAGCCAGAGCTGAGTGATTCCGCTGACGACAGCGACGAGGAAGAGTTTGGCCTGGACGACTTTGATCTGTCCGAATTTGACGACCTTCCCGATTACGATGAGGGCGATCTGGACCTGCCGGACGAAGAGCCGAAACGCAAGCCAGACGACCCCGAACAAAAAAGTAACTGACAGGAACCAAGCCCATGAAGTTTACCGGTACCGAAAAATACGTAGCCACGGATGACCTGCAAATGGCCGTTAACGCCGCGATCTCGCTGCAGCGCCCGCTGCTGATCAAAGGCGAGCCGGGAACCGGCAAGACCTTGCTGGCAGAAGAGATGGCCTCGGCGCTCGGCATGAAGCTGATTCCCTGGCACATCAAGTCCACCACCAAGGCCCAACAGGGGCTCTACGAATACGACGCGGTTTCCCGCCTGCGTGATTCCCAGTTGGGCGACGAGAAGGTCAAGGACATCCGCAATTACATCGTCAAGGGCAAGCTGTGGGAAGCCTTCGAAGCCGATGAGCAGGTTGTTCTGTTGATCGACGAGATCGACAAGGCCGACATTGAATTTCCGAACGACCTGTTGCTGGAACTCGACCGCATGGAGTTCTACGTTTATGAGACGCAGGAGTTCGTAAAGGCCAAGCACCGGCCGATCGTGGTCATCACCAGTAACAATGAAAAGGAACTGCCGGACGCCTTCCTGCGTCGCTGTTTCTTCCATTACATCAGTTTCCCCGATCACGACACCATGAAGGACATCGTGGATGTGCACTTCCCGGGGCTTCAGCAAGCGATCGTGCGCGACGCCCTGGAAGTGTTTTTCGACGTGCGCAAGGTGCCAGGGCTGAAGAAGAAGCCGTCGACTTCAGAACTGATCGACTGGCTCAAACTGCTGATGGCGGACGAATTGTCTGCGAAAATGCTTCAGGAGAAAGACACCAGTTCGGCGTTGCCACCGCTGTACGGCGCACTGGTGAAGAACGAGCAGGATGTTCACTTGCTGCAGAAACTGGCATTCATGGCCCGTCGTCGCAGCTAACACCCGGCAAGAGTCTGGTTTTATGTTGATTGATTTTTTTCTCGAAGTGCGGCGGGCGAAGGTGCCCGCGAGCCTGCGCGAATTCCTGGATCTGCTGGAGGCCTTGCAGAATCGTCTGGCCTTTGCCGATATGGAGGAGTTCTATTACCTGGCACGTTTGTGTCTGGTAAAGGACGAGCGCCATTTCGATAAGTTTGACCGCGCGTTCAAAGCCTACTTCGAAGGCATCGAAAACCTGGAAGACCTGATGGAGATGTTGATCCCGGACGACTGGCTGCGCGCCGAGTTCGAGAAACATCTGACCGAGGAGGAAAAGGCGAAAATCGATAGCCTGGGCGGACTTGAGGAGTTGATCGACACCTTCAAGAAGCGCATGGAGGAGCAGAACGAGCGCCACGCCGGGGGTAACAAGTGGATTGGCACTGGCGGCACCTCGCCGTTCGGCGCCGATGGCTATAACCCCGAGGGCTTCCGCATCGGTCAGAAGGGCGGTCGCCAGGGCCGGGCGGTCAAGGTCTGGGAAAAACGGGCGTTCAAGGATCTGGACGACAGCATCACCCTGGGCATTCGCAACATCAAGGTGGCCTTGCGGCGTCTGCGCAAGTTCGCCCGCCAGGGCGCGGCCGAGCAGTTGGACATGGACGACACCATCCGTTCTACCGCCCGAAACGCCGGTTACCTCGATCTGAAAATGGTTCCCGAGCGTCACAATGCGGTCAAGGTACTGATTTTCTTCGATGTTGGTGGCTCCATGGATCCGCACGTGCGGGTCTGCGAGGAACTCTTCTCAGCGGCGCGTCTCGAGTTCAAACACATGGAGTACTTCTACTTTCATAACTTTATCTATGAAAGCGTCTGGACCAACAACGTCCGGCGGATGAACGAGACGACCAGTACCTGGGACATCCTTCACAAGTACTCGCCGGATTACAAAGTGATCTTTGTCGGAGATGCGACCATGGCGCCCTACGAGATTTCGCACCCGGGCGGCTCCATCGAACATTGGAACGAGGAGGCCGGCGCCACATGGTTCCAGCGAGTTTCCGAGCATTTCCGCAAGGTGGTCTGGCTCAACCCGCTGCCTGAGAACTATTGGGGCAACGGCGGATCCCTGGGGATGACGCGCCAGCTCGTCAACGAGCACATGTACCCGCTCACCATCGATGGCCTCGAGTCGGCCATGAAGCATCTGAGCAAATAAAAAAAGCCGATGCGGTTGAGTGCATCGGCCAAGCTCGGCATATCAAGCGGGGTTTCCTGAAAGGCACCCCGCGATTCCCACCAATGCAGTTTCAATACCACTCCTCAAAAAATGTAGAAAAACAGAAGGTTGCGGCAGCCAAAAAACAACTGCATCAAATCTGTCACACCGAACCCGTCTTACCTGTAAAAAATATCGACATTTATCTTGATTGCCCGCACGGTTTTTCCATTTGGTGATCTGCATACCGTTCTTGCCGTTTACCAAATGTTACGCTTCCTGCCAGCTTGTTACATAAGAACAAACGTCGGCAGGCAGGAGGCACCCGGGAATCATGCTCGGCACAAGGACAGCACCAACAGGCCGGATTCACTCAACAGGCTTGGCCGCGCTCATCGCCCTGGCATTCAGTCTGGGCGCACCGCTGGCCCGGGCCTCAGAGCTTGATCACGAGATCGACCAACTGAAGGCGCAGGTGGCCCAGCACTCGGCCGCCGTGTATACGTTTGAGCAAAAGATCCTTTATCCGGCCAGTACCCGTCTCGCCGTGTTCCTGACCCAGGTCGGGCAGGCCGCCCTGAGCCTGGATGCCGTCGAACTCTTTCTGAACGGACAGCCGGTTACCAGTCATCTCTACAGCGAACGCGAGCGCGACTCCCTGGAGCAGGGCGGGGTCCAGCAACTATTTGTCGGCAACCTGCCCAACGGTGAGCACGAACTCAAAATCGTGGTCAGTGCCCGTTCGGTGAAGGACACCTATGTCCGCAGGGAAGCCATTCATCGGTTTGAAAAACGTCCGGGGAGTACTCGCCTGCAATTGAGTCTCGATGCCCCGGCCCCGGACTTTGCCCCCCGCGTTTCCCTGGTGGATTGGAAGTAATTCGCCATGGCTCGTTTTCCTGCGCTCGGTCTTCGGTGTGTTGCTGGCTTGCTGCTGGCTTGGCATGCCTTGTCGCCGTCGGCCGAGGCCTCCGAAACGATGGCGCCGGCTGAGCTTCTACCCGGCCTGGTTCATTTTGCCCTGGCAACGGAGGACCTGGTTCCGGTCCTGGCCAGTAGCAACGAGCTGGAGGGGGAGTCAGGCGCCTTTCTGCGAGCACGTCTGCTGCTCGAAAGCGGTCATTCGGACCAGGGCCTGGCCTTGCTGGAGCAAGTTGCCGGGGGCCAGCACCATCGGGCCGAGGCCGCCGTTCTGCTTGGCCGGGTTTATGTGGAACGTGGGCAACTGGCGGCCGCCAAGGCCTGGTTTGATCGGGCTCGAAAGGTGGGGTACGGGCAGGCTCGTGAGCAGGCCGCTTACGGACTGGCGGAAATGGCGCGCCGACAGGGACAGCCGGACCAGGCCGGCAAGATACTGGCAGGGATGAACGCCGGCTACTGGGCGGCGACCGGTTACCTCAACCTGGCGGCCGATTACGCGGCGGAAGATCTGAACACCACCCGGGCCCTGGTGGCCGTGAGAGTGGCACTGGCCCTGGCCGAGACTGACCCCGACGATGACCGGCGCGCATCTCTGATGGATGAGCTGCGTGTGCGGGCCGGCTTCCTGGCGTTCCAGAATGACGAGCCGGACAAGGCCATCGGCTTTCTCGAACAGGTCAGGCTCGATGGCTATGACACGCCCCAGGCCCTCTATCTGCATGGCCTGGCCCTGACCAGCAAGGGCAATCATCGGGCTGCCATGCAGAGCTGGCATCGAGCCAAGAAATACCCCCTGGCGTTTGCCGGCGTTGCCGAGGCCTGGATGGCGATGGGCCGTGGTTACGATCTGTCGGGATATCTGGGGCAGGCGGGTGAGGCCTATCTGGCCGCCAATTCCGCCTACGAGAGTGAGCGGGTGACGCTGCGCAAGCTGGCCGAGGGAATTCGTTCCCGGGGCGCATTCAAGGTCTTGGTGGCCGATGCCGGGGCCTCCGATGTCGAATGGTTCCTCTCCGACAGCCGCACCCTGACACAGCCGCGTCTGGCCTATTTACTGGATTTCCTGCAGCAGGAATCGTCGCAAATCGCGGTCCACCGCGTCGCCGAACTGACCGCAATGAGTGAGGCTCTGGCGCGGCAGGTGGCGGACCTGGCGGTTTTTATCCAGTCTCTGGAGCAACAACTGACCACCCTGGAAGAAGACGTCGGCGCGCCTGTGCGCGCCCTGAAAAGCGAGCAGGAGGCACTGGAGCAGCGGTTAAACCGGATCCGAGCCAAGACCCCCGGCCGAAGTCAGGAACTGGCGTCGCTGGCAGTAGTGCTCGGGGCAGCGGCTGACAGCCTCCGGGGATTTTCCGACCGGGCGCAAGGCCGCCCCGAGCAGATCCAGCGCCTTCTGGCCCAGGCCCGCCGGCTCCAGGTCAACAGCTCCGAGTACGCTCAGAAGGCGGGTGCCCTGCGGCAACGGGCGGAAACTGAATTGGACGGATTGGCCCTGGCCTACGTCGAATTCCAGGATCAGAAGATGGTGGCCGCCCAGGACAAGACTGAGCAACAAATTGCTCATCTTTACGAGTACCTGGCACTGGAAAACCTCGAGGGACAGGGACCGTGAATCTCCCCATTCGACTGATTTGGCTTCTCTGCCTGCTGGCATCGCCGGCATTGGCCCAGGACTCGTTCCGGATGGAGCTGGGCCGTGACGGGGAAACCATCGGCGACATGCGGCCGGTGTTCCTGAAGTTCGAGGCTCGGTCCCTGCCGGATATCTCGCCGGCCGAGGTGGCGCGCCGGTACCGGGCGCTGTTCCAGAGCTCCGATGAGCCGGAGGTTCGGGTCGACGCCTTGAATCGACTGAGCAATCTTCGCGACCGGTCGGGGCGGGACATCGGTTACTCAATCGAGGATGAGCAGCGAATTTACCAGGAAGTCCTTGGCAGCTACGAATCGATCCTGGCACGCGGCTCATTCAGCGGTCGACTCGATGAACTCTTGTACCAGATGGCCAAGGCCCATGCCCTGACCGGGCAATCGGAGGAGTCCATCGAACGCCTGAAGCAGCTGGTGGGGCTATACCCCAAGTCGGGTTTGGTACCAGAAGCCCGTTTCCGGATGGCCGAGGCGGCCTTTGCTCATGGTCACTACGAAGAGGCCGAAGTCCACTATCAGGCGTTGCTTGAATCCGGTGAAAGTGGCGGGTTGCAGGCGAAAGCCCGCTACATGCTGGGCTGGAGCCAGTTCAAGCAGGGTGACGTCGCTTGGGACCGGGCTGGTCAGACCTTCCTGGCAGTGCTGGATGAGTTTCTGCCCTCCGTCGACAGTCTTGCCAGTATTGCCCCCTCAAGCGTGGACACCATCGACGATACCTTCCGGGTTTTGGCGATCATGGCGGCCCGAAGGGACGGCCCGGCCACCCTCGCCGAATGGTTGGAGGGGACTCCAAGCCGGCCCTGTGCCTACCTTCTGTTTGATCGCCTGGCCGATTTTTTCGCCGTGAACGGCGACGTCGAAGCCAGCGTTGCCACCAACCTTTATTTTGTTCGTTACCAACCCGAGCATCCCCACATCCCGCTGTTTCTGGCGCAGGTGGTGTCCGTATGGGAACAGGCCGGACACCAGACCCGGATCCGGGAGGCCAAGGCCAGTTACCTCGCCAGGTTTGCCGGTGACCCGGAGTACAGCCGCCTTACGGGCAAGGAGCAGTCGCGCTGGCGCACGTACGCCCGCGAACTGGCTGAAGTCCACTATCGCCAGGGGACGAGCCTGCTGGAAGCCAATCCGCAGGGTGCGGGGCAGGCCGCCTTTGCCCGGGCGGCCGGCTATTATGAAAGTCTGGCCGCCCGTGTCGACGATGCCGGCCCGGAATTCAGGCTGGCGGGTGATGCCCGTTTGCAGGCAGGGGACTATGCCGCTGCACTGGCCAATTTCCGCCAATCCGCCTATCAGACTGACGACCACGCCGAGGGTGCAGACGCTGGCTGGGCCGGGCTGGTGCTGCTCAGGGATGGGCTGGACGGGGCACTCAACGGTCCAGGGTTCCGGCCGGACCTGAGCACCCTGTCCGACGAGACTGATCGGTTCAGGTCGCGTTATGGCGACGATGCCCGGCTACCCGGCCTGCTGGCTGATATTGCGTCAAGGTGGCTGTCGGCGGGGCAGCTTGAAGCGGCGCTGGGTTACGCCAGCGCGGCGGCGAGCCATGGGCTATCCAGTACCCGCGAACGTTACGTCGCTTGGCAGGTCGTTGCGGAGGCGCGCCAACAGCAGGGGGATTATGCCCTGGCGGAGCGGGCCTGGCAGCAGGTCCTGCAGGTAACCGACTCAGCCGGAAATGGGCCGGAAATACGGGATGCCGTAACGCAGCAGTTGGCCACGGCCATCTATCGTCAGGGCGAGCGGGCGGCCAGCCAGGGCCAGGTGGCCACGGCGGTTCGCCATTTTCAACGCATTGAGCCGGTCCTGCCGAATTCCGAGCTGGCCATCAGCGGCCGCTTTGATGCCGCCAACACCCTGCTGAAGGCTTCCGAATTGCCAACGGCCATCCGGGAGCTCGAGCGCTTCCGTCAGGATTTTCCGGGCCATCGGCTCAGCGACAGGATCAGCGATAAACTGGTGCACGCCTACGCCGAATCCGGTCAACCCCTGAGGGCTGCCGAGGAGCTGCTCAGCCAGGCGGACACCGCCGTCGAGCCCTGGCCTCTTCGACTTCGGGCCGCCGAACTGTTTCACCAGGCCGAGGCCTGGCCGCGGCGAAACCCGATTTACTCGTCGTATCTCGCGACCGGGCCCCAGGTGGCGGATGCCGATCATCATGTGCAGCTCCAGACCTTCCGGCACCGGTTGATTGAGGCGGGCGTGGACGAACAACGTTTGCGTGCTGAGCTGGTCCGATCCGAACTTGCCAGCCAATTCCACTCCCAGCAGACCCTGACCTGGGCGGCGCGCAGTTCCCTGGCGCTTGGCGCCCGGGCTGCCGCGAGCTTCTCCGCCATTGCCCTGACCGCACCCTTAGACGCCGCTCTCGAACGCAAGCACAAGGCTCTGGAGCTCGCCCGCCAACGGTTTCTGGATGCCGAGCGGCTGGCGGGCGAACAGGTCCGGTCCGAGTCCCTGTATCGACGCGCGGAGCTATATCGAATCATGGCTCAGGACCTGATGGCGTCTTCGGTTCCGGCCGAACTGAATGAGCTGGAAGCCATGCAATACCAGATGCTGCTTGAGGAGGAGGCCTTTCCCTTTGAAGAGAAGGCGATCCGTCTGCACTCTGAAAATCACCAGCGCATCTCGAGCCAAGGCTACGACGCCTGGATTGGCAAAAGCCTCAGCGCCCTGGCGGCACTCAATCCTGGTCGCTATGAGCGGGCGGTGCGCTGGATGAGCTGGATCCCGGAGACTTCCGATGACGTTTAAATCCCGAATGGCCGCAGTGGGGCTTCTGTTCCTGGTGGGCTGCACCAGCCCCTCGGTGAAGCCGCCGACTCCAGTCCCCTCGGATCCCGTGGCGGCGGCGGAGTGGGTGCGACAAGGACAACTGGCCCTGGAGCAGGGGGGCAAACTGGCGGCAATCCGTGCCTGGCGTGAGGCGGTCCGGCTCGATCCGGGCAACCCGGTGGTCGTCAACAACCTGGCGGTGCTGTTGATCGAGCAGAATCAGTTTGCCGACGCGGCCACTGTGCTGGAACAGGGGGTGGAGTTCACGCCGACCGTCGCCGAACTGCATTACAACCTGGCTGTGGTGTCTGAGCTGTATCTGCTGGACCTCGGGAAGGCGCTGAGTCACTACCACCGCTACCGGGCGTTGACGCCGGCGGACGATGAGGCGGTGGCGGGCTGGATTGCCGATCTGGAACGGAGGCTGGACTGAATGCGCGCACTGGGATGGATCCGGTTTGCCGCCTGGCTTCTGGCGTTGTTGCTGGTCCTGCTAGCGCTGATGAAGCCAGTTCAGGCTCGGGCGGAGGGCAATGCAGGCGCAATGACGCTCTCGGTGGAAGGCATTTCCGCCAGCGTCGGTGAGGACAACCCGAGGGTGCTGTTTGTCCTGCCGTGGCAGGCACCGAGCCTGCCACGTCGGCCCAAGGCAAGCCTGGATGGTCCGGCATCCGACCTGATGGCCCCGATTGACCCGCTCACTCTGGAGCGACACCGGGTGTTTCGTCACACCCTCGACCCCCTGGTTCTCAGCCCCAAACGGGGCTTGGACTCAACCTCTCAGTCATACGGAGACTAGACATGCTGGATACCCTGGTAAGGTTTTTTCAGGACGGTGGACCGTTCATGTACCCGATCGCGGTTGTGTTGGCACTGGGCCTGGCGATCACGCTCGAGCGCTTCTTCTATCTGGCATCGGTACGGCGAAGAAACCGCCTGGCGTTCGAACAGGGCATTCTGCCGCTGTTGAGTCGACGCGACTATCAGCGCGCCATGAAGGCCGCCAACAATTCCGACAGTGCCATTGCCTCTATCATGGCGGCCGGCATCGGGCGCCTGCTCAACAACAGCCGCCGGGAAGATATCGAGTACGCCATGGAAGAGGGCTTGATGGAGGTGCTGCCGCGCCTGGAAAAACGAACCCAATACCTGGCAACCCTGGCCAACATCGCAACCTTGCTCGGTCTGTTGGGCACCATCATCGGCCTTATCTCCGCCTTCACCGCGGTGGCCGCCGCAGACCCGTCACAAAAGGCGAGCTTGCTCTCGGAAAGCATTTCGGTGGCCATGAACACCACCGCATTTGGCCTGATGTCAGCGATACCCTTGCTGATGTTCCATGCCGTGCTGCAGACCCGCACCAACGAACTCGTGGACAGTTTCGAGATGGCGGGCGTCAAACTGCTGAACATCGTGTCCGATCAGGGCGGCCAGTCTGCGGCCGCATGACTCGATTTTTCCTGGATTTCCCCGCTGGCTGCGAGAGTAGATTCGTATGAGACGCCGACATCGGAAACTGACGAGTTCGCCGGATCTGGACATCACCCCGTTCATGAACCTGATGATCGTGTTGGTGCCGGTTCTGTTGCTGGGCATGGTGTTTTCCCAGTTACGTACCATTGAGCTGAATTTTCCCGGCAGCGAGTCCGGGCAGACGCCGTCATCGGATGAGTTTCAGCTTCTGGTGACCCTGATTCCTGCCGGGATCGAAGTGACTGACAGCGAACGCGGGGTCCTTGCGGTGCTGCCGGCGAGGCGTGGCGCGCAGGATTTTGCCGCTCTGCGGGAGACACTGAAACAGATCAAGCGATCCGTACCGAACAAGACCGACCTGGTTTTGCAGGTGGGGCCCGATGTTGATTACCAGACCCTTATCACCGCAATGGACACGGTCCGATCCTACCCGGCGGTGGTGGCCGCCAGTGTGGTCGAGGGAGAGCTGTTTCCGGATGTGGCGTTGATGGACGCCGCGGACAACCGGGAACTGGCCACCCGTGGCGGGATACCGGACGGGGAGGGCGCATGAAGCGATCGCGCAGAGCCGGAAGAATTCAGTGCCATTACCGCCGCATGCACCGCACCGGTGGCTTGAACCTGGTGTCCCTGATGGACATCTTCACCATTCTGGTGTTCTTCCTGATGGTCAACTCATCCGACGTCAAGGTCCTGCAGAACACGGCTGACGTGCCGTTGCCCACATCCACCTCCGAGCTGGCGGCCGAGGACACCCTGACCGTTCAGGTGTCCGGTGGCGTGATTCTGGTGCAGGGCCGGGAAGTGGCCAGGGTCGAGGGCATCGAGGCAACCGATTCAAACATCGGAGGCCTGGCCCAGGAGCTTGCTTACCGACGGAGCCTTCGCACCGATAGCACCGAATCGGGCTATGAAGTCACCATCATGGCCGGCCGTGACACCGATTACCGGTTGCTGCGCAAGATCATGCAGACCTGCGTCGATCAGGACTATCGCCAGGTGCGACTGGCGGTCGAAGCGGGGGTGCGCAATGGTTGATCGATCCGATGCGGTCAGCCGCGGGGCCGGATTGCCCTGGAGCCGGGACGCCCGGGAGGAGCGCCGTTTTGTCATTATCGTCCTGCTGGTGGCTGCCCTGTTTGTTCCGTTGGCGGTGTTGATTCCGGGTCTGGACGTACCCGACATTGACCGCACCGAGGCCGAGAAAATCCCGCCACGACTGGCGCGGCTGATTGAGCGCCCTGAACCCGAGGCCGCCCCGAGACCGGCTGTCTCTCCGCCGAAACCCGAACCGCAACCCGAACCGGAACCACAACCCCTGGCCGAGACTGCATCCAAGCCTGAGCCGAAGCCAGAGCCGGCCCAGAAACCGCCCGTGGAGCCGGCCAAACCAAAGCGTCCCGGGGCCCAGACTGTGGCGCAGGCACGGGAGACGGCTTCTCGCTCCGGATTGCTGGCCATGAAGGACCGCTTGGCATCAATGCGCGCAGACGAGCCGGCCGCGCCAACGCAAATGCAGGCAAACGCCGAAGCGGCCACCGCCGGAGCTGCCGCGTCCACGGGTTTTGATCAGACACTGCGGGGCAGTGGTGGCGTGGCCGATACTGACGCGCCCCGAAGCCAGGTTGCCGTCCAGGGTCACGAGGTCAAACGGGTTGAGGCAGCGGCTCCGGCCAAGGCAGTGGCCGCCCGGTCGAAACCTAAGAAGCCGGAAGCCGGGGAGCGAGCCATGAGCAACATCCGTCGGGTGTTCGATGCCCAGAAGACGGCGCTCTATTCGATGTATCGGCGGGAACTGCGCCAGGACCCGACCCTGGAGGGCAAGGTCCTGCTGGAGCTGGTGATCGAGCCGGATGGGTCGGTGTCCGCGTGCCAGGTGGTCAGCTCGGAGCTGAAGCATCCGACCCTGGAGCAGCGCATCGCAATGAGGGTACGGTTGTTCAACTTTGGCGCCGACAACGTGGGCGCGCGCAAGGTCCGTTTTCCCATCGACTTCCTGCCCGGGTGAACCTTACTTAACTCTCGATGGTGATCTTCGGCAGGCGGGGTTTGCGCAGCGACACTTTCTCGGTGGGCGCGATAACCCGGGCTTCGCCACCGACGACGCGCTGATTGCTCTGGTTGCGGACGTCACACTTGAACACGACCCGATTTTTCGGTTCCTTACGCAACACGCTCAGGGTCACCGTCAGGGTGTCGTCGAGCTTGACTGGCCGCTTGAAGTTCAGGCTCTGTTCCAGGTACACGGTACCCGGGCCGGGCATCACGGTCGCCAACGCCGCGGAGATCAGCGACCCACTCCACATCCCATGGGCAATCCGTTCCTTGAACACCGAATCGGCCGCGAACTCGGAATCCAGGTGTACAGGATTGACGTCCCCTGACACCGCCGCGAACAGCACCAGTTCCTCTTCCGAAAGGGTGCGGGTGAAGGTTGCGGTGTCGCCCTCGTTCAACTCGTCATAGGTAATGTTTTCAAGGGTGTCCAGGGTGTCGCTCATGGGGTGCTCCGCACAATTCCTTGTTGAGTACAGGTGTTCATACTTGAAGTTTGAAAACTACCTCATCGTTAACAAAACTGCTATTCTCTCTCCACTTTTTTCCGACTGAGACTTTAGTAGGGTTGATTTTTGATCAGTCTGGCAAATTCGGAGCATTACAATCAGAAACGCCAAACAGGAGATGGTGATGGATTTTGAGCAGTTCTATCAGGACAAATACCCCGCCGGGGTGCCCCGCGAGGTAGACCTGAACAAGTACAGCAGCATGGTCGAAGTGTTTGAGCAGGCCGTCAAGAAATACGCGGACCGCCCAGCCTTCAGCGCTGTTGGAGCGACTCTCACCTACCGTGACCTGGACACCCAGAGCCGGAACTTCGCCGCCTGGTTGCAGAACAAGACCGATCTGAAGCCCGGAGATCGCATTGCGGTCCAGATGCCCAACGTCAGCCAGTACCCGGTTGTCGTATTCGGCGCCATGCGCGCCGGTCTGATCGTGGTGAACACCAACCCCCTGTACACAACCCGGGAAATGGAGCACCAGTTCAATGATTCCGGCGCCAAGGCGCTGGTGGTGCTGGCCAACATGGCCGAAAATGCCGAGAAGGTGCTGCCGAACACCGGCATCGAGCACGTCATCGTGACCGAAATCGCGGACATGCATTCGCCGATCAAGCGCACCCTGCTGAACGCCGTGATCAAGCACGTCAAGAAGATGGTGCCGCCGTTCAACATTCCCGGAGCGCACAAACTGCCTGCGGTCCTGAGTGCCGGTGCCCGTGAGAAATTCAGCCCGGTCGAGTGCAAGTCCGACGACATCGCCGTACTCCAGTACACCGGTGGCACCACCGGTGTTGCCAAAGGTGCGATGCTGACCCACGGCAACCTGGTCGCCAACCTGCTGCAGACCCGCCCGATGATGGGCGACATCGTGGTCGAGGGCCAGGAAGTGGTGATCGCGCCGCTGCCGCTGTACCACATCTACTCCTTCACTCTGAACTGCGGCATCATGCTGGAAGCCGGTGCCCACAACGTCCTGATCCCGAATCCCCGGGACATTCCAGGGTTCGTGAAGGAACTGAAGAACCACAAATTCA
Organism: Marinobacter qingdaonensis; assembly: GCF_034555935.1. Lineage (NCBI taxonomy): Bacteria > Pseudomonadati > Pseudomonadota > Gammaproteobacteria > Pseudomonadales > Marinobacteraceae > Marinobacter > Marinobacter qingdaonensis. The sequence continues at coordinate 2,473,372 of NZ_JAYDCJ010000003.1, forward strand.
GCGCGTTCCTGGGCCTCAACACCCTGTTCGTGGCGCTGTGCAACAACGAGGAGTTCCGCAACCTCGACTTCAGCGCCCTCAAGCTGACCTCGTCCGGCGGTATGGCCCTGACCAGTGATACCGCCAAGATGTGGCAGCGTGTGACCGGTTGTGAGATTTCCGAGGGCTACGGCATGACCGAAACCTCCCCGGTGGTTACCTTTAACCCCCACGTCGCGATCCAGTTGGGCACCATCGGCCTGCCGATCCCGTCCACCGTCATCAAGACCATCGACGAAGAGGGCAACGAAACCCCGCTGGGCGAGCCGGGTGAGCTGTGCGTCAAGGGACCTCAGGTCATGCGGGGCTACTGGCAGCGTCCGGAGGACACCCAGAAGTCCTTCACCGAGGACGGTTTCCTGAAAACCGGGGACGTCGCGCTGATCCAGGAAGATGGGTACATCCGCATCGTCGACCGGAAAAAGGACATGATCATTGTCTCCGGCTTCAACGTCTTCCCGAACGAAATCGAAGACGTGGTAAGCAGCCATCCCAAGGTGGTTGAGTGCGCGGCCGTTGGTATTCCTGATTCCAAGAGTGGGGAAGCGGTGAAGGTGTACCTGGTGCCCACCGGTGAGGGCGTGAGCGAAAATGAGCTCAAGGAATTCTGTCGCGAACGGCTCACCGCTTACAAGGTGCCCAAGCACTTCGAGTTCCGCGAGGAGCTGCCGAAGACCAACGTCGGCAAGATCCTGCGCCGTGAGCTGCGGGACGAGGCCAACGCCAAGTAACCCGAGCTTCGGACCCGGACAGCGCCGGATCGCGATCGAGCGATTCGGCACCGGCAAAACCCCGCCCCGGCGGGGTTTTCGTTTTTATGCGCACGGCTTTCCCGCTAGACTGTCGCCATTTCGCCAATCATTCCGACCGAGACCGATTACCCACTGCAATGACCAGAACCAGTCCGAAGAGTGCCGACACCACGACGCTGAAGCCCGACGGTAAAGCCGCCGTGAAAGCCATGATGGAGCAGTTGGATGCCTGCAACCAGCAGGAGGCGGCACGGATCGTCAAGACGGTCGCCCGCACCAAGGGTAACCCGGGTGAAAAGGACCTGCAGAAAATGGCGGGCTGGCTCGAGCGGGGGTTGGAAAAGGTGCAACAGCGCCAGGCGCTGCACAAGCCCGCGAGCTTCCCGGATGGCCTGCCGGTGTCGGAACGGGTCGACGATATCCGCGATGCAATTGAACAGAATCAGGTGGTGATCATCGCCGGTGAGACCGGGTCCGGGAAAACCACCCAGATTCCCAAGATCTGCATGAACAGCGGTCGGGGCATCCGCGGCCTGATTGGCCACACCCAGCCCCGGCGTATTGCGGCGCGCAGCGTGGCCGGGCGGATTGCCGAAGAACTGGGGGAGCAGACCGGTCAGCAGATCGGCTACCAGGTGCGTTTCACCGACACCACCTCGGACCAGTCCCGGGTCAAGGTGATGACCGACGGGATCCTGCTGGCCGAGGTTCAGCACGACCGATTCCTCGATCGCTACGACACCTTGATCATTGATGAGGCCCACGAACGCAGCCTGAACATCGACTTCCTATTGGGGTACCTGCGTCAGCTGCTGCCCAAGCGCCCGGACCTGAAAGTGATCATCACCTCCGCCACCATTGAGGTCGAGCGCTTCAGCGAGTTCTTCGACCAGGCGCCGGTCATCGAAGTCAGCGGTCGGACCTACCCGGTGGATGTCCGCTATCGGCCATTGACGGGCGACGAAGACGACCGTGACCAGGGCTGGACGGACGGAGTGCTGGGCGCCCTGGATGAAATTGAACAGCACGAACGCGCCGAGAAACAGCCGCCTGGCGATGTCCTGGTGTTTTTGCCGGGTGAACGGGAAATCCGGAACCTGAGCAAGGTCCTTCGCCATGTCGACCTGAAGCACACCGAGGTGCTGCCGCTGTATTCCCGGCTGAGCAACCAGGAACAGAATCGGGTGTTCCAGTCGCACCGGGGCCGACGGATCGTTCTGTCCACCAACGTGGCCGAAACCTCCCTGACGGTGCCGGGTATCCGGTACGTCATCGATACCGGGGTCGCCCGGATCAGCCGTTACAGTGTGCGGTCGAAAATCCAGCGTCTGCCCATTGAGCCGGTCTCCCAGGCCAGCGCCAACCAGCGTGCTGGCCGCTGTGGTCGGGTTGCGCCCGGTATCTGCTTCCGGCTGTACGATGAAACCGATTTCATCAATCGCCCGGAGTACACCGACCCGGAAATCCTGCGGACTAACCTGGCCTCGGTCATCCTGCAGATGGCCACCTCCGGGCTCGGGGACATCCGCAACTTCCCGTTCCTCGAGGCGCCGGACAAGCGCCAGATCAATGATGGCTACAAGCTGCTCGAGGAACTCAGCGCGGTTGATGACAAACGCCGGGTTACCAAGCTCGGCCGCACCATGGCGAAACTGCCTCTGGATCCCAGGTTGGCGCGGATGCTGGTGACGGCGGCGGAGCAGGGCAGTCTGGCCGAGACCCTGATCGTGATCGCCGGCTTGAGCGTGCAGGACCCCCGGGAACGGCCCCAGGAGAAGCAGCAGGCGGCGGACCAGGCGCACGCGCCGTTCAACGACAAGGAATCGGATTTCCTCACCCTGTTGAACATCTGGAATTTCTACGAGGAGCAGCGCCAGGAGCTGTCCCAGAATCAACTGAAAAAGCTGTGTCAAAAGAGCTTTCTCAGTTGGATGCGCATGCGCGAGTGGCGGGACATCCACCGGCAGCTGACGTTGATCTGCCGGGATCAGAAGATGGCGTTCAACCGGGATGCGGCCAGCTACGAGGCCTTGCACAAGGCCATCCTGGCCGGTTTGTTGGGTCAGGTGGCGGTCAAGGTGGAAAAAAAGGAGTACCTGGCCACCCGCAATCGCAAGTTGATGATCTTTCCCGGTTCCAAGGTGGCCAAGACCGGCCCCAAGTGGATTGTCGCCACCGAAATTGTTGAAACCAGCCGGGTGTTTGCCCGCATGGTCGCCGCCATTCAGCCGGAATGGCTGGAGCCGCTCGCCGGCCACGTGGTCAAACGCTCTTATTTCGAACCGCACTGGGAGCAGAAGCGCGCCCAGGTGATGGGCTATGAGAAGGTCACCCTTTACGGCCTGGATGTAGTGCCCAAGCGCCGCATTGCTTACAGCAAGATCGATCCGGTGGAGTGCCGGAATCTCTTTATCAGGCGCGCGCTGGTAGAGGGGGATTACCGGTCCAAGGCCCCATTTATCGCCCGTAATCGGGAGATGCTGGATACCGTCGAGAACCTTGAAAAGAAGACCCGGCGTCGGGACCTCCTGGTTGACGACGAGGTTCTGGTCGCGTTCTACGACCAGCGCCTGCCTGCGGACATCGTCAGTGGCCGTCATTTTGAGGACTGGTGGAAACGACTGTCGTCCCAGGAGCTGAAGGAGCTGGAGCTGACCGAGGCCGATGTGCTGCAGCGGCCGGTGGATGCCCAGGCCGGGAACCTCTACCCCGATTTTCTGGAGTGGGAGGGGGTGCAGTACCCCCTGAGCTACGAGTTCGAACCCACCAGCGAAAGGGACGGCGTAACCCTGCAGGTGCCTCTGATGGCATTGAAGCAGATTCCGTCCCGGCGGCTGGAATGGCTGGTGCCGGGCCTGCTTCGAGAGAAGTGCGTGGCCCTGGTGAAAGGGCTGCCGAAGGCGCTCCGGCGCAATTTTGTACCGGTGCCAGACTTCGTCGACGCGGCGCTGGCCAATCTGCAGCCGTCGAACGAGCCCCTGACCCTCCAGCTTGGCGAGCAATTGCGGCGCATGACGGGGGTGCGAATCGATCCCGACGCCTGGTCTGAATCGGAATTGCCAAAACATCTGCGAATGAACCTGCGGGTGCTGGGCGACGGCGGCAAGGTCATGGCCGAAAGTCGGGAAGCGGTCCGGTTGCAGGATCAGTTGGAAGGCAAGGCGGAAGCGGCGCTGGCATCCGCGGAGAGTGACACTCGGGATAGTGAGCCGGCCGGGGACCACCCCGACTGGCAGTTTGGCGCACTGCCGGAGCAGGTACAGACCGAAAAAGGCGGTATGCAGGTGACCGTGTATCCGGCGCTGGAGGATCTGGGCGAGACCGTTCGTCCGATTCGTTGCCTGGACCGGCTCACCGCCGAGGACACGACCCGGAAGGGCGTCGCCCGGCTGATTCTCAACCGGTTCGGCAAGACCCTGGACGACCTCGAGCGGAAATTGCCCCGGTTCAAACAGTCGGCGTTGATGTTCGCGCCGGTGGGCCGGGCCAAGGTGTTGCTGGACGACCTGCTGCTGGCGACGGCCATGCAGCATTTCCTGGCCGACGGGCTGCCCCGGGACCGGAGCGCGTTCGACCTTCTGTTCGACCGCCATCGGGGTGACTTCATTCCCGCCCTGGAAGCGGCGGATGAGCGCCTGTACCAAGCCATGACCGGCTACCAGAAAGTGGCGAAGCAGCTCAAGGGCAAGATCAACCTGGCCCTGGCCAACAGCATGGCGGACCTGAAATTTCAGATGGAGCAGCTGGTGTATCCCGGGTTCCTGGTCGCGACACCGGGTGAGTGGTTGGCCGAGTTCGGGCGCTATTTCGAGGCGGCCCTGGTCCGGCTGGAAAAAATGCCCCGGGAAATGGGCCGCGAGCGGGAATTCCTGCACGCGATCGAGCCACTCTGGTCCCGCTACGCCAGCAAGCGGGAGGAACAGCTGCGGCAGGGTGTACGGGACCCGGAGCTGGTGCGTTACCGGTGGATGCTGGAAGAATTTCGGGTGTCGTTTTTTGCCCAACAGCTGGGCACGGTGATGACCGTCTCGGTCAAGCGCCTGGATAAGCAGTGGGAGCAAACCCGGGTCTGACGGGCGCCTGTTCGCGCTGCACCGATGCGGTGCCCGGTGCACGGTTTACTGGCGGGCAATCCCCTGAGACTGTGTTAGTATTTCCGTCAGCTCACTAAATCCGTCCAGATTCCATAACCATGACGTGGGGTTCGTGTGATTAAAGCCGTCATTAGCGGAACCGGTCTCTATACACCGCCGGCGACCATCGACAACGACGAGCTGGTTGAAGCCTTCAACCAGTATGTAGAACAGTTCAATTCCGAACACGCGGATGAAATAGCCCGCGGCGACGTGGCGGCGTTGCAGCCATCCTCGTCGGCGTTCATCGAGAAGGCGTCGGGCATCAAGCGCCGGCATGTCATCAACAAGGATGGCATCCTGAACCCGGAGCGGATGACCCCGTCGATTCCGGAGCGCAGCAACGACGAGCGGTCCGTGCAATGTGAGATGGCGGTTGCCGCCTGTAATGAAGCGCTGGCCCAGGCGGGCAAGACCGCGGACGACGTCGATGCGGTGATTGTGGCCTGTTCGAATCTGCAGCGCGCCTACCCGGCCATCGCCATCGAGGTCCAGCAGGCCCTGGGTGTGAATGGTTTTGCCTACGACATGAACGTGGCCTGCAGTTCCGCCACTTTTGGCCTCCAGGCTGCGGTCAATTCGGTGGAAAACGGCGCGGCTCGTTCGGTACTGGTAGTCAGTCCGGAGATTTGCTCCGGTCACCTGAATTTCCGGGACCGTGACAGTCACTTTATCTTCGGGGATGCCTGCACCGCTATCCTGGTGGAGCGGGAAGAGAACACCCAACCCGGCTCGGGCTTCGAAATCCTCGGAACCAGTCTCAAGACTCAGTTCTCCAACAACATCCGCAACAACTTCGGGTTCCTGAACCGCGCCGACGAATCCGGTGTCGGCAAGCCGGACAAGCTGTTTATCCAGCAGGGTCGAAAGGTGTTCAAGGAAGTGTCGCCGCTGGTGGCCGAAACCATCC